>JAAXZX010000081.1 GCA_012719645.1 Clostridiaceae bacterium
GCACAATTGATAACATGAAGCTTTTTTAATTCCTCATCATTCATTGTGTATACCATCCTTTAAGACTATCAAATATATGTGGGGGGTGAAATATTCACGCGATAATCTTAAGGGTGAAATTATCATACGATAAAGACAATTATATGCCCGGGATGATTTACTTATTGGAAAGCCTGTGATATCTTTTTTATCAGGTTACCGTCGCAACCGGCCAAGCTCTGATTTCTTTACCAATATATTACGATATGTTCAATAACGTCCTGTGTTTACCGGGGGGGTATATGCTTGGAACGCAGCGTATTTCCGAAGGACTTTATTATTGGAACCTCAACTGCTTCCTACCAGATTGAGGGTGCAGTGCTTGAAGGCGGGAGGGGAGCATCCATCTGGGACGTGTTCTCCCATACTCCCGGCATGATTCATAACGGGGATACCGGGGATATCGCCTGTGACCACTACCACAGGTATCCGGAAGATATCGCGCTGATGAAGGAATTGGGGGTGCGCGGATACCGCATGTCGGTGGCCTGGCCGCGGATCTTTCCGAAGGGTTCCGGAAGGTCCAACATGCCAGGTCTGGACTTCTATAACCGGCTTGTCGATGCTCTTTTGGAGGCAGGCATAGAGCCCATGGTTACCCTTTACCACTGGGACCTGCCCCAGGCGCTTCAGGAGAAGGGAGGCTGGGGCAACAGGGATACGGTATTATACTTTGCGGACTATGCCGACACCGTTTTCCGAAGCCTCGGAGACCGTGTGAAAAAGTGGAACACGCTGAATGAGCCGATTTGCACTGCCTTTACCGGGCACTGGTTCGGACGCCATGCGCCGGGTATAAAGGACGCTTCTCTGGCCGTCCAGGTCTCACACCACCTGATGCTGGCCCACGCGATGGCTGTAGAAGCGTTCAGGCAGTCCGGGCTGGATGGAAGGCTTGGTATAGCCCTGAACCTGTATCCCATATATCCGGCTTCCCAGTTGCCCGAGGATAAGAAGGCGGCATGGTTCGCCGACGGCTTCTATAACAGGTGGTTCCTGGATCCGGTGATGAAGGGTGCATACCCGGAGGACATGCTTTCGGTATACCGGGAAAATCTCAACGCTCCTGTGATCAGAGACGGGGATATGGAGAAAATAGCGGGAAGCCATGTGGACTTCCTGGGAATCAATTATTATTTCAGGAAGATCGTAAAGAGTTCCGAGAGCAATGACTTCCTGCCTATGGAAGAGGTAAGACCCGAGGGTGCCGAATTTACCGAGATGGGATGGGAAGTGTATCCCCAGGGCCTGCTGGACCTTTTGAGGCGGGTACACAGGGATTATGACGGTCCCTGCATGATGATAACCGAGAACGGCGCCGCCTTTAAGGACAATATCATAAGGGACGGCATCATCCAGGACGATGACAGGGTAAGCTACCTTGAGAGGCATCTTGAGAAAGCAAGGGAGGCCATATCCGAAGGTATAAAACTTGAGGGATATTATATCTGGTCCCTCATTGACAATTTCGAATGGGGACATGGGTACAGCAAGCGCTTCGGCCTTTTCCACGTTGATTACAACACCCTTGAAAGGTCATGGAAGAAAAGCGCCAGGTGGCTGAAAAGGTATATTGAGGAGAACAATCTCTGATAGATGGCCTGCGGACCGGATCCCATGAAGCCCGCTTCCGGCTTTTTCATGGACTGGATCCGGTGCTGCGGGTGTTCCACAGACAGGATATGTAACTGCATACCTTCGGGTATGCAGTTTTTTTCGCCTCATCCGGGCTGAGCCGCAGCGCCTGTATTTCAGTCTTGACAAGCCGTAAAGGGTCATGGTTAAATTAGTGGTAGTTATTATAACTACCAAAAGGGGTCCTGACTGTGACACTTATAGAATGCCTTATGAAAACCGGTCTTACCCGCCATGAATCGGAGCTGTACGTAGCCCTGTGCAGGGAAGGGGAGATGAACGGTTATGAGGCCGCCAAGGCCACCGGGATTCCCCGGGCCAACGCCTACCAGGCACTTGCAAGCCTGGCGGACAAGGGCGGCGCGTATATAATCGAGGGTCCGGTCCTGCGCTATGCGGCAGTGCCGGTGGAGGAATACTGTGCCAATGTCCTTGCCCATATGAATAACATCCTCGAGCATATAAAGAGGGAGTGCCCCAGGGGAAAGCCGCAGCATGAGCCCTATATTACCATAACTGGCTTCAGGCACATCGTGGACAAGATGAAGAATATGATAAGGCAGGCTAAAGAAAGGGTCTATGTATCCCTGTCCGAAAAGGAGATAGCCTATGTCCGCGATGAACTGCTGGATGCCATAAAACGAGGCCTCAAGGTTGTGGCCATAACCTCGTCCGGCGTTGAACTGGAGGGAGCGACCCTTTACACCATCCAGAAAAAACCGGGCCCGATAAGGATCATCGTTGATTCCACCCAGGTGCTTACCGGCGAAATATCGGGCCTTGAAGAGGACAGCTGCCTGTATTCAAGGAACAGGCCGCTGGTAGAACTGATCAAGGATTCGCTGAAAAATGAAATATTACTTTCGAGTATTGGAGGTCGCAGCCAATGAACCAATTGATGAAGGATCACTTTTTGAACAGAATCGACGTGGAAAGCCTGGTCAAAGAATACGGGAGCCCGCTTTATGTCTATGACGAAAAGACATTAAGGGAGAGGATCAGGGAACTGGTTAACCTGCTGCCGTATCCCTGGTTCAGTGTAAGCTGCTCCATCAAGGCCAACTCCAACCTGCATCTTCTTGGGATCGTGAGGGAGGAGGGCATGGAGGCCGACGCCATGTCGCCGGGAGAGATTTACATCCTTGAAAAGGCCGGATTTGATGCGTCCAGGATATTCTACGTAGGCAACAATGTATCGGCGGAAGAGATGAAATTCGTGCTGGACAGGGGGATCCTGGCAAGCGTGGATTCTTTGTCGCAGTTGGAACTGCTGGGCAGAATAAACCCCGGAGGAAGGGTGGCATTGAGGTTTAATCCCGGAGCAGGCGCCGGGCACCATGAAAAGGTGGTTACTGCAGGCTCAAAAACAAAATTCGCTATCCAGGAAGATCTGCTCGAGGATGCCAGGGCCATAGCAGGGAAATACGGCCTGAAGGTCGTGGGCATCAACCAGCACATAGGTTCTCTTTACCTTGACACAAAGCCTTTCATTGACAGTGTAAAGGCTCTGCTCCGAATAGCATCGCAGTTCGAAAACCTTGAGTTCGTCGATTTCGGAGGAGGATTCGGCATACCATACAGGAAACTCCAGGGCGAAGAGCGCCTTGACCTTAAGGATCTTGCCGGTCAGCTTGCTCCGATTCTCATGGAGTTCAGGGAGAATTATGGCGGAGACATCAGGTTCAAGGTGGAGCCAGGCCGCTATCCCTTCGCGGAATCCGGCGCGATACTCGGAACCGTTCATGCCATAAAGACCAGTTATGGCACGAAGTATATAGGAACCGACATAGGTTTCAATGTGCTGATGAGGCCCATACTCTACGATTCCTACCACGAAATCGTGGCCTTCAGGAACAACAGATTGCTTGACGGCCAGGATGATGAGAAGGTTACCATCGTCGGGAACATATGCGAAAGCGGCGATATACTGGCGAAAGACAGGCCCATGCCTCCGCTCCGGGAAGGGGATATAATAGGGGTTCTGGACGCCGGATCATATGGATACTCCATGGCCTCCAACTACAACCTGAGGCTGCGTCCCGCCGAGGTGCTCATAACACTGGACGGCAACGCAAGGCTGATCCGCAGAAGGGATACCTTTGAAGACCTGCTTGCGGGTTTCAGGTTTTAAAGCCATGGCTTGAGCATATTTTGCCTGCCATCTGCCCAAGATAGGGATGAATATCTATCCTGGGGAATGGTATCCATGGCGGAAGAGATAAAGAAAGCAAAAACGGGACTGATAATGATCACCTATGCCATACTGCTGCTTGCCGGGCTTTTTAACCTGGGAAGCCTGATTTCCTTTATCGGCAAAGTGATCTCCCTTGTCAGTCCTTTTCTTTATGGTATTGCCATAGCCTATGTGCTTAACCTGCTGATGAGGCTTTTTGAAAGGCTTTTCTCCTTTATGGACAGGAGCAGGACCGTTTTCGTGCGAAGGCTCAAAAGGCCGCTGTCAATACTATGCGTCTTCCTGACGCTGGTGGTCGTGGTGGTGGCCTGGATGGTCCTTGCAATACCCGAGCTTTCATCAAGCGTGTCCAATATAGCCGCTGATATGCCCGAGTATATTGCCGACGTGGAGCGCTTCCTGAACCAGACCATTGAAGACCTGGGGCTCAAGGGGGGATTCTGGCAGAATATTTCCCTCAACTGGAACGAGATTGTAGCCAGGGCCGGACAGGCCATTTCCGCGGCCTTCCCGCGCATATTCGGATTCACGAAGAATTTCGCCGGGTTTATAATCAATATGTCCACAGGGATACTTATCTCCATCTACCTGCTTGCCGCCAAGGAAAAACTCCTGATGATCCTCAGGAAGCTGATGTATGCGTGGCTTCCCAAAAGACTGTGCAGCCGGCTTCTGGATATATGCGCAGTGGCCAACCGCACCTTCAGGGGCTATTGCTCCGGGATGATCATCAACGCGCTGATAGTGGGGGCCATGGCCTTTGCCGGAATGGTTTTGCTGGGCATCCCCAACGCGTTCCTGCTAAGCATGGTATTGGCCGTTACAGGCATCATACCCATCATCGGGCCGCTTATTGGTTCAATCCTGAGCTTTATCATCGTCCTGCTGGTGGTTCCAGGAAAGGCGCTGCTGTATGCCATATTGCTGCTGGTTATACAGGAGGTGGACAACATACTTATATATCCAAGGGTAGTGGGAAGGTCCATCGGACTGGGCGGAATCTGGATCCTGTTCTCCCTGCTTCTTGGCGGAAGCCTGTTCGGCATAGCGGGCACCATAGCGGGAATACCTGCTTTTGCCGTGATATGGACCATAGTGCGCAAGCTCACCAACAACAGGCTCAGGAAGAAGGAGATGGTCATTGAGCCCTAATCGGTTTTCCCGTCATGGGAGGATGGATGAACCACAACAACCTGTTTTCGTCCAACAGATAAAGGGATAATATCCATTATACCGTGTGCCTGGGATTATCGCTGACTGATAGGACAGAATCATCCGTGACTGGAGGTAATGAAATGGGAATAAAGAAAGTAATTGCCGTCGCATGCATCCTGGTGCTGGGCCTGGGACTGGCGGGCTATTTTGTCTTTTCGCAAACCCGTATAAGGACCGATTTGGCCAGAAAGCCAGAAAACGATTCAATAAGTATGCCGAATGAAGCCGGAACGGCCCACGATGAAAGCCTATCGGATACCGGCGCGTCGGATGCCGGCGGGATCAGCGTGCCTGGGCAGGACGGTGTCCGGAAGGACGAAGCCAAAGACATGCCTGTCACGGCTGAAGGCATATTCAACGGAAGGATTGACAGCAACTTCATCGAGGTGGAGTTGGAAGACGGCGCCATACGCAGTTTCCAGCTCAACGATGACCTCAGGGAGAGTTTCGACGATTACGGGTTTGAGCCGGGGGACAGGATACGGCTCAGCTACAGGGAACGGGAAGGGCAAAACCCCCTCCTGGAAAAAATCGAGGAGATCCAGTAGGCCATAAAAAAAACGACCCATCCAAAGGATGGGTTTTTGTTGGTGCGGTCGACCGGACTTGAACCGGTACGCTTGCGCATACGCCCCTCAAACGTACGTGTCTGCCAATTCCACCACGACCGCATATCGCATATGGACGCCTTTTCGGCGCAAATTTAATTATACAGACATCTTTGGATCGTGTCAACATCAATTTCAGCATGAATAAGAGAAACATAATACCAGGATTTTCAGTTCTCGTTATGGAGGCAATTGTCTATGGCTATGACCAGGGCGCTGAAAAAGGCGGCGTTGTTGGGATCAATGACATCCAGTTCATAACTGTCCCCGAAGGCAAACCATTTTTTGTGGACCTCTCCCACCGGGATGCCTTCATTGTAAATGACAAAATCCATGCCGAACAGGCTGCCTTCTATGGTGTAGTCTCCGTATTGGCTCTGTATTGCAAGGCGTGGTCTGAACAGGGAAAACTCCTTTTTTACAATGGCGCAATGGTTATCCCCGCAAAAAATATGGTATTCGGGCAGGAGCCGGAACAACCGGCGCTCAATATAATACAGTTCCTGCCCGGTTATGTCGTATATGTGTATTTTGGCCCCTATTGTGAATATTTGCCCCTGAACGGTAAACACAGGCCGTTGGTTTTCATCGAACACATAATACCTGTCGCCAAGGGAAAAAACCTTCTGTTTGATATACAGCTTCATCTGCTTCCTCCGTAAAGATGCTTCCATATGATTTTATCACTATTGGCGCCCGATATGATATTATAAATTCATAAAAGGCATATATGTTTTCCCCTTCAGAACACTGTTATGGTATAATATAGCTGCTTATGCTAATAATTCGTTCATGTTCACCGGCCCTGGCCGCCGTGACGCTGCTTTTGGCAGAATATATCACATAGATTCAGACAGAGGTGTGTTTGATGACCGATGAACCCATTTTTGAAAAGCTGCCGGGAGAAAAATACGAAGACAACCGAAGCCGCCTGGCCATATTTTTCGGGGTATTGTACAGGAAATTCTGGAGACTGATAACCATCAACCTCATGTTTATTGTCTTCAACATCCCTGCTATTGTTCTCTCGTATTTTCTGAGCATTTACCTGATAGGCATATTCATTCCCGAAGCATCAACCATTTCAATTGAAGAATTCAGGTTCCTGTTATGGGACAGCGGCTTTCCCACAACCATGTTTTTCATGGCAATTCCCATAATTACCGTGGGTCCTGCCCAAGCAGGCCTGACATACCTGCTCAGGTGTTATTCCTACGAGAGGCCTACTTTCACCTGGTCGGACTTCAGGGACAAGATGAAGGAAAATTTCAAACAGGGCATTGCGGTAACTTTTATAAACCTTTTCCTGCTGCTGTTCCTGATATTTGACCTGTACCTGTATCCAAGGGTATCCGATGGCGGTGTGCTGTTTTCCATTGCCAACGGCCTGATGATCATGGTATTTATCCTGTTCATGATGGCTTCCCTGTATATCTACCCCATGATGGTCACTTATGAGCTGAAGATCAGGGATTTGTACAAGAATGCCGTTTTGTTCGCACTGGCACGTTTTTTGCCAAACCTGGTGATCCTGATCCTGTGCTTCCTCGTGATCATCGGACCCACATTGATCCTGGCCGCTACAGGGAGCGGCATTGTCCTGCTGATTACCTACCTGATCTATGTCTGCTTCGGATTCACGCTGCCCGGTCTGATTATCAATTTCATGGTCAATCCGGTGATGGACAAGTACCTCAACAGGAACCGGCAGGCGCAATGAGGGCATTAATGCGTAATACACAAGGCTGCCGGTTTCCCGGCAGCCTTTTTGATCATCATTCTTCGAATATATCCTGCATCCTGTAGAAACCTGGCTCCTTGCCATACAGGAAGGTTGCCGCCTTGAGGGCTCCCTCGGCAAACAGGTTCCTGGACAGGGAAGTGTGCCTGATTTCCAGGAGCTCGTCATTGCCTGCGAACAGGACGGTATGCTCGCCTGTGATGGTGCCGCCCCTGATGGCATGTATGCCTATCTCGTCCCTTGTGCGTTTCTGATTGCTGGAGTGCCTGTCGTAGACGTACTTAAGCTGGTTCGGGGAAATTGCCGAGTTTATGGCATCGGCAATGGCAAGGGCTGTTCCGCTGGGGGCGTCAACCTTCTGATTATGGTGCTTTTCTATTATCTCAATATCAAAGGAGCCATACAGGGTCTTTGCGGCCGTTTTTACCAACTGGAGCAGCAGGTTTATGCCCAGCGACATATTGGCCGACAAGAGGACAGGAATCTCGGCCCCTGCCTTTTCAATCTTCTCTTTCTGTTCAGGGGAGAAGCCGGTGGTGGCTATGACGATTGGCAGCTTCTTTTCAATGGCATATCCCAGGATCCTGTCAAGAGCGGTGGGGTGTGAAAAATCGATGATCATATCGATCTTTTCCCTGATGTCCGCAGTGTCCGTATATACGGGGAACGGGGCGTTACCGTTGGGTCTGACATCAAGTCCGGCGACTATGGCGAGATCATTCCGGAACCTCGCGCACTGGACTATGTTTTGTCCCATTCTTCCGTTGCAGCCATTCAACAGTATATTGATCATTTTATCAACCTCCGGCTATATATCAGGTAAGGAGAAAGGCAGAAAAATCATATCAGGCCGTATTCCTTCATCGCCTTTTTCAGTGTTTCCATTCCCTGCGGGCTTATGTCTACAAGGGGCAGGCGGCAGCGTCCCGCATTCATCCCCATAAGGTTCATGGCAGCCTTCACAGGGATCGGGTTGGTTTCGCAGAACAGGGCCTTGACCAGCGGATCAAGCTTTATCTGAATCCTGCGGCTTGTTTCCAGGTCCCCTTCCATAAAGGAATGGACCATCTTGTGTATGTCGGCAGGAACGATATTGGCAGCCACCGAAATAACACCCTTGCCTCCAAGGGCCAGCAGAGGCACTACGTTCCCGTCCTCGCCCGAATACTGGATCAGTTCATCACCGCAGAGATAAGCGGTTTCAGCCACCTGCATCAGGTTGCATTCCTTCACGGCAACGATGTTGGGGATTTCCGAAAGACGCTTCAGTGTTGAGGAGTTGATATTCAGACTGGTCCTTGAGGGGACATTGTAGATTACAACGGGGATGTCCACACTTTCGGCAATGGCCTTGAAGTGCTGATAGAGCCCTTCCTGGGTGGTCTTGTTGTAGTAGGGTGTGACCGACAGGATGGAGTCCGCGCCTATGCTCTGGCAATACTGGCTCAGTTCGATGGCATGGCGGGTATCGTTGCTGCCGGCTCCCATCATGATATGTACCCGGTTCCTGATGCGGTCTGCGGCAAAGCGAAGCACCTCCTTATGCTCCTCGTCAGACATGGTGGATGCTTCTCCCGTGGTTCCGCAGATCAGTATGGCGTCAGTTCCTTCCTTAATATGCCACTCAATCAGTTCCCCGAGTTTCCCATAGTCGACTCCGTCCTCGGTAAACGGTGTTACAAGCGCTACACATGACCCGATGAATAATGGCTTCTTCATAACAGGCACTCCTTCCTTTCACGACAGGTGAGTGATAAAAAAGCTGTCGTTGAGTTAACGGCAGCTTATACTTTGCATAGAGCAAGCATATAACGATCTACCGATAGCTCTCCACTGTATTTGCCAGTGACAGTCGCAAGGCTGTTAACCATGCGCCCAGGCAGCAGATTGGACGGAATCATGCTCCTTCGGCAATTTCTCCTTTCTGCCGGGTTCATCGGGCCCGCCGCCCTCATCCGGATTACTCATAGAAAATGCGCCTCTATCTATAGATTATATTCAGTTTTTCCGATTCATTCCATACCCTGCAGGACTGGCATGCACAAACCATGTCCCAGTGGTATTTCATGCCGGGCTACCGTAAATATTATCACGATTTGGGCACGTTGTCAAAGAACATTTTATTATGATATAGTTAAAGGGATGAATGGCTGGAAAACGGAGGTATTGAAGTGTCTCCAAGCAAGGTACAAAAGAAGTCGAAAAGGAGCGTAAAACCAGTATCAAGAAAGGTGAAGAATCCGGGCAAGAGCCGGCTGAAAGCCGAAATAGCTGGGCTTCTGATCGCCGTCGCGGGCGTTATCATGATGCTCAGCATTTATTTTAACGGCGCTGCCGGGCCCTTGGGTGAACTCATTGGCCGGTTTACGGGCGGCCTTTTTGGTCTTATGGGTTATGTGGTCCCGGCGTTCACCTTTATTCTCGGCATTATCATTATCTTCAGGCCAAGGGCGGTTTCCAGGTCAGGGAAAACCATGCTGACGCTGATACTGATATCCCTTGTATCAGCCTTGCTCCAGGCCGGACTTCATGATGTCGCCTATTACCAGAATATGAATGTCGGCCAGTACATAACCACCTTCTACCATGAAGGCGTTCGTGCCATAGGAAAGGGCGCCGGCGGTTTCGTGTCATCGGGCGGTGTGATTGGAGGCATCATTGGTGTGCCGTTGCTGTTCGTTTTCAAGAAGCTGGGAACCATGATCATCCTTATTACCCTTGCCATCATATCCGCAATGCTCCTGACGAGGCTGTCCCTGGCAAAGGCCGCAAAGGGGGTTTACCGGGGAACCGCCGGGGTCATCACCGGCATGGTGGACGCTGTAAAAAAGCGGAGGAGCGAACGGGAAGAGGAATTGGGCGATGAGGATTATGACGATGACGAAGATGAAGACGATGAAATCGAATTGCCTGACACATTTGCCCCCGGCACCCGGAAACGCGCCAGGATAGTGGACTTCCCGCTGCAGGAAGCCAGGGGGCGGGAAGAGATGGAGCCTCCCGAACCCGAGCCCGCTAAACAGGAAGACATGCCGTTGATGCTCGGAGATGAACAGTATAGGAGACAAAGGCCGGCCTCAACGAATCATGAAAAGCCTGCCGCATCAGTGAAGACCGCATCGGCGCAAAAGGCGCCCGGCCGGGATGAAGTTCCTGCCCCGGATGAAAACGGGGGAATTATCGCCCGCGAGCATAAAGGAGAATACGTTTTCCCGCCCCTGGAACTGTTGAGCAGATCCAGGGAGGGTGAATCGAACATGAGGCGGATAAAAGCATCGGCCGCAGAAAACGCCAGGAAGCTTGAAGCCACCCTGGAGAGCTTTGGGATAGGGGCAAAGGTAATAAATGTATCCATCGGTCCGGCGTTTACCCGCTATGAGCTGCAGCCGGCGCCCGGCGTGAAGGTGAGCAGGATAGTCAACCTTACCGATGATATCGCCCTTAACCTTGCTGCCTCAGGTGTCCGCATAGAGGCGCCCATCCCCGGCAAAGCGGCCATAGGGGTTGAGGTGCCAAACAATGAAGTAGCCCCCATCAGCCTGCGCAGCGTCCTGGAATCCCCAGAGTTCACGCGGCATGAATCAAGGCTGGCGGTTGCCCTGGGAAAGGACATCACCGGAGAGAACGTGGTTGTGGACCTTGCAAAGATGCCCCATATACTGATAGCGGGCGCTACGGGCTCAGGAAAGAGCGTATGCATCAACTCCATTGTCATCAGCCTGCTGTATAAGGCGACCCCGGACGATGTTAGGATGCTCATGATCGACACCAAGGTGGTGGAACTGGGTGTTTACAACGGTATTCCACACCTGCTGATCCCGGTCGTCACCGATCCCAACAAGGCTGCGGGGGCCTTAAGGTGGGCCGTTTCGGAAATGACAACCCGCTACAGGCTCTTTGCCGACCGCGGGGTACGCGATATCCTGGGTTATAACGCCTATATAGAAGAAACCGGCGAGGGGGACAAGCTTCCCCAGATCGTCATCATAATAGATGAGCTTGCGGATCTTATGATGGTCGCTCCCCATGATGTGGAGGATTCCATCTGCAGGCTGGCCCAGATGGCGCGGGCGGCGGGCATGCATCTCGTGATCGCCACACAGCGTCCTTCGGTTAATGTCATAACAGGCGTCATCAAGGCCAATATACCTTCGCGCATAGCCTTTGCCGTGTCCTCCCAGGTGGATTCAAGGACCATCCTGGATATGGCCGGGGCTGAGAAGCTCCTCGGCAAGGGGGATATGCTCTATTATCCGGTTGGAGTTCCAAAGCCGATACGTGTAAAGGGTTGCTTCGTTTCCGACAAGGAAGTGGAGCTGACGGTTGACTTTGTCAAAAACCAGATGAAAGCCCTATATGATGAGGATATCATCGAGAATATCAATGATGACTCCGGCGGCAGCGGTGAAGAAGACGAAGATGGCGTGGACGAACTTCTTCCCCAGGCCATAGAGGCTGTCATTGATTGCGGGCAGGCATCTGTTTCCTTTATCCAGCGGAAGTTCAAGGTCGGATACGCCAGGGCTGGAAGGATTATCGACCAGATGGCTGAGCGAAACATCATCAGCGGCTATGAAGGCAGCAAGCCCAGGAGGGTGCTGATCACGAGGGAACGCTGGGAAGAAATGAAAATGAACAGCCGTACGGAGGGCGAGCCATGAACCATTTCGCCGATTTTCTATCAGGCTGGAATGTGCTGCTTGCGTTTGTGAATTTCCTGATCCTAATTATGACCTTTTATATGGGACTGAGGTTCATAAAACGCACGACCCTGATGACCACCGCCGTCTTTATTCTTCAGCTCTGCGTCCTGACGGCGGGGATACTGGCATTCATAAGCAAGACTTATCTTGTGCCACTTTTTGAAATAGCCCTGAGCCTTTTAGGCGTCGTTTTCCCTTCATTATTCCTGGTCCATGATTATTTCTGCATGAAGCGCAGGATAAAAGAGAGCGGAGCTGCCGCGCCTCTCATCCGGAAGCTGGAGAAGGAAGGCCGCGCGGCGAAATACAGCTATTTTACGGAAGAAGCCATGGACTGGGGAGAAGAGGCACAACCGGGCATGGTTTCAGCAACGCTGTCCATGAATGAAAAAAAGCTGAAAAAGCAGTTCATGGCCCAGATTAACGCGGCCCATAAGCTCATTGAAAAAGGAAAGCTCGAGGACGCTCTGGCAAATTACAGGATCCTGGCGGGAATAGCCCAGGATAATCCCTGCGTTGTATATAATACAGCCTGGCTGATGAGGAAGCTCGGGCAATATGAACAGTCGCAGAAACTGTACAAAAAGGTCCTGGACCTGTGGGGGAAAAAATCAGCACAAAAAAACGGGGAAACCGACGACGAGGATTATGCGGAGGATACCGGGTTCAACAATGAAGAGTTCTGCGCCATGGTATACTTCGGTTATGGCATATGCTGCTATGCCCTGAAAAAATACGAACTTGCCATCATAAACTTCAATAAGGCCATGAAGCATGTACCTGACCTGAGGGAGGCCGATATCAACATCGCCAAGGCATACCTGGCGCTGGAAAAATTCGAGGAAGCGGAAGAGCATATCCGAAGCGCGCTGGAGAAGAAGGACGACGCAAGGCTCAGGTATCTTATCGCCGTGATCTGCTTTGAAAAGAACAGGGACATGGAGTGCAAGTACCATCTTGAGAAGATCACCGAAAGCCATAATGACTTTGTGGAAGCCTGGGACCTTTTAGGCAAGGTCTGCAGGAGGACCGGGGACTGGAAGGGCGCCGAAACCGCTTACAGGAAGCTGACACAGATACAGCCACAGGATGCCGATGCATGCTACAGGCTGGGATTTGCCCAAAGGCAGGAGGGAAAGACAGAGGAAGCCTTCAACAGCTTTAAAATCGCGGCGGATATCAATCCGATGCACAGCCGGGCGCTCTACAGCATGGCTTCCATCCTGGACGCCCAGGGGAAATACGATAAAGCCATCGAATACCTGAAAAAATCCCTGGAAGGGGACGAAAAACTGGAAATGGCATACAACCTGCTGGCGGAGATCTATATCTCCAGGGACCAGTTGTTTGATGCCATCCATGTTTATGAGGAAGCCTCGGCAGTGCACCCGGAATCCTATATCATACAGTATAACCTTGGCATTACCCTGATGATGGTCAGGCACTTTGAAGAAGCGGTACAGGCTTTCAGGCGGGCGCAAAGGATAACGACCGACGACCCGGCCCTCTATTACAACTGGGCTTCGGCGGCAATAGCCCTCAAAAACTACAGCGAAGCGGCCAGGCTTTACAAGGAAGGGCTCCGATACAAGCCCGACGACGACGAGATGCTGTATGGCCTGGCACGCATCTCAGCCCTATCGGGAGACGCGGATGCGGCCATCGCTTTCCTGTCACAGTGCTTCCGGATCAATCCCGCGCTTAAGCTCAGGGCAAAGGCGTCCCATGATTTCGCGTCGCTTAGGACCATGAAAGAATTCAGGGAAATCACGAGCCTGCCCTGCAAGGAGGCCTGAAAAGCGGGAAGGGTTTTACCTATTTGAAGAAAACGTTCATGTTACTCTTATTGATCTCGTAGGTTCCAGTGTCTTCCCTGTCCTCGATGGTTTTGCCGCTGCACAATTCGTTCAGCCTTCTAACCACCAGTTCACCCCAAAGTCTCTGGCGCTGCGCTACCACGTAAGTATTCCCGTTTTCGAGGGCAGCCCTGGAATCCTCGGTTTTGTCGAAGACCACGCAAAGGGGTGTCATGCCCAATTCTTCCTTCAGTTTCCTGGCAAAGAAACTGCCAACGGAATCCAGGCAGACAAAGCAGTCGAATTCACGTTTATCCCTTATTGCATCCTTAAATTCCTTCCATCTGCCTTCCTGGTCGCCGGATTTCGATTTCATCATGGTAACTTCTATCCCGGGATACTTGCCGATGACTTCCATGAAACCGTCAATCCTGTCCTTCATATTCTGTGCGGTATGGAAAGGGCATACGGCAAATATCCTTCCCTTGCCGTTCAGCTTTTTGCCCGCCAGTTCGCCGAGAAGTCTGCCGGCCTTGCGGTTATCGGTCCCTATAAAGCTGCTTCTTGGCAGATCCGGGATGTCTGTATCGTAGAAAATAACCTTTATGCCCTTATCTATGGCCCTCATCAGGCTTTGCCTTACTTCCTGGGCGTCAAGGGGGCTTATTCCTATGCCGTCCACGCCCTGGCTGATGGCTTCATCAATGTACGAGGCCTGGATTTTCGGATCATGGGTTTTCGGTGCACGCCAGGTAACGTCCACGCCAAGCTTAGCCCCGGCGTCAATGGCTCCGTCCCTGGTATCGTGGAAGAACGGGATGTCGATGTGGGTCATAATGGCGAACGACCTTTTCCTGGCGGTTATCCTGTCAAAGCTGAACTTGTTGATGGCTTCCTCGAGGCCTGCGATGACCGAGTCAAAGCTTTCCGAAAGCTGTACAAGGATTTCCGAGGAATTCATCTGCGAGTAAATCAGCGAAGTTATCTCCTGGGTTGAAGCTGCTGTTTCCTCGGCCACGGCGGCTATATTGGTGATGGAATCGGACAGAGTCTTCTTGAAATCGTTGAGTATGGAGATCTTCTTTTTAACGTCAAGAAGCTGGGCGAACAACACTTCGACAGCGTTGGAGATATTGATAAACGCTTCATTGGTCTTGTTCACCGACTCGGCCTGTTCCTGAATCGTCGAAGTCGTCATCTCGATGGTTTTCGTAGTGATATCGACCTGCTTCTGGATCCCTGCAATTATTTTCTTTATCTCCTCGCTTGAAACGTAACTCTGCTGGGCCAGTTTCTTGATCTCCTCCGCCACTACCATGAACCCTCTGCCCTTTTCGCCTGCCCTTGCGGCTTCTATGGAAGCGTTCAGGGACAGGAGGTTGGTCTGGCTGGCGAGGCCCGCAATGGTGGAGGTGATATTGCTGATGTTGGCCGCCATCTCGTTGAGCTGCTTCATATTCAGGTTAATTTCCTCCATGTTTTTTTCTGTTTCCATGCTCTTGCCAAGCAGGTCGGTGATATTCGATTTGCCGAACTCGGCCATATCCTTGGTGACATCGGCCTTCTTAATCATGAGCTCGGCCGAGGTGGCAACCTCCTCCAGCCTGCTGACCAGTTCCTGTGTGACCTTGGTGCTTTCTTCCGCGTCCTGGGCCTGTTCACTTGCTCCCCTGGACACCATGTCGGCCGATGCGGCTATTTTGCTTGAAACGTCCGACGCTTCCCTGGATGTCATTTTCACGGTATTTGCCAGGTGCTTGGCCTCTTCCGTCGACCTGCCCACGTTGGACAGCACCTGGTTGAAGGTCTTGATTAATTCGTTGCCTTCCCTGATCAGGCCGCTTACGGACAGGTTCTTGCTTTCCGGGATGGCGTTATTCAGGTTTCCTTCCCTGGCTTCGCGGAAAGCCTCAATCAGTGCCTGGTGCCCCCTTGTTACACCGGTAAAGACCAGGAACTGTACTGCAAGACCAGCCAATGCCAGTATACAGGACGGTATTATAAAGATCAGCGCCTTTCCCGGCGAACTGAACAAGGCTATTACCAGCAGGGCTACGGGCAGAAATGATGTGAAGATATGGTTAACCAGAACAATAACCCAGGACTTATTTCTAATCTCCATAATATTGACCCCTTGTCAACAAATATTGATTTAGATCGCTGAATGTACCAGAGGTGCGTTGCATGGGCAGTAAAACAGGGATGCAACTATAATGAGATCCGGGCTTCCGAACGGCCATGTGTTCCAATTATTATATACCAATATTAGTTAATGAAATAACATTTTAACATCAAGAAGCCTGGAAGTTAATATACAGTCGGCGAGGCGCCCTGGAAGATCAAGGCTTTCGCCATCCTGCCCATGAGCGCCGGACGATTGACACGGTGAATGGTATTGCTTTACACTGAATATGGCATAAATAAGTATTTATGAGGTATGAGGAAACTGCAGGTTTACCTCGTGGAGTACCCTTAAGGCTTTCCGGGAAATCACAAGCCTTCCCGGGAAAGAGGATTGGCCATATTGCAGGAAAACGCGGCATGACTGCCTTCGACAGGCGGATTGCCGTGCCGATAGAATATGGAACGAGAGGAAGAACAGCATGCCAGTATTTGATTTTCCACTTGAAAAGCTGAAGGAGTATAAAGGAATCAACCCAAAACCGGCTGACTTTGACGAGTTTTGGGACGAATCCACCAGGGAAATGAAACAGACGCCCCACCGGGCGGAACTGGTGCCCGCCGATTTCCGTACCGATTACGCGGAATGCTTCCACCTGTATTTTGACGGCACCGGAGGTTCCAGGATACATGCCCAATACCTGAGGCCTGCACAAAGGAAAGGAAAATGCCCGGTTATCCTGATGTTCCATGGATACTCGGTGGACGCTGGGGACTGGGTCGATAAACTGGGCTATGTCGCTGCCGGGTTCTGTGTGTCTGCGCTGGACTGCCGCGGGCAGGGAGGCCTGTCGGAAGACCTTGGACAGACGAAAGGCACCACCTTTAAATGCCATTTCATCAAAGGTCTCGACGGAGATCCCCGGGATATGCTGTTCAGGCATATCTTCCTTGATACTGCCAAGCTCGCTGATATCGTACTTGGCTTTCCCGAGGTGGATGAGAACAGGGCGGGAGCTACCGGAGGCTCCCAGGGCGGCGCCCTGACGGTCGCGTGTGCTGCCCTGGAACCGAGGATAAAGAAGCTTGCCCCGGTATACCCGTTTTTAAGCGATTACAAAAGGGTATGGGAGATGGACCTGGATACAAATGCCTATGAGGAACTGAGATACTATTTCAGGCGCTTTGATCCGCTTCATGAAAGGGAAGAGGAGATATTCACCAAGCTGGGGTATATTGATATCCAGCACCTGGCTCCGAGGATAAAGGGCGAGACCCTGTGGACCGTGGGTCTTATGGATACCATATGCCCTCCGTCGTCCCAGTTTGCGGCATACAACAAGATCAGGGCTAAAAAGGATATGCTGATCTATCCGGACTTCGGTCATGAACATATCCGCGGCCTGGCAGACAGGATTTTCACGTTTTTTATGGACCTTTGAAAACGGTTAGGATGTACAAAAAGGAACTGATTTCTTGACACATAATTTAAAAATGTATACAATGAATCCATGATGGCATTCAATATTTTACTATTGAGCAGCCATTTCCATGATCCTTACTGCAAGAGTTTTACATGAAAGTGAAGCCAGCTTTTCTTTCATGCTGCAACATCTGTTGATGTTGCAGTTTTGCAGAATACCGATTTCACCGAACCTTCCGCGTCGGTTTCAGGCGCATCCTTTACGGATCGGCGAACCGCAGGAAGGTGCTGGGTGGGATCTGTTTGCATTATTGATGATGAATAGTGTATTGGAAGAAAACAAAAGCAAAGGAGGTGAGTGAGATAGAATTTGTTTATGGTCTGATAGTTGGAGTTATAATTGCGATAATTGGTTCACTTATATCCTTCCGAAAGGGAGTTGAACATAGAAAACGAGTGGCGGAAGCTGAGATAGAGAGTGCAGAGAAAGAAAGCCAACGTTTGATAAGTGAAGCAGAGAAGGTTGCTGAAAGGAAAAAGCGTGAGGCTCTGATAGAAGCGCGTGAGGAGATCCACAAAAGCAGGGTTGAACTTGAAAGAGAAGTCCGGGAACGCAGGTCCGAGATCCAGAGGACTGAAAGACGTCTCCAGCAGAAGGACGAAACCCTTGAAAAGAAGATGGATATCCTGGAAAAGAAGGACGAGGCGCTCAACAGGCAGATTCAGGAGGTTGAGGCCAAAAAGGCCGAGATCGAAGAACTTTACCAGAAGCAGATAGAAAAGCTCGAGAGCCTCTCGGGTTTGACCGTGGAAGAAGCCAAACAGTACCTGCTGAGCAGTATTGAAGGCGAAGTCAAACATGAAGCAGCCATTATGGTCAAGGACATCATAGAGCGTTCCAAGGAGGAAGCAGACAGGAAATCCAAGGAAGTCCTGGCCTGTGCCATTCAAAGGTGCGCAGCCGATCATGCCTCTGAGATCACCGTATCGGTGGTGGCTCTGCCCAACGATGAGATGAAGGGCAGGATCATAGGACGTGAGGGCCGCAACATCAGAACCCTGGAAACCCTTACAGGCATAGACCTGATCATCGACGATACACCTGAGGCAGTTATTCTGTCAGGGTTTGATCCGATACGCAGGGAGATTGCAAGAATTGCCCTGGAAAAACTGATCATCGACGGGAGAATACATCCGGCGCGCATCGAAGAAATGGTGGAGAAGGCCCGCAAGGAAGTGGAAAACACCATCCGCGAGGAAGGTGAACGGGCTACATTCGAAACCGGTGTTCTTGGCCTGAATCCTGAACTGGTCAAGCTGCTGGGTAAACTGAAATACCGCACCAGTTATGGCCAGAATGTGCTCCAGCACTCCATTGAGGTATCCCACCTGGCAGGCCTTATGGCAGCCGAACTGGGAGAGGATGTGGCGCTTGCAAAGCGTGCGGGTCTGCTTCATGACATCGGAAAGGCTGTTGACCATGAGATTGAAGGGACGCATGTGACCATCGGCGCCGATCTGTGCAGGAAGTACAAGGAGTCGGAGGAAATTGTCAACGCAATCCTGGCTCATCATGGAGATGTTGAAGCCAAATCGATAGTGGCCGTGCTGGTTCAGGCCGCTGACGCAGTATCGGGCGCAAGGCCCGGAGCACGAAGAGAAACGCTGGAAACCTATGTAAAACGCTTGCAGAAGCTGGAGGAGATTGCCAACTCATTCCCCGAAGTCGACAAGTCATACGCGATACAGGCGGGAAGAGAAATAAGGATTATGGTTAAGCCAGAAATGGTTAACGATGACGGAATGATTATGGTCGCAAGAGATATTGTCAAAAAGATTGAAAATGAAATGGACTATCCGGGTCAGATCAAAGTCCATATAATAAGAGAGACCCGGGCAGTTGAATATGCAAAATAGCCTTATATGTCAGGAAGCGTGAATACGCTTCCTGACTTTTGATTCTTAAAATATTCGGGTTTTGGCGGCAAGGCCTGCCAGACGCCTTGAATGCCGGAAAGGAAGAAATCGTTGAAGATCCTGTTTGTAGGCGACGTCTTTGGCGAAACTGGACGAAAAGCGCTGGGGATACAGATAGAAAAAATCAGGAATCTTGAGAAGCCTGATTTTATCATTGTCAATGGAGAGAATGCGGCAGGCGGAAAGGGAATAACATATAATACCGCGCAGGAGATATTCTCCTGCGGTGTTGACGCCATAACCATGGGAAACCATACATGGGCGCGCAAAGAGGTTATGAACATCATAGACTCGGGAATGAACATCATACGCCCGGCCAACTATCCCAGGGGAGTTCCGGGGAAAGGCAGGATCATTCTCGAGAAGGATGGCGTAAAGCTTGGGCTTATAAACCTGATTGGCCGTGTCTACATGGAAAACAATGTGGATTGTCCGTTCCAGGCGGCCGACAGGGAGGTGCAGAACCTGAGGGGCCAGGTTGACGCCATACTGGTGGATTTCCACGCGGAGGCCACCAGCGAGAAAATAGCCATGGGATATTACCTGGATGGACGTGCGGAGGTTGTTGTGGGAACACATACCCATGTCCAGACAGCCGACGAACAGATCCTGGAGAACGGGACAGCATATATAACCGATGTCGGATTCACCGGACCCGCTGACGGCGTGATCGGAGTGAACAGGGAACAGATAATCAGGAAGTTTACCTCCGGTCTGCCGTCGCAGTTTGAGCCGGCCTCCGGAAGAGCCATATTCAATGCCGTCATGGTCACGATTGATCCTGTGATGAAAAAAGCAGTAAATATACGGAGAATTGCAGATTATATCAAACTATGAAACGTATCGATTTATTTGTGGAGGTTGATCAACAGATGGACGTTCTCAAAGTATCCTCAAAATCGAATCCCAATTCTGTAGCCGGCGCCATTGCAGGTATGGTCAGGGAAAAAGGTTATGCAGAAGTACAATCCATTGGTGCCGGCGCGTTGAACCAGGCGGTCAAGGCCGTAGCCATCGCGAGAGGATTTCTTGCGCCGTTGGGAATAGAATTGGTATGCGTACCCGCCTTTTCAGAAATCATAGTGGATGGGGAAGAACGTACCGCCATGAAGCTCATCGTCAGCCCAAGAAGATAAATATTATATGCCAGCGGTAAATTTGACAGCGGTAGATTTGACAGCGGTAGATCCCTACAATAAGATGACAAGATAATAGAAAGACAAGATGATAAGACAATATAACATGTAGCAGATTACGCTGATAAGGAGTTAAGGTATGAATTACAGGGAGAAGTACTGCTATTGGCTGAACAATCCGTACTTTGACGACGAAACAAAGAAGGAACTTTTGGCTGTCAGCGGAAATGAAAAAGAGATTGAGGACAGGTTTTACAAGGACCTGGAATTCGGGACGGGCGGAATGCGCGGGCTGATAGGCGCAGGAACAAACCGGATGAACAAATACATGGTCAGGAAGGCGGCCCAGGGCCTTGCCAATACCGTTTCCAGCCAGCCAGGCGGTAAGGAAAAGGGAATCGTTATCGCTTATGACTGCCGAAGGTTCTCAAGGGAATTTGCCCTTGAATCCGCCCTGGTCTTCGCAGCCAACGGCATCAAAGCCTATCTTTTTGACAGCCTTCGCCCTACGCCCGAACTGTCATTTGCAGTAAGGCACCTGGGATGCGCTGCCGGCGTAGTCATTACTGCCAGCCACAATCCGAAGGAGTATAACGGGTTCAAGGCTTATGGAAGCGATGGCGGACAGTTGCCGCCAAAAGAATCCGACGAGGTCATCCGGGAGGTTAACGCGATAGTCGATATAGCCTCCATCCCTTGCATGAGTGAAGAAGAGGCCAGGGAGAAAGGCCTTCTGGAAATAATAGGGCAAGATGTTGACGACGCGTATATCGAAGCCCTTAAGAGAGTCAGCGTCAATCCCGGGCTATGCCGTGAAGTAGGAAAGACGGCAAAACTGATATATACGCCCCTTCATGGCTCGGGAAGCGTTCCGGTATTGAGGATCCTTAAGGAGACAGGGTTTGAGCAGGTTATTCCCGTGAAGGAACAGCAGTATCCCGATCCCGAATTCTCGACGGTAAAATATCCCAATCCCGAGGAGAAATCCGCATTCAGGCTTGCTCTGGATCTTGCGGAAAGGGAGGATGTGGACCTGATCATCGGAACGGATCCTGACGCGGACAGGGCAGGGGTTGTTGTAAAAGATGCCAGGGGTGAGTATGTGACCCTTACCGGCAACCAGATCGGCTGCCTGCTCCTGGAATACATCCTCTCTCAGAAAAAACAGCGCGGCGAGCTTCCGGAGAACGCATTCGCCGCCACCACCATCGTATCAAGCGACCTGGCGGAAAAGATATGCCGCCAATACGGCGTGGAGATGGTCACTGTCCTTACCGGGTTCAAGTTCATCGGCGAGCAGATCAGGCTTTTGGATGATACAGGCAAAAAGAAGTTCATGTTCGGATTTGAAGAGAGCTATGGATACCTTGCGGGGACACACGCCAGGGACAAGGATGCTGTTGTGGCATCCATGCTCATCGCGGAGGTTTTTGCCTGGTACAGGTCAAGGGGCATGACCCTGTACGACGGGCTGATGGAGTTATTCGGCAAGTATGGGTATTTCATGGAAGAAATCGATACATTCACGCTTACGGGAAGGGAAGGGGCTGAAAAGATAAAAAGCGCCCTGAATACCTTAAGGGACAGGATGCCCGGTTCATTCGGAAGGTCACGGGTTGCCGCCATAAGGGATTACAAGAGCAGGTCCAGGAGGGTTTTGAAAACGGGTGAAACCCAGCGCCTTGAACTGCCCGAATCAGATGTCCTCTATTTTGAAATGGAATCAGGTTCCTGGTTCTGTATCAGGCCGTCGGGAACCGAACCAAAAATAAAGATATATTACGGAGTATCCGCCGGCTCGGAAGAAAGCGCCTGTGAAGAACTGCACGGTTTGAAACAGGATGTTCTGGATGTTATAAAGCCGCTATTGGAATAAACCGATATAAGAGTCAGTTGCAATAACAGTAAAATAATGGCGGAACTGCCACCAGGGTTTTTATCGCCGCCAGCCGTTTACAGATTGCTGTATTTGGATAAATACTGATTAGATGCGGGATTGAAGTGAATTGTTCCAGGAGGGTTAGCAGTGAGGAGAGTGCGTCTGGACAAAGCTCAGACCGGTGCTGTTGTAGCACGAGCCATCCATACACTTGATGGTGTTTTTTTGCTTTCAGCCGGCACCGTTCTAACCCCGGAACATAAGGAAAAACTGCAGAATTACGGGATTACCGAAATCTATATCGAAGACACCATCTCCGAGGGGATCGAAATCCCTGAGCTCATCCGGGAAGAGGTTATAACCGAGGTCAAATCACAGGTAAAGAAGATGATGACATCCCCGTCTATCAAGGTGTCGGTGGATGTGAAAAAAGTCGGGGAAATAGTTGAAAGGCTTATTGCCAATATCCTTGAAAACGACAGGATTGTAGCCAGCCTTTGTGATGTGAGGTCCATAGATGAGTATACGTTTTCCCACAGCGTCAATGTAAGCGTTATCAGTATTGTGACCGGCATCGGGGTCGGAATGAAGGAAGACACCCTCCGGGATCTGGGAATAGGAGCGCTCCTCCATGATCTCGGCAAGGTCATGGTTGACGATACCATCCTGAGAAAGCCCACAAACCTTACATCCATCGAATATGACGAGGTAAAAAAGCATACATATTACGGCTATGAGATCCTGCAGAAATCGGAGAACATCAGCCGGGAGGCTTGTGATATCGCATTGTCCCACCATGAGAGGCTGGATGGCAGCGGTTATCCCAGGAGGCTGAAGAGCAGCGATATACAGATATTTGCGAGAATAGCAGCCATTGCGGATGTATATGACGCACTGACCACCGACAAGGTTTACAGGCGCAAGATGATGCCTCATGATGTCCTGGACTATATGCTGTCCCTGGGGGGCAAGCATTTCGACAAGAGCCTGCTGGACGCCTTTGTAAGGCATATAGCCTATTATCCCGTCGGTACGGCGGTGATACTCAATTCCGGCGAGAAGGGACTTGTATCGGAATATAATCCCTATTTCCCCAACAGGCCCGTGGTGCGTGTCGTAATCGATGAAAGCGGCCACAGCCTGAAAAAATACCGGGAAGTTGACCTGTCCAAGAAGCTTGAATACCGCGTTGTGGCCGTTTGGGACATATAGCCTTGCGGCAGCGCGGGGAGGGGCCATATGAAGTTTGATGGAATGAAAATTTCCGAACTGAAAGCCGGTGAAACCATCAATGGCATCTACATACTGAAGGATGCCGAGATCAGGGTTTCTTCAAACAAGAAGACATACATCGATATGGTCCTTTCCGACAGCACCGGCGAAATAGCGGCAAAATGGTGGGACGCCGGCGAGGAACAGTTCGCAGCCCTCGTGCCAAACAAGCTTTTCTACGTCAATGCAAGGGTCGACCTGTGGCGCGACATGCTGCAGCTTAATATCGGGAAAATGCAGATCGCCGACGAGGAGGACCAGAAGCGCATCTCAGAATTCGTGCAGGCGGCTCCTCGCGAGCCAGAAGAGATGCTCAAAGAGGTTTATGCCTACACGGCAAGGATCAGGTCGCCCGAGATCCGCAATATTGTGATGTACATACTGGACAAAAAGGAAGAGAAGCTGATGTATTGGCCCGCGGCAAAGCTTCTGCACCATTCGGTAAGAAGCGGGCTTTTATACCACATGGTGCGGATGCTGAAGTGCGCGGAAGCCCTCAGCGGTGTTTACGGCGGGATCAATACCGACCTTTTATTCGCGGGTGTCATAATCCATGACATGGCTAAAATAGGCGAGCTTGAAGCCAACGAACTGGGTATGGCCGATTACACCAGGGAAGGAAAGCTGTTGGGGCACATTGTCATGGGTGTTGAGGAGATAGAAAAAGCCGGCCGGGAAACCGGAGCTTCGGAAGAGATCATCCTGCTCCTGAAGCATATGGTTGTCAGCCACCATTACGAAGCCGAGTTCGGCAGTCCGAAAAAGCCCATGTTTCTTGAGGCAGAGCTTCTGCACCATATCGATATGATTGACGCCAGGGTCTACGATTACCAGAACGCGACCAGGGACGTCGAGCCGGGAAACTTTTCAGAACCGGTATGGTCCCTGGACAAACGAAGCATATATAAACCCATGCTGAAGGATTCATAGTCTTTGCCTGTCCTTGCTGAAATAGGATAACATTTCGGGAAGGCCTGCCGCAATCCGTATGCTTGCCGGTTTTAAGGCCTGTGTTGCGGTGCATGGCTGCCGATGGTATACTTGTACTATATATTCGGAAGGACAGCATGTTTTTTACGTGAAAATCTGTTCAAGGGGCGTGTTGACATTGGTAGAAATCGTAAAGGTACAAACAAAGCGGCAGCTCAAGGATTTCATCATGTTTCCGTTTACCCTCTACAAGGATAATCCCTACTGGGTGCCTCCCCTCATAATGGATGAGAAGTTCACCCTGGACAGGAAAAAGAATCCCGCATTTGAGTTCAGCGAAGCCGAGTATTGGCTGGCATACAAGGACGGCAGAATTGCGGGCCGTATCGCCGGTATCATAAGCCATAGCTACATTGAAAAATGGGGTCAGCCCTATGCCCGGTTCGGCTGGGTTGATTTTATCGATGATCCCGAGGTATCAAAAGCCCTTTTTGACACAGTGGAAAACTGGGCAAAGGAAAAAGGGCTCAAGGCGGTCCACGGGCCATTGGGCTTCTGCGACCTGGATAAGCAGGGGATGCTGACAGAAGGGTTTGATGAGGAGGGAACCTTCATATCCATATACAACTATCCCTACTACCCGAAGCATTTGGAAGCCCTTGGATATGTAAAGGACGCGGAATGGATAGAAATCGAACTGAAGATGCCCGGGATTGATTTTATAAACAAGATGGAGGAACTCGCCGAAAAGGCTAAGAAGAAGTACAACCTGAAGGTGGCGGAACTGAAAAAGCCCAAGGACGCACTGCGTTATGCCGAGGAGATGTTTGGCCTTATAAATGTGGGTTATGAGCATCTCTACGGTACCGTTCCCCTGACGGACAAGCAGGTGGAATGCTATGTCAAACAGTATTTCTCATTCGTGAACATAGATTATATATGCTTTATCCTGGACGAAAACGACCATGTAGCCGGCTTCGGAATCCTCTTCCCATCCCTCACCAAGGCAGCTCAGAAGACCGGGGGAAGGCTTTTCCCGTTCGGTTTTGTACAGTTTCTGCAGGCCATCAAAAAGAACGATACGCTGGATCTCTACCTGATCGCGATCAAACCGGAGCTTCGCGCCAAAGGTGTTCCCTATATACTGATAAGCGAGATCACAAAAAGAGCCATGCGTAATGGTGTGGTCCGCGGCATCGCCTCACCGGAGCTGGAAACCAACCATGCAATACACTCCCTGTGGCGCCATTTCGACAAGCGAATCCACAGGAGAAGGCGCTGCTTCATCAAGAGGTTCGATGCAGATTCGGCAGGCACAGTTGAAGCAAAGGATAACGGTGAATAGACAATAATGCTGCGATATGGGACAGCACTTTGCCAGGGTCATAATCCGCGGATGCGGGAATAGAATTTTACCGGAGATGCCAGAATGGTGCGGGAAGTGCTGACCATGGCAATATGCCGGCTATGCGGACGGGAGATGGGCAACGAGAAAGAAAAACATGTGTGCAAAGAGAAATACTCCCGGGTGATCTGTCCCGGCAAATATCAATGCATGATATGCGGAAATATCCAGGACTATACCGGGCCCTGCGCTCATTGCGGAATGCCCCTTGACGGCGGCGATGAAGGCAGGGCCGAATAATATCTTCAGTGGTTTGCCCGGTTGCTGACGGCAAGCATTTTCCTGCGCTCGGCCAGGAGCAGGTCCACCATCCTGCCGTAGCTTTGTACGCCGTCAGGCTCGCCGTTAAGTTTCAGGTAGGTGTCGTTCATCTTGTTGGCCACCTTTTTGGCCGTCCCCTGGAACTGCTTCCAGTATTCCTGCAAATTTTTCAGATCGTTATAGTAGCCGAGGCTGTATGTCTTCGCCAGATCGTAGTATTTGTCCGGGCTCACTGAATAAAGGGCGTTCATGGCATACTGCAGTGCCATGACCGAACCCGAGTACCTGAAATCGGCATCCGGATGGGACATACATGCCACCCACGCGATATAGTTGGCCTCGTCTTCGGGCGCGAAACCCCGCTGATGGGCCATTTCATGCATGACAGTGGATGGGATTTCCATGTCCGGGATATCCACGTCTATGTTCGCCTCACCTGTCCATGGGCTGTAGAGGCCGATTATATTGGTATGGGACATGATCCGTGAAAACAGGACCTTCTTTGGCTTTCCATACCTGCCCTGCAGGAACGGATATTCCCTTGCGGCTATATCAAAGCCTATCTGCGCCCTGCTGCGGACAGAATCAAATCCCCCTGAGACTTTCATTATACCGTTTTCGTCGGTTTCCACCTGTTCCCTGAGCCGGTTGGTATTATCAATCAGCCATTGGCACAGGTCATACAGTTCATTGACGCCTGAAGGCTTCACATCGAGCTCGGCCAGTTCCGATAACGGCTTTCTTTCATAATTCAGCTCCCAGAGCGCGGTGTTGAGAAACCAAAGGATGGAAACTGCCACGGCTATATTGGCCAGGAATGGCACGAACGGATATAGGCTCCTGTTTTTGATGCACCTGACTATGAGCCTTATTATGAAAACCGGGATAAGTATAACCAACGCTATTATGGCCAGTTCCCACAGCGACAGGGGAATTATGCCGGTCAGGCGGCTTACGGGCCCCATTATGAACGGATAGATACCCTGGGAATACACGCTCTCCACAAATGAAGGGGACAGGCTGAAAAGCAGCCTGATAAGTATGCTGAGAGGAATCAGTGCAAGCCAGGCAAATCGCAGGCCTGGTCGTTTGTTTTTTTTCTTTTCCGGTGTCATTGGTCTCCTCCTGGGCATGCTTTGCATAGCGCTTCTTATTATACATCAAATAATAAAATATAACAGACTGTAATTGATACGAATCGTATTTGCGCATATATTGGCAAACTCGGTGAAATTCACAAAAAATGCGGATCTCATATGGATAATCCCGGAAACATAAGGTATAATGGGAAAAGCACAACATCTTTACAGGAGGGAAAAGCCGTGATTGAAAATGTAAGTGGAGAACTGAAAAAATACCTGGAAGGCAAGCCTGTTATATCTGTTCTGCTTTCATTCGGAGCGATCATTCTGTATGTAGCCTTAGGAATAATGCTTATCGGTACATTTACGTTTCTTGGCGGTTTTATCAGCACGCTTATTCAGTATGTCTTCTATCTTGGCATCATTCTCTGCCTGGCTAATGCTGACTTCCAGGCATTGCTGATCGGGCTTGGCGGGCGAACCTTAATAGCTCTCATTGCTTTGATCATGACCATCGCATCGGATCTAAGAGAATATCTCAACTGGTGGGATCCCATTTTTGCACTGCTGATTTTCGGATTCTTCACCTACCTGGCTTACAAAAAGGTTGCCAGGAAAGCCTGATCGGTACCATCAAACAAATTGAACAGCAGTGTTTTTACGAGCCCATATGCCATGGGCTCTTTTCATTTGCGGCGGATAAGTTCCATGCAAAAAGGCAGGTTGTCTTCCTGAATTAAAAGCTTAAAACTGACCATTCTAAATAAAGGCTTCACAAATATATCGGGAGGTTACAGGTGGACAACTACGGTTACGCGGCGGGAAGGAGGAGAAGAACCAGGAAGGATTTCTGGCTCAAGATGCTGATGGCGGGTACGGTCATGTATGTCGCCACGCTGAAGGTCCTGCAGTACACAGGGAATCCACACCTTGTCACTACGCTGGTTTTTGTGGGAAACTTCCTTGTTCCCGTATCATTCGTGTCGTTCTTTTATGAGCGGCGCGGCATATTCAGCGTAAGCATGACCGATACCGCGCTATGCTTTATATACGGGGGCATTCTCGGCACCATCACCGCAGCGCTGATAGAACCGTTTTTCATAACATCACTGACATTCAGTTCATCATTCATTGTTGGATTCATCGAGGAACTTGCCAAGATCATCGGCGTTGTAATAATAGCAAGGCGCAGAAGGTACAACTCCTACAAGGATGGGATCATCCTCGGGGCAGCCGCCGGTATGGGGTTTGCAGCCTTTGAAAGCACCGGTTACGCCTTTGCCGCCTTCCTGGAAAGCGGCGGAAGCCTGTCATACACGGTATTGATCACCTTGCTCAGGGGGATTACCGCGCCCGTGGGACATGGCACCTGGACGGCCATTTTCTCCGGGGTTCTCCTGAACGAGAGCGTCGGCGGAAGATTCCATGCAAACCAAAGGGTAATCTATGCATACCTTACGGTTTCAGTGCTCCATGGGCTCTGGAACGGAGTCCCGCAGGTAATCAACTATTTTGTTCCCTCGCCCAATGCGGATCTGATAGGCCTTGCCGTAATAGGCGCCATCGGGATCATCATCCTGTACTGGCAATGGCGCAAGGCTGAAAAGGAGTTGATCCCGTTCACATGACGAATCATGCATTCGCTCATCGCTATGACATACTCAGACTGTCATTGCGAGCGGAGCGAGGCAATCTCGGCAAAGCCTTCACGCAATGACACATTAGGATCCGCAAAGACTTTTATGGAGACGTGCTGTTCAGCCTCGACTGACTCCGCAGGAGCAGATGAAGTTGTATGCGAAATGCGAAGGTCGAGCGGGAAATAACAACCGGATGTTGTTTTTAGCCGGCAGTCGCACGGATGCGGCGTTGCCGGCGGCCCTGCGAGATCAAGCATGAGCATGTACAACTTCCTGCGACGAGGACTGAAGGAGAGCCTGAACAGCGCGGCTATAACACATAATAACTTTCGAAACGAAGGAGAGATTGCCGAGTTTCGCGTTGCTCCGTTCGCAATGACAGTTTGGGCATATCCTTGCGGTTTTTTTGGTGTCATTGTGAGGAGCGAAACGACGAAGCAAACTCAGACTCCGTTCTGCCAACTGTGCCGAAAGGTAAATTAAAAAAAACATAGTAATTTTATAGGAATTCGCTATTGGCAATCCGAAATATGGCATGGTATAATCAAAACCACAGTAAATCTATAAGCTAAGTAAACAATAAGGAGCTGTGGATGAAGTGCCTATAAACATACCAGATAACCTGCCGGAATACGATATAATGACCAATGAGAATATATTAGTCATGACCGAGGAGAGGGCGATCCACCAGGACATCCGTCCTTTGAGGATTGCCATCTTTAATATAATGCCCACAAAGATCGTTACCGAAACCCAGCTTTTAAGGCTTGTGGGCAATTCCCCGCTCCAGGTTGACATCGTCCTGCTGCATCCCCGCACATACACATCCAAACACACGCCGGAGAAGCATCTGACAACCTTCTACAAAACCTTCGACCAGGTCAGGGACGAAGCCTTTGACGGCCTGATCATTACAGGAGCTCCCGTGGAGCATATGGATTTCGAGGAAGTGGATTATTGGGATGAACTGAAGGAGATTATGAACTGGAGCAGGCACAAGGTGTTCTGTACCTTGTACATCTGCTGGGCTGCCCAGGCCGGTCTCTACCATTTCTACAATATACCCAAGTACCCGCTGGAAGAGAAGATGTTCGGCGTTTTCGAACACCGGGTATGCGTTAGAAACGTCAAGCTGCTGCGCGGATTTGACGATGTATTCTATGCGCCACATTCAAGGCATTCGGAGATACGGAAGGAAGACGTGGAAAAGGTCCCGGACCTGGAAATACTGTCCGAATCCGATGAAGCGGGAATATACATCGTAAGGTCCCGGGATGACAGGCAGATATTCGTTACGGGGCATTCCGAGTATGATCCCCTCACATTGAAAGCTGAATATGACAGGGATATCGCAAAGGGTATGAATATCAGGGTTCCGAAGAACTACTTTCCCGGCGATGACCCGTCAAAGCCGCCCATAGTGAGGTGGAGGGGGCACGCGAACTTGCTGTTCTGCAACTGGCTGAACTATTATGTCTACCAGGAAACCCCATACGATCTCGGAGAACTGAAATAACGCTCCATACTAATATTATTGTGAGGAGATTGCATAAATGCTGCATGAATTCTCCCGCGCTGAACTGCTGATTGGCAAGGAAGCCCTGGCCATCCTTAAGCGAAGCAAGGTTGCCGTTTTCGGCATTGGAGGCGTAGGCTCCTTCGCTGTCGAGGCCCTGGCAAGAGCCGGCATCGGAAACCTGGTGCTGGTGGACAGGGATGTGGTCAGCCTTACAAACATCAACCGCCAGTTGATCGCCACCTGGAAGACGCTTGGAAGGCCCAAGGTGGAAGTAATGAAGGAGCGAATCCTGGAGATCAACCCGGAGATTTCGGTAACCGTACACCAGGCTTTTTATCTGCCCGATTCTACACCCGAACTGATCCAGGATGACTACGATTATATAGTGGACGCGGTGGACACGGTAACTGCCAAGATCGGCCTCGTTGTCCAGGCGAAAAAGATGGGGATCCCGATTATAAGCTCCATGGGGGCGGGCAATAAAATGGACCCGACACGTTTCAGGGTCGCGGACATCTACAGCACTGCGGTGGACCCGCTTGCAAAGGTGATGAGAAGGGAACTGAGAAGCAGGGGAATAGATTCCCTGAAGGTCGTATATTCCACCGAGCCTCCCATGAAGCCCATGAAAAGTGAAGAAGACAGCCCGAAGAAGCAGGTGCCGGGGAGCATATCCTTTGTGCCGCCGGTAGCCGGACTGATTATAGCCGGGGAGGTAGTAAAGGATCTCATAGGCTATTCCGGAAAAGGAGCCGGGGCCGAATAAGGCAGGTTGACAAACCCGGCTGAGGGGTGTAGATTGGAATAAACATACAGGAGGACGGACCAGACTGTTATGACCGGTCCCGAATCCGCAGGCTTCAGCATCGCATGCCCGACCTGTCCATGGAGTGGATGGGTCTGATTTTTAATTAAACCCTTGTTCCGAGATTGGCTTTTTATGAAGCCACGATAAAGGAGGATAAAGTGATGGGTGAAAGAAAATACCGGTTCGACACGCTCCAGGTCCACGCCGGCCAGAAGCCCGACCCGACTACAGGGTCAAGGAGTGTTCCCATTTACCAGACGACATCCTATGTTTTCAACAGCACCGAGCACGCGGCAAACCTGTTTGCCCTGAAGGAGCCGGGCAACATATACACACGCATCATGAACCCCACCACCGATGTCTTCGAGCAGCGTGTAGCAGCACTGGAGGGCGGTGTGGGCGCCCTGGCAACGGCATCGGGTTCGGCGGCGATCACATACGCTATCCTGAATATCATGGGCAGCGGAGATGAGATCGTATCGGCAAGCACGCTCTATGGCGGAACATACAACCTTTTTGCGGTCACGCTTCCAAAGCTGGGAATAAAGACGGTCTTTGTTGATCCGGACGATCCTGAAAACTTCAGGAAGGCCATAAATGAACGCACCAGGGCCCTGTATATTGAAACCATCGGAAACCCTGGCATCAACCTGATCGATATTGAAAAAGTGGCGGCTATCGCCCATGAGTATAAGATTCCGCTGATCGTGGACAATACCTTTGGAACGCCTTACCTGATAAGACCATTTGAGTACGGCGCCGATATCGTGGTCCACTCGGCCACCAAGTTCATGGGAGGGCACGGCACCTCCATAGGCGGCGTCATCGTGGATTCGGGAAAGTTTGACTGGGCAGGAAGCGGCAAATTCCCCGGATTTACCGAACCCGACCCAAGCTATCATGGCGTCAGGTATACCGAGACATTCGGCGCAGCCGCCTTTATCGTAAAGGCAAGAGTGCAGCTTCTTAGGGACACGGGGGCCTGCATGAGCCCGTTCAATGCCTTTTTGATGCTGCAGGGGCTTGAAACACTGTCCCTCAGGGTAGAGCGGCACCTTTCCAACACAAGGAAAGCAGTGGAGTTTTTAAACGGGCACCCAAAGGTCAGTTGGGTGAATTATCCCAATCTTCCGGGGAACAAATACTATGACCTGGCCCGGAAGTATTTCCCGAAGGGCGCGGGGTCGATCTTCACATTCGGGATAAAGGGAGGCATGGAAGCGGGAATCAGGTTTATCGAAAGCCTGCAGCTTTTCTCCCTGCTTGCCAATGTGGCCGATGCCAAGTCGCTGGTCATCCATCCGGCCAGCACGACCCATGCCCAGCTATCTCCCGAGGACCAGCTGGCTGCGGGCGTAACCCCGGACATGATCCGGCTTTCCATTGGAATTGAGGATCCCGATGACCTGCTGGAAGATCTTGCGCAGGCCCTGGAGAAGTCGGCCGGATGATGGGCCTCATACGCGGAAAGGATGACACGGAAATGTCCAAGGGAAAGGTGCTTGTGGGCATGAGCGGCGGGGTTGACAGCAGCACCGCGGCAGCCATTCTGAAAGACGAGGGCTATGAAGTCTACGGCGCTACCCTGAAATTATGGGATGAGCCGGAAGACGCGGAAACAAGCTCAAGGACCTGCTGCTCCCTGGCGGACGTGGAGGACGCCAGGGCTACTGCCTTCAGGATGGATATTCCCTTTTATGTGCTTAACATGAAGGACCTCTTTGAAGAAAAAGTGGTCAGGTACTTTGTCGATTCGTATCTTAAGGGGGAAACGCCCAATCCCTGCATCGCGTGCAACCAGCATATCAAGTTTGAGGCCATGCTGGCAAAGGCCATGATGCTCGAAATGGACTATATCGCCACCGGGCACTACGCCAGGGTTGAGCGGGATGCAGGAACGGGGCGGTACCTTCTCAAAAAGGCCGTTGACCTTACAAAGGACCAGAGCTACGTTCTTTACATGCTGAGGCAGGATCAGCTGTCAAGGCTGCTTCTGCCCCTGGGCAGGCTAACCAAGAAACAGGTGAGGGAGATTGCCCGGGAAAAGGGTTTCATCAATTTCTCGAAGCCCGACAGCCAGGATATATGTTTTGTACGAAACGGCCATTATTCGGATTTCATAAGGCAGTACACGAAAAGGGAGATCCCTGAGGGAACATTTGTGGATGAGTCCGGAAAGGTGCTGGGCAAAAGCAAGGGGATCTTTGAGTATACCATAGGACAAAGGAAGGGGCTTGGGATTTCGGCAAAATCCCGGCTCTACGTGATCGATAAGGATGTGGGCAGCAACAGGATCGTGCTGGGACCCAGGGAAAAGACACTTGTAAAGCGCTTCTATGTCGGTGAAGTAAACTTTATTGCCCTTGACAGGCCCAGGGAGCTCATAAAGGTATGGGTAAAGACCCGTTATTCCCAGAAGGAAGCGGAAGCAACGCTGCATCCCCTAAAGGATGACCAGGTCATGATAGAATACACAGAGCCCCAGTCCTTTGTTTCGCCGGGGCAGTCGGCGGTTTTCTATGACGGGGATGTGGTCCTTGGCGGAGGCATCATCAGGCGCTTTGAAGCACATGATTGACGAGCGGGCCGGGTATTATGGTGTATAATACTCATTGAGGTGAGATTATGGAAAATATTGCGATGAATCTGACTGAACTCATAGGAAACACGCCCATGCTGGAACTGTGGAACTACCGCATTGCCGAGGGGGCGGCGGCAAGGCTCATCGCCAAGCTGGAGTATTTCAACCCGGCAGGGAGCGTCAAGGACCGCATAGGTTATGCCATGATCCGCGACGCCGAGGAAAAAGGACTTATAAACAAGGATACGGTTATCATAGAACCCACCAGCGGCAACACCGGGATAGCATTGGCCTTTGCCGCAGCGGCAAAGGGATATCGCCTGATCATTACCCTTCCCGAGAACTTCAGTATGGAAAGAAGGATGATGATGAAGGCGCTTGGGGCCGAACTGGTGCTCACCCCGGCCAGCGAGGGAATGAGGGGAGCAATAAAAAAGGCCAGGGAACTGGCGGCGGAGATCCCGAATTCCTACATTCCACAGCAGTTTGAAAACCCGGCAAACCCTGAAATCCACAGGAAAACCACCGCCGAGGAGATCTGGCGGGATACCGACGGAAAGGTTGACATATTTGTGGCAGGTGTAGGGACCGGAGGAACCCTTACTGGGGTAGGCGAAGTATTGAAGAGCAGGAACAGGGATGTAAAGATTGTAGCAGTGGAGCCGGCCGACTCTCCCGTATTGTCGGGGGGCGCGGCAGGCCCGCACAGGATCCAGGGCATTGGGGCAGGCTTTGTTCCAAAGGTTCTCAATACCGCCATTATCGACGAAGTGATCCAGGTAAAGAATGACGATGCCTACCAGGCATCCAGGAAGCTGGCCAGGCTTGAAGGGCTTATGGTGGGAATCTCTTCGGGAGCCGCGGTCTATGCTGCGACTAATCTGGCAAAAAGGCCTGAGAACGTGGGAAAGAACATCGTGATCATCCTTCCCGATACGGGCGAGCGCTACCTGTCAGCGGGCCTGTACGAATAAATATATGCATGGCAATTATCAGCGGGACGGCCAGTGCTCCGGTAACCGGAAACACGGACCGTCCCGTTCTGCTTAAGTATCACCGCATCAGAGTATGGACGACATCATCTGGAAGTTTTCAATAACCCCTCCGGCCACGGGGGCAAGCCCGGACTGAAGAAAGCAGGAGCGCATCACCGAGTTCGGGCCGAAACGCATCCTCAGGCCGTCCAGGGCTTCATCAAGGCGCTTCTTCTTCTCGTCGTAGGGTTCATAAAGGGACAACTGCAGGCAGCCATTGGGAACCAGGTCGCTGACCCGCACTCCCATTCCTCTCAAGGGTACGCCGGGCCATATTTCTTCCATAAGCCGGCAGGCCCGCTGGAAGATGTTCATGGTATTGTCGGTGGCGGCGGAAAACTTCCTCTGGTGGGACTGGCCCGTGAGATCGGCCCGCCTCAGGTAAACCGAGACCAGCCGCGCGCAGAACCCGGCCTGTCTCAGCCTCATGCCCACCATCTCGCAGAGGGAGAGCAGCACTTTCCGGGCCTCTTCCAGGTTGTCCACGTCAAATGGGATGGTGGTGCTGTTGCCGATTCCCTTGATGGGCGGCCCTGCATCGGGGGCTACCGGGCTGTCCTCAATGCCGTTGGCCAGGTCCCGGATATATGGCCCCCAGCTTTTAAGGTGGGTCCTGAGCAATTCCGGATCGGCCCGGGCCAGGTCGCCGATGGTAAAGATATTGAGCCGGTACAATTTGGGCACTGTAGATCTTCCCACCATGAACAGTTCCCTTACAGGCAGGGGCCACAGTTTCCTGATCATCTCCTCCCGCGACAGGATGGCGTGGACCTTATCGGGCTTATCGAGCTCACCGGCCATCTTGGCCAGCAGCTTGTTGTATGAAACCCCCACATTGACGGTAAAGCCCAGTTCGTTTTTGATCCGGTCCTTAAGCCTGTATGCCGCCTCCACCGGATCGCCGAGAACAGCCTCCATGCCCGTATAATCCAAAAAAGCCTCATCTATGCTGTACACCTGCACGAGGGGAGAGAACTCCCGAAGCAGGCTCATTAAGGCATTATGGCACATCATGTACAGGTGGTAATTCACCGGGACCACCACAAGCCCGGGGCATTTCTGCCGGGCGGAAAACAGGGTTTCCCCGGTCTGGATGCCGTACTTCTTCGCAGGGATGGATTTGGCCAGCACGATCCCATGCCTGCTTGCCTCATCGCCGCCGATAACGCTGGGTATATCCCTGAGATCCACCGATGCCCCGTGCTGCAGGCGGTATGCCGCCTCCCAGCTCAAATATGCCGAGTTGACATCGATATGCATGATGATTCTGTCCACGGGAACCACCTCAATATCATTTTATACCCGAACATATGTTCCTGTAAACTGATAAATTATGGCGGCACTGTTTTTGACGAACACGCAAAAGACCGGGGAAAACGCGGAATGGGTATGTAGATTGGCATTTTGAACGCAGGATAAAAACCGCATAAGAATGGCAGGGTGAAGAACCCTGCCTTGCCGAACATCAGCTGCCGTTGATGCTACATCCGCGTACCCTGCTGTTGCTGCTGCTGTTGCTGCTGTCCTCCGCCCTGCAGTTGGGTATATACCTGCTGTATCTGGCTTTGCTGTGCCTGTGCGGCGGGCTGGTAATACCCTTTCTGTATGGCGTACTGGGCCAGTCTTTGCTGCCGCTGCTCGTCCGCGTCCCTCATCTGTTGGAATGTTTTCCTGAGTTCCGGGTTGCTGCATTCCGATATGACGTTGGCATAACCGGTCAGGCTGCTTTTCAGCGAACTCAGATAATCGTTTACCATATCCTTTTCGGTCATCATAAAGCATCATCTCCTTACTGCAAGAATGACATAAGTTTTTGTTTATTTGCCTTCGCGTCGTTTGCGTCGGCCTGAAACATCTGTTTGAGAGTCTGGTCCTGGCACTGCTGAGCATAGGTTTCCAACTTTTTTACGCAGGTATCGTGAGCCCCGATCATATGCCTCAGATTCTGCAGTTCCAGTTCGTTGATGTGTGACATAATCCATGCTCCTTTCTTTGAGATAGTCGCTATTTAGTTTTTATAAATCGGCAAAGATTATTCAGCCATGAGAAATATCAGCATGGACCGGGCATCACGGTTTCAATCAGATCTTGAATTTTGTGGTATTATTTATTCTGGTTATTGTTTTATAATGGTATAATGTAATGGAAAAAACGGATTGTTGCGGAGGTTATCCTATGGAACTGAGCAAAAAGGACAGACTTATGCTGATCAACCAATACAGGATCCTTTCAATACTGAATCCTGACGGAGCAAGCAGTTACAATATTCGCATAAAAATGCTCGAGGAAGGCTATTCCCTGCATTATGACGAAATAGTCGACTGGATCGATGACGGGATGAGCAGGGAGGAATGCCAGGAGATTATCGATATCCTGGAAATGTACCGTTGCCTGTGGCACTCCTTTAAAAAGCTCAGGAACAAAAGGGGCCTCAGGAAAAAGGATGTCAGGTTTCCCGGATTTGATGCAAAGGATGAGGAGAGGGAGCTCAACTATGCCGAGTATGTCATGTACAGCCTGAAAAGGTACAAGGAATTTCATCAGAGAAGAAGGCTCCCCAATCATGACAGCTACAAGCCAATGCTTGGCCATTACAGGGCCATGCTGAGCGTTTGGAACAGCCTCGGCAACAGAAGGTTACTTAGCAGGGATGAGATTATCCAGATCCTCAACGGGGAGAGAGAGGTTACGGGTGTTTACGATGATGCATTTGTCAGGATGACGGCCCCGGTCCAGCATGAAGATCTCCCTATTGCCAATGATCTTTCCGAAGATGAAGAAGATTTCGATAGCCAGCAAGCGGATGTTTATGCCCTGGAGGATGAAGAGGAAGATTATGATGAAGAAGATGAGGAAGACGAGGAAGACGATGATATAGAAGCGGCGGAAGCAGCGGAGACAGCAGGGGGTGAGGAAGCCGCCACAACCGATGATGAATATGAACCTGAAGAAGAGTCTGAACCCGAAGAAGACGCTGAACCTGATGAGAATGATAATGACGCAGAAACCGTTGACGAATAATCCATGGATTATTTAAATGAAAAAATGATGTGAAAATAATCAGCCGGTCGTTCAAACCGGCTGATTTTATTTGGTGATAACACAGCATTATGTAGGAGTTACCAATAAACGGCAGATGGTGATACTCGGGGGGAAGCGTCTACCGGGTCAATAAGGATGACGTTGTTTATCCGCCTGTTCCATAATGATGCATTCAAATACTTCCATATCGGAAGCGATAATACGCTTGGTATTTTCCTAAAATTATCCCCCAGCCGTCAAGAAGGCGTCTGGCGAAAAATAGCAAAAGCCCGGTGTCTGTAAGGACACCGGGCTTTTGCCATGGTCGGAGTGACTGGACTTGAACCAGCGACCTCTTGCACCCCAAGCAAGCACTCTCATCCACCTGAGCTACACCCCGACAAGCGACAGTGATTATTATAAAGCATACTTCTGCAAAACTCAATACCTAATTTATGATAGCCAGGTTTAAGCCTGTCCTCCCATGCCGGTTTACGGACTCTGTCCGACGCAGGCGCGCTTTAGGCAACTGCAAGCGCCGGAAACTGAGCTGTACACATGCTCAGTAGTAGAACACCGGTATATAGACATAATCCTGTCCGGCGTCATACATGAACTTGCATTCGTCGAAAACAGGCGGTCCCTGGACATGACTGTCCTTGTTTGACGCTCCAAAACCCTCACCGGGAATGTTTCCGTTAAAGTCCAGTGTCTGGTTCAGGTTTTCATCGTGTATTACCAGCGCGGCATACTCACCGTAGGGGAGATTGTAGAATACAGCCTCAACCATGCCATTTACTATATCAAGGTTCTGGTAGGAGATACCGGGACCGTCCATGGGCGCCTGGTTGAAAAGCACGATCAGCGCTTTCCCGTTATCGCTTTTGAACGGGCCGGCCCTCAATGTAAGCTTATTTTCATTGTCCCGGCCCGAAGCCATGGCGGCTATTGTTTCAGGATCGCCAGGAGTCGTCCTGCACACGGAAAAACCATACCATGACGCAGGGTTCTGGTAAAAGGCCATGGGAGTATCAGCCACAAAGATGCCGCCCGAGAGCCACTCATACACAGAAATGCTGTCATTTGCACCGGTACGCTGCACCAGCCAGACACGGGAGTGCTGTTCCACCTGGTCTATGGAATCAATAGTAACGCCATTGGGCTTGAAGGCGTCATAATTGCTGTACCCCTCGTAACCCTTCCTCTGGTAGTAATAATGCCTGTTATCGGGAAAGTAATAACAGAAAGAGCCAAAGGTATGCTCGTCGGTATGTATGAAAATGTCTTCAGGCTGCAGCTGCTGGATAAGGGATGCCTGGGCTTCCTTCATGGGTCCGTTGGATGGGGTAGTGTATATATAATATATCTGGGGGACCGAAATGGCCAGAAGCAGGGCACAGGCTGCGGCAGGGCGCAGTTTTCCCTTAAGCGAAGAAACCCCACAGGCCACTCCAAGAATAAACAGGCCGAGAACGGGTATCATGTACCGTTCCACCAGCACCGGCCGGATGATCCAGGACGCAAGCGCGCCTGCGAATATGGTCAGCAGGTATGTTCCTGCCGCTATAACCGGCATCTTCGGCCCGGTGTCCTTATTCCTGATTTCATGCATTATCCCCTTAACCATGAAAAGAAGGGCTGCGATATAAGCAATATCGGTCAGTACAGGGCTGAAGGGGTTAGAAAACTTGCTGCTGAAAGGATAGACCAGGACAAGCCAGAGAGTATTCAGGGTGACCGGAGGGATCCAGAAACGGTCGGAAACACGGCCGGCTTGGGGAATAAGCTTTGTGAGCCAGGGCAGATATCCCAGGACAATGGTTCCCGTGGCAATAAGAAACGGTTTGGGACTTTTCCGGCCAAAGAGGATAAACAGCAGCAGCAATCCGCAAAGGATGACCACGGCCAGCAGGGCATAATAATGGGTGTATGCGGCGGCCAGCGAGCACAATGAAAAGAGTGCCCAATCCCTCTTCCTGCCGTCCCGGAAGGCCAGGCATCCGTACAGGGCGCTTCCTGTTACGGCAAATGCCGCCCAACTGTACATTCTTGCCTCCTGGGCCATGTCCAGGGAGATGGGGGTGATAAAGACCAATATTGTATACAGCATTCCCGTTTTGACTCCGGTGATTCTTCTCACGGGGCCGATACCCCATGCAGCCAGGGCCAGAATCCCGAGGACCGAAAATACCCGCAGGCTCAGGACCGTATTCCTGAAAATCAGCGTGAATAGCCGGAGCATTATGTAATACAGCGGCGGATGGCTGTCCGATCCGGTAATCTCAATAATCTGGGCGATGGGCTGCTTTACGATGCATCCTGTATATGACTCGTCATACCATAGACCTTCGCTTGTAATCCCGATGAAAAGATAAACAGTGCCTGCCAGCAGAATAAGGCACCATACCGCTATAAGCCTGGGGGCCAGTCTTGATTTTTCCATAGATACCTCCATGGGGGTTATACTCAGGGACAGGGGTTAAGGGGCAGTGTACATCAATACGTTAATTTGAATATAGGTTATATATGGAAGTATGTCAATAAAAAGGTTTCTGCAACCTACGGCAGATTTCGCCGGCAATAGGGGAATAATGGCAGGGAGTGCGCAAATATGGCATAACATGGAAGAATTATTAGCCACCAATGGCATATAAAAGCTGATTGTATACTTAATATTGGAAACAATACCATATAATACACAAATTATCTCCATTTTTTTAAACTTTTCTATTCACTTTATGACAATTTGTGATATAATGCAAAGAGTGGAATTCATGTTATACAGTTTACGGGAGGATATTAAGATGAGGGCTACTGGATATGTCAGAAAACTGGATTCCCTTGGAAGGATTGTGCTTCCCAAGTCGCTTCGCAAGGAACTCAATATTAACGAGGGCGACGATATAGAAATGTATGTGGATGACGACGGGAATGTAGTACTTGACAAATATGTTCCAAGGTGCGTGTTTTGTGACGTTGCAAAGGAAGATGTCATCAACTTCAAAGGCAAGATCGTATGCAGGGATTGCCTTAAGGATATGTGACATACACTCCTGAGTATATGAAAAGGCAGCGAAAAGCTTCCACAATTTGAGATTTTATATCCTTGAAGAATTCGGCATAGTCGTGAACAGCAGGCTATGCCGTTTTTTCA
>JAAXZX010000009.1 GCA_012719645.1 Clostridiaceae bacterium
GGAGAGCTGTACGCCAGGACCGGCAGGAACGATGAAGCTCTCCAGTGGTTCAGCCGGCTGATCAGGGAGTATTCGGATCCTAAAAACAGGGGGAAAATACCTGTCAGACTGATTGAAACCACCCGGGACAGGGTTCAGGAGCTCAGACAGAACGAGAAGATGAAATCGGAGGTCAACTAGACCATGCTGAAGATCGGCAAGCTGTCCAATGACCAACTTGAAAAAATACTGACCAGTTTCTCTGGAAAACAAAGGGATGAGGTACTAACCAGGCCTGTAATCGGTGAAGACTGCGCTGTATTAAACTTTGGCAGGGATTTATGCGTGGTGACAACCGATCCCATCACTGGAGCAGAAAGCGACATAGGAACTCTTGCTGTCCACATTGCCTGCAATGATCTGGCATCCAGTGGAGCCGAGCCTGTAGGCCTGATGGTAACCCTGCTGGTTCCACCATGGACTGAGTTTGAGGAAATAGCCGAAGTGATGAGCCAGCTAAAAAAAGAGGCTGATCTGGTCAAGGCCGATATCATCGGCGGCCATACAGAGGTAACCGATGCCGTAACCCGGATTGTGGTGAGCATTACAGCCCTTGGGAAGGCAAGGGAAAACGCTGTTGTGACAACCTCCGGCGCCCGGCCCGGCGACCATATCATAATTACGAAGTATGCGGCAACTGAAGGCACGGCCATCCTGGCAAACCTGATGGAGGATTTCCTTGAGGATAGAATCGGCAAAGAGGTTATTGATAAAGCCCGTCAACTAATCGGATCCATCAGTGTGCTTAAAGAAGGGCTCATCGCTTCCGAATATGGCGCTACAAGCATGCATGATATAACAGAAGGGGGTGTGCTTGGAGCAGTATGGGAACTGTGCCATGCCTCTGGATGCGGTGCTGTTGTTTACAAAGACAGAATACCCTTATTGGATGAGACAAGAGTTATTTGTGAATGCCTTGGTCTTGACCCGCTAAAGCTCATATCCAGCGGAAGCATGCTGATAACCTGCGAGGATGGGGATGGGCTGGTGAAAAGACTTCAGGAATCGGGCATCCAATCCTGTATTATAGGTAAAATTACGCAGGATAGCGAGTGTTTACTGATTGAGGGGGATATTGCTCTTAAGATCGATGCTCCCGAATCCGATGAATTATATAAGGCCAGGAAACTGCTCAAGGGGGATTGAGTGATGGGTATGTCATTAGCAACCGAACTTCAGGTGTTTGCGGGCATATGCATCTTTATTCTGGGGCTGTGTGTGGGCTCATTCTTGAATGTCTGCATCTACCGCATTCCCCTGGAAAAATCGGTAGTGTCCCCGCCCTCAAGCTGTCCGGAGTGCAATACACGCCTTACCGCAAGAGATTTGATCCCAGTTCTAAGCTACATATCACTCAAGGGCAGGTGCCGGTACTGTAAGGCAGGAATTTCTGCCCGTTATCCTCTCATAGAGCTATTGACAGGCCTTGTTTATTTGGCTGTATATTTAAAATATAGCTTGTCAGTTGAAACGCTGGCACTTTTATATTTATTCTCCATATTGCTGGCGGTGATGTTCATCGATCTCAAACATATGATTATTCCAAATGGCCTGGTTCTGCTGGGTATGGCAGGGGGGGCATTGATAATCGTATATAATTTA
>JAAXZX010000082.1 GCA_012719645.1 Clostridiaceae bacterium
ACCTCCTAAAAACTGGTTGAGTTAATATTATCATCCATTGAATTATATGTCAATAATAGAACGAAACGGGGGTTGGCAGATGCGCTCGTAATGATGTTAGTGAAAGGTATTAATCCACCTGTAAAGCCTTCTCTCAAACCACAGGAACCGTCCCCGTGGTCTGACCAGAGGAACCGTCCCCCTGGCTAGGAGCTATTCTGGATCTGTCATGACATCGATACTAAGGATGCCGCTTTTCATGATAAGGGCTCTCAATGTTTTATTGTACATCCCTATGCTCTTTAGGCGTTTATAAGTAAGATTTCTCATCAGCGGCTTCAGATTCTTCCGGTAGCGGTACTGGAACCCTTCAATGCCCTTGTTGAGGCTGTCTGCAAGGGCAATGGCGCTTCTGATGGCATAGCTTATGCCCTCGGCTGAGCTGGGGCTGATAAAGCCAGCTGCCTCACCCACCAGGGCCATATGGTCATTGCCGGTATAAATCTCGGAACCTGACCGGGGACGCAAAAGATACGTGCCTTCACGCTTGATCCGGTCTCCGAAGACATAACCAAAATCCCGAAGCTCGTTCTTAAGCCTTTCGAACTTCTCCCTGGCATCCTTTGTGGGCCTCAGGGCTGAACCAATTACCATTTTGCCGTCCTTTGCGATAATCCATGAATAAAAGTCAGTCACAACGCTGTCGAAAATGGCTCCGTAGTACGGTATATCCTCTGTGGTTTCATACCATTCCTGGATGGCAATATATCTTTTTATCTTTTCGCTTTCCGGGAAAACCTGGCGCCTTGCATTGGACCACGCCCCGTTGGCCGCCACGAGAACCCTTGCCTTTTCGGTGTAGATCCTGTTCCCATGAATAAAGGCTATTTCGTAGCCCTCGTTTCCTTCGGCCAGGGATGTAAACCTGCAATTCATACCCATATCCACATGGGGTGGAATCAGCGAAACCAGCCACTCGTCAAACCGCCTGCGGTCCATGTTAAAGTAAAAGCGCTGGTAAAACCGCTCAAGCTTGTTATCAAAATCTATTGTCCTTACCAGGAAAAGCTGGGGGCTCACCAGCACCCCCGCGGGTACGGCCAGGCCCATCCTGCCCAGTACCTTCTGGGCGTCCGGCGCAAGAAGCCCGCCGCAGCACTTTGATCTTTCTTCTTCCTCAGGTTCCAGCAGATCGCGTTTGTCAAGCAGCAGTATCCTGTATCTTTTATCAAGAAGCCTGGCCAGCGTGGCTCCAGCCGGTCCGGCCCCGATAATTGCTATATCATAGGGCATTTAGTTTACCTCCGAAAAAGACTCTGGCAATACAATCAGTATTATACCAGAGTCCAAGTCGATAAAAAATAAGTTTGCCAACCATATTGACCTTACCATGGCAGCAGGTGCAGCATTTCATAATCACCGAATAATTCCCTGTACCACCGGTTTGTTTCCTCTGCTTCCTGCATAAAATCAGCCACGGCAGTATCCTTATCCTTACGGCCGCTTACGTACTCCATGGTTTCTTCAACCCATTTGAAAAAGTATGCGGCTTCCGGGCTCTTGAATGACTGGTATTCCCGGGTTGGCGTCCTCATCGCACCGTATACCACAGGATTGATATTTTGTCCGCCAAGAAAGTCAAGGCTGGTGTTAATGTTATTAAGGACAGTCCCGGAAACAACCGTTCTTTTGCCACCGTACATCTCAAAGGTATTAGGTCCATCCACACCCCTTTCATAAAGGGTGCCGCTGGCCCTGAGATACTGGAGCCCGTTTTCAGTGCAGTCCAGCGTGATCCATTCGATCAGCGCCTTCAGCTCGTCCTTGAGGGGAGAGTTTTTATTTACCATTATCCCGGTTATATTGCCATCTGCGGTTTTGAAGGGCGGAAGGCAAATACCCCAGTCACCGGCAGTATCTTTCAGGTAGAAATCAAGGGCAAAACCGGTATCAATAAAATCGAGCATGATAACAGTACCAAACGCCTTTTTATCACCTTTGCCGTTGATGCACGCAACCCATTCATCACCCCATGACCGGATATCTCCGCTGATATAGCCTTTGTCAAAAAAGGCTTTTGACATATCCATGAATTCTTTCCAGTCCGGACTGATATCAAATTCCGTGCCTGAATCCTGCTGGGAGATCAAAATCCCTGTATCTATCATGCGGGATAAATCCTGGCATCCGGGAACGATATAATACCCGTACTCCTTCAGGGTTTGCGCTGCTTGCAGGAATTTATCCCAGCTTTCGGTGCCCCCGCCTATAATCTCGGAGATTTTATCGGGATCATCGGTTCCAAAGACCTCCCTGGCAATTGACCGCCGATACATGAAAACATTTACATAAGGCTTGTAGGGCAAAGCGATTACCTCACCGTCGGGGTTTGTCCCTGCATCCACTATGTACTGCGGTATATCAGCCTTTTTAATGGCATTCTCCACATCAATGCCAAGCTCCTTATAGGTGCAGGCGTAGTCCGACATCTCCCCTTTGATAAACCTTGAAGCATATGCGGCGGGTATGCTGTATATGTCCGCCGTATTATCAGAATCACTCTCAAGGTTATCAAGGAGTAAGCGGAGGGTGTTGTAATCATCAATGACCGGAGTGTATATAAACCGGATTTCATAGTCAAATTCCGGATGGAGTTGGGCATATTTTTTCACAATATATTCCAGTTCTTCATCGTAGGAATAGATATTCAGAACCTTTTTACCGGCCGAACCGCCCTGTTCCTGATCTTTTCCGGGATTATCGTTATTTACGGGAGTTACGACCGCAGAAGGGGTCGGGGAAATTGCACCAGCACCCTCATCGTAAGGCTCGTTTTGAAGGTTTCCGCCGGTATCGCCGCAGCCTGGCAGCGCCGCAAGAATAACCGCGAAAGTAAGAATACACAGTGCAATTGAGAATATGTATTTTCCCTTGTTGATTTTCATTTTTACTCCTCTCATTTATGGCCAAACCCTCATTTTATATACCTGAAAGGTTACCACATTGATCCGGTTTCCTTCCATCGCCGCCGTATGCCTTCTATAAAGTCTGAAATGGCGGTCTCCTTACTCTTTTCACCACGAATGTAGGCGTTGGTTTCAGTCATAAACTCCCAATATATAACGAGGTAGCCTTCATCCTCCGTCTTTGGATCGGGATTGTAGAGTTCTTCCAGCCTGTTCAACGCGTTATGGACTACGGGATTTACATCCTGGTTTCCAAGAAAGCCGACTATGTTTTCAGTCTCATTCAGAACAGTTCTGGAGATCACGGTGAACCTTTGTCCATCAAAAATCCTGCCGTTTGCAATCAGATACTGATAACCCGTTTCTGAACCGTCCAGGGTTAACCACTCGATTATGGATTTGACCAGTTCCTTATTGGCGGCATTTTTGCTGACCATTATTCCTGAATAGGAATCTGTCTGGACCTGGAAAGGCGGCAGGCATATTGCCCAGTCGCCGAAGATATCGCCATAGCCGTTCTTCAGGCCTTGATCATCGTATCTGTATTCTGTGACTGTAAATGTGCCGAAAACCTTATCTCCTTTCCCCCTGGTGTCGTTATACCATTCTTCGCTCCATAACTCGGTATCCTTCATATACCCGTTGTCATAAAGGAGCTTTGCAATGTCCATGAATTTTTCCCATTCAGGCTTTATCCTGAAGTCTTCACTGAAAAGATCGGAAACCGAACATTTTTCATTGATAAGGTAAAACAGGTCACCTGGTCCGGATACTATATAATAACCGTGTTTCTTAAGTGTTTTGGCTGCCTCAAGGAACTTGTCCCAGCTTTGGGTACCGCCTCCGATGATCTCGGATATTTTGTCGGGGTCATCGGTGCCAAAAACCTCCCTGGCCACAGAACGCCGGTACATGAAGACATTTGCGTCCGATAGCACGGGGAGCGCAACGATCTTGCCATCCCTGTTTTTCCCGGCATCAATGATATACTGGGGGATATCCATCTTCCCAAGAAGCGCGTCCACATCGATTCCCAGTTCTTCATATGGCAAGACATATTGGGAAAACTCACCCCTTATGTACTTTGGAGCGTAAGCCGACGGAACACAGAAAATCTCCATGGGTTCAGCATTGTTCTTGAGGTTGTCGTCTACCATATTAACAATGTCATTGTACCCGTAATACATCGCGTCGTCCCAGGTCTTAACCTCAAAGTCGAAGTCCCAGTTTTCACGGGCATATTTCTCGATAGCCCTCCCCAGTTCCCGATAGGTTGTATAGACGCGGATATAAACTTTATCTTCCTTCGCAGGCTGAGGTTCATCGGTTACAGCAGGCTCCTGCACCACGTCATTTTCTTCAGCCAGCGGAGTTTGTGACGGGGGAACAGAACCCTGATCCAGGACTTCATTATCAGGTGATACCCCGGTATTTCCGCCAAGCAAAAGAACCGCGCATATTATCGCGGCAACTGCAAATAAGCATAAGCCCAAGATGAGGATGGTTCTTTTCTTGTTGGTCTTCATTATAATCATCTCCCCATTATAAAAAGCTCTAAACCTCTTTTATCATACATCTGCCAGGCTACCAGCGCGTGCCGTCCTCCCAACTTTTTCTTGCGTTTTCTATGAAATCGGCAATGGCTGTTTCCTTGTCCTTTTCGCCCCTGATGTATGCCCGGGTTTCTTCCAGGAATCTGTTGAATATAAGACCGTACCGTATGTCATGGGTAACCGCTGGCGGGCTTAGTGAATCCAGTATATTCAACGACTCATATATTATTGGATTCATGTCCTGTCCATCAATCATACCGCAGCTGTTAAAGGATTCTTTCAGGATCGCCCTGGAAACCACGGGGTAATTGTAGCAATCGTTAAACGTGCCATTCGCAAGCCTGTACTGAAGCCCGGTTTTCGAACTGTCCAGCGTAATCCACTCGATGAGGGGCTTGATCAGTTCCTTGTTCTCAGTATGCTTGCTTACAAAAACTCCGGAATAGAGATCGGCCGGGATTTGGAACGGGGACAGGCATACAGCCCAGTCGCCATAGGTTTTTTCAAAGCTGAGGGCATCCAGAAAATAGCAATTATCAGTGCTCGTAACGATGCCGAACACCTTGTCCCCTTCACCTTTTATGATATTGAACCACTCATCGCTCCATGCCTCGATATCCTTTATGCAGCCATTTTCATAAAGGATCTTTGATACGTCCATAAACTTTTCCCATGCCGGGTCCGGACGGAAGTTTTCGTCCATGAGTCCGGATACGGGGCACGAGGTATCCACCAGGCACGTCATGTCCTCGCACCCTGGTACGATGTAATAACCATGCTCTTTCAGGGTTTGTGCTGCTTCCAGGAACTTGTCCCAGCTTTGGGTGCCTCCGCCGATTATCCCAGAAATTACATCGGGATCATCGGTCCCGAAAATTTCTCTTGCCACCGAACGCCGGTACAAGAAGACGTTTGCGCTCGATAAAACTGGGAGCGCCGCAATTTTTCCGTCCCTGTTGGTACCCGCCTCAATGATGTACCGGGGTATGTCCATCTTCTCGAGAAGCGAATCAACATCGATACCCAACTCTTCATATGTGCAGACATACTCGGAAAACTCGCCTTTGGCGAACTGTGACATATATGCGGCAGGTACACAGAACAGGTCCATGGGTTCGGTGTTGTTTTTCAGGTTGTCGCCTGCCAGGTTGACAATGTCAAGAAAGCTGTATACCAACTCATCAGTATATGCCAGCACCAGGTAATCGAAATCCCAATGCTCTTCCGCGTATCTTTCTATAATGTCATCCAATTCCCTGAAAGCTGTGTAGACGCGGATGCGGACAGTGCCATGGGGCTTTGGCTGCGGTTCGTCCGTAACTGATGGCTCCTGTGGTTCTTCAGGTAGAAGTGTTTGGGAGGAAGGGGTTGGGACAGCAGCTTCTTTATCCGCATCTGGGCTGTTTATATAGCCATATATTATCGCGATTGCGGTTATGATTATGGCAACAACTATAATGAACGCAACGATGTACTTTTTCAGGACATTTTTCTTCTCCATCCAGGCATTCCTCCAGCGGTCACAGCTGACAAGTGCCACGATGATGACGCCAAGGTTGTTTTTTTATGGTATGTTTCGGTCAATTAGCACTATACTTATTATATACCAATAAGTTACACAATGCTATCAGGCCCCTGCCTATTTGGTGCAGGATTACACTGCTTTGCTCATTACAATTCAGGTATACCTTTACGGGTGGTCTTTGTCGAGATTGCCGCGTTTATCTGCGCTCTGCTCACAATGACAGTCCTGGAGATTGCCAGGCACGGCTTCGCTGGACTCGCAATGGCATAAGGCAGGTTGCACCGCCAGCAATAACATAAAAAAATCCCACATCGGTTTTCGATGTGAGATTCCTGGTGGGAGGAGGTGGATTTGAACCACCGTAGTCGTCCGACAACAGATTTACAGTCTGCCCCCTTTGGCCGCTCGGGAATCCTCCCATATTCTGTTCATGCGGGTTTCAAAAGCCGCATAAACTATATTACATGAGGCCGGTTGTTTTGTCAACACTTTTTAATCATTAATCCCTTTGCCGAATATTGCTGGTTTTTTAAACTTTGTATCGTCTTCCTGTGCCCTTTTTCATCATCCGAAATATGCTTTTGAATATGTTGTTGAAGCCCCGTGGAATCGTAAGCTAAAAACGAAA
>JAAXZX010000083.1 GCA_012719645.1 Clostridiaceae bacterium
ACCTCCTAAAAACTGGTTGAGTTAATATTATCATCCATTGAATTATATGTCAATAATAGAACGAAACGGGGGTTGGCAGATGCGCTCGTAATGATGTTAGTGAAAGGTATTAATCCACCTGTAAAGCCTTCTCTCAAACCAGAGGAACCGTCCCCGTGGTCTGACCTGCCCGTGGTTCGAACCAGCGGAACCGTCCCCGTGGTCTGCCCGTGGTCTGACCAGCGGAACCGTCCCCGTGGTCTGAGGGTGAGGCCTTTGGGGGGACTGGCAAGTATTGCGATTGAAAGCGGGGCGGGCTGCGTGTAAAATGTATATGTTCATCTTTATATCATGAGTTGGAATGTGGGGTCAAAATGAACGAGGAAAGAAAAACGAAAAAACTTCAGACATATATAAATAAAGTTGAAAAAAGGCTTGCTTCCATGAATAGGGGAAGTAAGGCCTTAATTAAAACTGCGTCCGCCGTGCTGCTGGCCGGACTCCTTTCGGCCGGCTTCCTTGTGGTGTCGGCAATGGCCGGGCTCCGGCTCCTTGAGAACCAGCTTCAGATGGTAGAATGGCTTATTATTTACTCATTGAGAGTATGGGTATTGCTGGTCTGCGGTTCCCTGGTCCTTGACTACTTAAGGGGCGGGCAGTAATGAGTCATCATTCCCTCCGATGATTCCGATGAAAAAAGGACGGCAGGATCGTAAATTGATCCAGGCCGTCCTCATTTTTATCTTACTTGAATTCCACATATTTCAGGCTCGGGACAACCTCGATCCAGGTCTGTCCCTTGTTCAGGACCAGCGGCTCCCCGGACTCGAGGGTGTAAACCGTCTGCGCGTCACGGGCGCTCTTGGACCAGGTCAGCTTTACTGCCTTGCCTCCTGTTATGTACCAACCATCCCCGGTTCCGATATCATTGAGGTTTATTCGCCCGTAATTATCATTGGGGATGGGCTGCGAGGTCATCTTTTGAATGATGATGTTGTGAACAACCACCTGTTCGCCGGTATTACGCTCTATCTGTGGTTTTCCCATACGCGTCCGTTTATAGGCACGGATTTCGGGATCGTATATGTAACCGCAGGTGCTGGCGCCGTTGGAAGAAAACTTGATCGTTATATCTTCGGCCGCCTGCCCGCCGGCGGGAATGGTCATCTCCTCATGGTACCTGAACGGGAACGGCTTTTTCGGCGTTGTGGAATACTTCCGCCTTTCAATTTCCTTCATGATCCGTTCCCCTGATGTGTATGTATCCTGCCAGTTGTTGGGATCGTCGGTGAGATCCCAGAAGGCTTTCCCATCCCAGTGGATGTTGTCGATTTTCAGCTTTGGGATATCGGCCTTGGCATAGTCGCTCCAGCCAAAATGAGTGTAGATGGCGTCATACTCCATGGAAAAATCCAGGAAGTAGTGCCGTGAGCTTCTTACCGGGCCGATCATTTCGGGCATGGTACCCCAGAACAGGGCCATATAGCGGGTGATATTGTACTCGGTAAGGATTTCATAAACAATCTGGGCCTGGGCGATTCCCCCCTGGGGGAGTACCTTGTCGCCCTGGTTGTCTATCATCACCGCCACCGGCCGGATACTGGAATCGGGAACCACAAAGTTGAACTCCGGCTCCGGAGGAGGGGTCTCCTCCGGTTCGGAAGTAGGAGTCGGAGTTGGTGTTGGTTCAACCTCAATTATTATCGGGGTCCCATCCGCTGGCGCCGGTGTTTGCAGATCTCCATCACCGAGGTTGGCCTGCTGCTCTCCGCATGAAGAAAAGCAAAAAAGTACAAGCAGCAACAAAACGGCCAAAAGCTTTTGCTTTCCGGGCATAGCCAGGAGTCACCTCGTTTTCTCTTTTGAAGGAGTCATCCGGGATTATTCGTCGTCTTCGTCTTCCCCGTCCTCATCATCGAAGTCGTACTCGTCCATCTGCTCCTGGAATGCTTCGAACGCTTTGTCCAGTTCATCCTCATCCTCAACGGGGACCAGGTATTCCTCGTCTCCGTCCTTCTCGATCTTCATGATGATTACCTCGGATACGCAGCCGTCGCATTCCTCGCAGTTGTTCTCATCCACCGGAAGCAATACCACATATTCGTTGTCATCCACAAGGACCGTATCAAGGTATTCGGCCCTGATGGTGTCTCCGTCTTCTCCTGTCAGTTCAATGATTTCGTTTTCGTAATCCATAATTGTATCTCCCTTCATGCAGTTTGGAATACGCTGAGTATCCCGTTATTTGATTGAATCAAGATAGCTCTGCAGAATAAAAGCGGCCGCCATCTGATCGATCCGCCCTTTCTGCTTCCTCGAGCTGATTCCCATATCACGCATGGCACGCTGGGCCATGACTGTTGTGAGCCGCTCGTCCCATGGCTTGATCTCGATATCGGGCAGCCTTTCCCTGAGAAGGTCCATGAACTCCCTGGTCTTCTCCTCACGGAAGCCCATGGAACCGTCCATGTTCCTGGGCAGCCCCACCAGGACCAGCCGGCACCCGTATTGCCGGACAAGCTGGCAGATCCTGTCCAGTGCCTTACCGATATCATCCTTCCACCGGATGGTTTCCAGCATCTGGGCGGTCCATCTCATCGGGTCGCTGACAGCGACGCCTATCCTGGCATCACCGTAATCGATACATAATATGCGCATAACCGGCTCCGTTTATTATATCCGAACACATCACATATCGTGCCGAAACAGCCAATAAATTGCATTCCAGGCTTTATCCCCGAAGGGAATCAGCCCGGAAAGCAATGGAAGGGATACTTATTCCTCAATCATAGCCTATATTTCATAAAAATGCAACGAATTTCGGCGTCACAGGAACTCGATCATGCTCTCTTCCCACATTTCGGGCGCTTCATAACCGAGCAGGTTGACCGCTGTCGCGGCAATATTGGCCAGTCCGTACTCGCCCTGCTTCAGCCTGTATTTCCCATTGTTCTTCGGGTCGAAGATTATGAAGGGCACCCTGTTCAGGGTATGGCTGGTCTTGGCCTTTACCCTGCCGTCCTTATCCACCTTGGGTTTTCCCGATTTATCCAGTTCAAACATCTCATCGGCGTTGCCGTGGTCGGCGGTTATCAATGCCACTCCTTCAAGCTTCTCAATAACCGGAAGTATCCTTCCCAGGCAGAGGTCCACGGCTTCAACGGCGATCCTTGCCGCCTGGAAAATCCCGGTGTGTCCTACCATGTCGCCATTTGCAAAATTGCACCTTGCAAACGTGTATTTCCCGGTCTCCAGCATCTCGATCAGCTTGTCGGTGATCTCGCCGGCCTTCATCCAGGGTCTCTGCTCAAACGGGATTATATCCGATGGAATCTCGATGTATGTTTCCAGTTCCTCGTCAAACTTTCCGCTGTTGTTGCCGTTCCAGAAATAGGTCACATGTCCGAACTTCTGCGTTTCTGATATGGCCAGCTGGGTCACGCCGGTCCTTGCCAGGTATTCTCCCATGGTATTCTTAATGAACGGGGGCTCAACCAGGTAGCGTTTCGGGATGTGAAGGTCCCCGTCATATTCCAGCATTCCGGCGTAAACCACCTTCGGATAGCGCACACGGTCGAACTTTGTAAAGTCGGCTTCCTCGAAGGCGCGGCTCATCTCGATAGCCCGGTCTCCGCGGAAATTGAAGAAGATCACGCTGTCGCCGTCTTCGATTGTGCCCACGGGTTTTCCGTCCTCGGCGATGACAAAGGCCGGCAGATCCTGGTCTATCGCACCGGTTTCATTACGCAGGGTCTCGATGGCCTCCTGCGCGCTGGAGAAGTACCTGCCTTCGCCAAGCACATGGGTCTTCCAACCCCTCTCCACCATGCTCCAGTTGGCTTCGTACCTGTCCATGGTGATGAACATACGGCCGCCGCCGCTTGCGATGCGCGCGTCAAAGGAATCTGTCCTGAGCCCGCTTAAGAACTCCTCGAAGGGAAGTACATATTCCAGGGCAGATGTCTCGCCCACATCACGGCCGTCCAGCAGAATATGCACGCGTACCCTCCTGATGCCTTCCTGGGCTGCCCTTCTTATCATTGCCTTGAGATGGTCTATATGGGAATGTACGTTGCCGTCGCTGAACAGGCCGATGAAATGGAGTGTTGAGCCATTCCGGACACAGTTTTCCCGGATCTCGGTCCAACCCTTGCCCTCGAACAGTTTTCCGCTTTCAATGGCCTCGGTTACGAGCTTGGCGCCCTGTGAATAAACCTGGCCCGCGCCTATGGCATTATGCCCGACCTCGGAATTACCCATGTCGTCATCGCTGAGAAGCCCGACAGCAGTGCCGTGGGCCTTGAGTAATGTATAGGGGCATGTTGCCATAAGTTTGTCAAGGTGGGGCGTATAGCCTGCCGCAACCGCGTTGCCTTCCGTGGCTTCGGTTATGCCGATGCCGTCCATTACTATGATGAGAAGAGGTCCCTTGCTTTTCTCATAACCGTTCTTTTTTAGTATCATATTCTTCATTACCTGTCCTTCCTGCAGTTTGGATGTTGCTGTTTAATACGCGCGCCGGGTATCCTTTGCGGATATCTCCGGGTACGGTCTTTTTATACCATATATTGCTGCCATGAACAATCATTCAATAATAATATTTACCCGTTTTTCCGCCATCATGAACGATGATTTGGGCGCGATAGAATCATTAACAATGGGGACGGAAAACATAACCGTCCCCATTGTATACTTACTGACATATCGTTTCCGACAGCCAGTTCATGCTCCTCAGCATGACTTGGCTATCTTCTCGAACTCATCCAGCTTCAGGCTGGCGCCGCCAACCAGGCCGCCGTCAATATTGGGCATGGAAAACAGCTCGGCGGCATTGGAGGCCTTGACGCTTCCTCCGTAAAGGATGCGGGTTTTTTCGGCTACATCCTCGCCATAAAGCTCCGCTATGAGGCTGCGGATGATGGCGCATACCTCTTCGGCCTGCTCGTTGGTGGCTGTTTTGCCGGTTCCGATGGCCCATATGGGTTCATAGGCGATAACGATCCTGGACACTTCCTCGGCTGACAGCCCAAGGAGGGCTATCTTCACCTGGTACCTTACATGCTCGGCGGTAACGCCCTGTTCCCTCTGGGTCAGGGACTCGCCGCAGCATATGATGGGTGTCATACCGGCATCCAGTATTGCCCGTGCCTTTTTGTTTACCATTTCATCGGTTTCAGCAAAGTATTCGCGCCTCTCGGAATGGCCGATGATTACATAATCAACGCCCAGGTCATTCAGCATGGCGCAGGAAACTTCGCCGGTATAGGCGCCGCTTGCCTCCCAGTGCACGTTCTGGGCGGCTACCTTGATGTTCGACCCCTTGGCGGCCTCAACCACAGCAGGAATGCACACGAAGGGAACACCCACGACAACCTCGGAGTTCGCATCTGCGACAAGACCCTTCAGGCCTTCAACGAATGCCCTGGCTTCCGATGGGGTCTTGTTCATCTTCCAGTTTCCCGCCGCCATAATTGTACGTTTTGCCATTTCTATTTCATCCTTTCATCCTTTTACTTTCTGTCGTTCAGGACCGCTATACCGGGAAGCTCAATGCCTTCGAGGAACTCAAGGGAGGCGCCGCCGCCGGTGGAGATATGGGTAATCCTGTCGGCAAAGCCAGACTGCTCAACGGCCGCAGCCGAGTCGCCGCCGCCCACTATGGTAACGGCCGATGTGGCTGCCAGGGCTTCCGCTATCTTCCTGGTGCCAACCGCAAACTTCTCAAACTCAAAGACTCCTACCGGGCCGTTCCATACGACGGTCTTAGCATCCTTAATAGCTTCGGCGAACAGTTCCACAGACCTGGGACCGATATCCAGGCCCATCCAGCCGTCAGGTATCTTGTCGGAGTCGACAACCTGTGATTCGGTATTGGGATCGAATTCCTTGCCTATAACATTGTCAACAGGCAGCAGGAGTTTTACGCCCTTCTCTTCTGCCTTGGCAAGGAGGTTCGCCGCCAGTTCCACCTTGTCTGCCTCGTACTTGGAGGTTCCTATAGAGTATCCCTTGGCTACGAAGAAGGTATATGCCATGCTTCCGCCTATGATAAGGGTGTCAACCTTATCCAGGAGGCTCTCTATAACGCCGATCTTGTCGGAAACCTTGGCTCCGCCCAGGATGGCTACAAACGGCCTTTCGGGATCTTCAAGGGCCTTGCCCATGATATCCAGTTCCTTCTTGATCAGATAGCCGCTGACCGCGGGGAGGTAGTCCGCTATTCCGGCCGTGGAAGCATGAGCCCTGTGGGCTGTTCCGAAAGCGTCGTTCACATAGATATCCGCCATTGAGGCAAGTTCCTTAGCAAAAGCCGGGTCGTTCTTGGTCTCTTCCTTATGGAAGCGGACATTCTCCAGCATGAGGATCTCGCCCGGCTTTAAGGCTGCAGCCTTCGCCTTGGCATCCTCTCCGATGACGTCGGCTGCAAGCTTGACTTCCTTGCCGAGGAGTTCGCTCAGGCGCTCGGCTGTAGGCTTCATGCTGTACTTGGGGTCAGGACCTTCCTTGGGCCTTCCCAGGTGGGAAACCAGGATCAGGCTCGCACCCTGGTCGATGATGTACCTTATGGTGGGCAGCGCGGCCCTGATGCGCTTGTCATCGGTTATATTGCCGTTCTCGTCCAGGGGAACATTGAAATCAACACGCGCGATAACGCGTTTTCCCTTAAGATCGACATCGGCTACTGTCATCTTGTTCATCATACCCATAAAAAACAACTCCTTTTGAGGCTTAAATACTGTATAAATGTTATTCCGATATGGGATCTTAACTATTCTACCTTATTATTAGAATAATTTTCAATATGATTCCCTATTTTTCTGTTAAAAAATACACAATGTTTTGGAAGGTCTGGTCATAAAACCTACCTCCAGAAACTGGCCACCTGCTTCCTTATTCCCAGCTCGTTGCTCATGCCATACTGTTCTATGATCTTCTCGCCCTGCTCGCTCTTAAGATACACCAGGTCCCCCCTGCTTACCCAGCGGTTCCACTGGCTCCTGAATATTTCGGCTTTTTCCTTGTTGGCGCCAAGGACATCGGGAACGGGGTGCCATGACGCAATAACCGAGCGCCCGGGCTTCAGCCCGGCGCTGATAGCGGCAAGGTTGCCCCTGCCCGCCGGCAGTACCGTTTCATAGCGCGGAACGGCATACCTCTGGTTCATGATTGGACTCAAAAGCTCGTCAAATGATTTGGCGATCAATGACGATTCCTCGGGTGAGGCGTCCAGGAATACACGGATGGACCCGTCCTCGCGCTTTGAGACATTGAGATTCTTTTCTATGAGGGTCCTGCTGATGAGCCCGGCGCCCTGCAAGGCGTAAAAGAGGCAGAAAGCGCATCTCCTGGCAAACTCCAGGCTGTCCATGGAAAGTACGTTGTTGCGGCTGTATTCCGCGGCTTTGCCTGTGCCCTTCACCGCGGAACTCAAAAAGAGCGCTGATACCGCACCGAAGCCTATGGCAACGGGAATGCTCGACGCGGCGGCGATTGCCGCGGCCAGCATGGCCAATACGGCGGCTCCGCCCTTGAACCTGTTGGCGGCGGACCTTCCCCTGAGTTTGGCCGTATGGATGGTGTACACGCCGGTATCACAGGGCACGGCAGCCCGGTTCATGGTGAATTCCACGCTTTCCTGCTCAACATTTACGAACTTCTCGCCTATCCTCCACATGTCATACCGGCTGTCACGCTCCGAGGATTTGGCCATCATCCTTTCATTGAACCGGTTGATAGTTTCTGCATCCATGTCGTCCATGAAGGCCAGGGACGGGTCCACATGGTTGATTCCCTTCTGGATGCGTCCGTCGGCGCATATGCTGTAAAACTGCATGTGCTTTTTATACAGCCTCTTAAGGTCATTTGCGCCCTTCTCAAGGCCGGGTGCATAGCAGACCACATCCCAGTTGTTGGCAAGCTTCCTGGGCTGGCTGTCATCCTTGCGTATGCTCCTTCCGCGGAGCTGGTTCACCGAGGCGTAGGTCGCCGCGGCGCAAAGGTCTATGAGCGTGTTGAGGCTTATGGCATCCCAGCCCTCGCCCAAAAGCCCCCTTGTTCCCACCATGCACCTGGTGATGCCCTTCTCCAGCAGGCTCGTGGTAAACAGGACAGCCGACTTGGTGTTCCAGTCCTTTCCGCTTCCCTCTATCTCATAGAGCCGTCCTCCGAACACGGGTTTCATGGAAAGAAGGATGTCATAGCCGTGCTCCTCTGCCCATTTTTTAAACTGTTCCAGGTACGTTTCGGCAAGGTCGTCGTCGCAGAGAAGGCTCTTTCCGGTAACCATGACAGGGTTAAGCCTGTCCAGTTCCTCGTCGGTCACAAGTTCCTTGATGACGCTGATGGCGCCGCCGCATTCCTGGTCCAGCACATTCTCGAGTTTTTCAAGGGAAAGGGCGTTTGAGAACTCGAAATCGGTCACAACCGCCGCCCTTATCCTGTCACCCATAACCCGCATCTCGTGCCTCAGGATGTCCTTTACGGCGCGAAGCTTGCTCCTGCTGTATGACAAAACCCTGTCAATGGGCGAAATATATGTACGGATGCCTTTTTCGGTAAGGATGAACCCCAGGGTATACAGCGCATCGCGGACGGCGTCGTACATAGCCTTATGCTCTTCTTCCCCGCTCAGCTTCAGGCGGTTCAGCGCATAATCCTCGATGAGAAGGGCCCAGTCCTCCACCGACAGTTCCCCGGCCATTTCCCCGGTCAGCGTGATGTCGGGCGGGATCCTTATCCCGGCTTTCCTCAGGTATTTGACCCCGGCAGCCGAGAAATCAGGACGGGCAGCAAAGAGTTTCCTCCACTCCCTCTGGGTTCCGTCGGCCATCCTGCGCTCTATGATCCTTGACACCACCCAGCGGCAGAAATCGCTGTTCGGGTCACTGAAACCTTCTATGAGGTTATGGAACTTCCGGTGGCAGTTGCTCAGGTATTCCATTTCATTATGCTCAGGCAGGCAGAAACAGGTCATGTCCTGGTACGGCGCGAGCATGCCGTCCTTGACAACTGCCGGCGTGGGGATCTCAAAATCCACGGGCCCCAGGAGGTTTATGTAGTTCTGCAGGATCTCGGGCCGCTCGTCCAGCGGCGGGGTTGCGGTAAGGCCGATTATGTTTTCAACGCCCATCCATTCAAGGATGTTCTTCATGACTACCGCCCAATAGGTCTGAAGATGGTGGCATTCATCGAAAATGACCGTCTTGACCCCGAAGTCCCGAAGCTTTGACAAAAGCTCCCGCGTCCTCGGATGAAGCACGCTGATCAGGCCGTCCCTGTCATCGGCCTGGCCCTCAAGGTTCTCCAGGAGCTTTCCGTGCCTGATTCCCTTGGTATACTTCGCAATCTCCTTTTTATACTGGGCTGGATTGGAGGTTTTCATGGCCATGACCCTTGAACGGGCTTCCTCGAGCTCAATCCTCTGGGCTTCGGCGATTGATCGCGCCCAGAACCCCTCGGCAAGCTCCACCATGGTCTCGCCGGCGTCCTCGGGGATACTCAGGATCTGGTAGGTCAATACATTTATGAACCTGGGCTGATCCGTCCGGGAGGTAACTATCTCCCCGGGATGGACCCCGCTGTTCTCGGGGATGAAAAGCTCCAGCTTCTTCACCCACTGGCCCTGGATGGCAGTATTCGGGCAGATCACCAGGGAAGGCCTCCGCAGGCGTATGGCAAGCTCAATACCTATTATGGTCTTTCCTGAGCCGGGAGGGGCGACCACATGGAACCTTAACGGCTCACCCGGTTTCTTCCTCTGCAGTTCCTGGCTGAACCGGTCCAGGATCATCTTCTGGTGGATCCTGAAGGGATATTTGAATTTCAGGAAGGGATCGTATGCAGCAGTACCCATCATAAACACCTTTACCCATGTATATTTTCGGTTTGCAGGCATATAAAGCCATATGCCACTTTATGGAACATATACATTATATTGATTTTTCCTATTATGGGCAAGAACGGTATGACGCGGTCATGCCTCACCGGCAGTATCCGCTTCGGGCAGGACCTGGCATTCCGGTTCTATGCAGCGGTCACTGTTCATGTAATTCCCGAAGGCCCTGTTGAACAGCGTTGGTATGACTACTATCGAGGCCAGTATGAATGACCCGATAATGGTGGGCCGTACACCGGCAAACTCGGCCACTATGCCGCTGATGGCCATGGCCAGCGGGGAAAGCCCTTCATACATGGTAGCCTGGATGCCAAAAACCTTTCCCCTGTTTTCCTGGGAAACTGTAATCTGCATTACGGTCTGGTTGATAACGCTGATGATGCTGTTGCAGATGCCGGCGAAAAACGCCATGGTTAAAATGATTCCGAAGCTGTTGGTGAAGCCGGCGATCAGCATGCAGACAATCATGAGATAGGTGGAAAGCTTATAATAGAAAAAGCGCCTTTCAGGCTTTATCCTGCAGACAGACAGGACCAGCATTCCCAGAATTGCGCCCGACATGAGCGATCCCATGGCAAAGCCGTACCTTTCAACGCCAAAGCCCTCGGTGTCCCTGAAGAGGGGCTGGAGAAGCGTTACTCCCATGGTAACGAAGAAGTTGATGAACATACCGGTCAGCATCAGGATTTTAATGCCCCTGATGTTCCATGAATACTTGAATCCCTCAATCATATCCTTAAGGATATCCTTACGGACCGGCCCCTTTTTGACATGGGGTATCCTGATGAATACCTCGGTAAAGGCTGAATAGATGAAGGAAATACCGTTTATGACAAAGAAAACGGGACCTTTCAGTATTGCATACAGAAGGCCTCCGAAGGCATTGCCCACCAGGGACGACGCGGTTTGGGAAACTCCCCTGGCCGAGTTTGCACGGGATAGATTATCCTTGTGAACAATCTCGGGAACGGCCGCGTTGATGGCCGGGGTAAAAAATGCGCCGAAAAAGCTGATCAGCAGCGCAAAGGGATATATAAGCCCGAACGGGAACCTGTTAGTCAGGATCATGAGTCCCATGCCGGCATATAAAACGCCCCTTAAGAGGTCCGAAAAGACTATCAGCCATCTCTTGTTCGCCCTGTCGGTAAAGGCTCCGGCAAACGGCCCAAACAACACCCTGGGCAGCGTAAAGCAGGCCAGAATGATTCCCATGATGGCCGTCGAGTTGGTGACATCCAGTACCCAGAAACCAAGAACAACCGTGAAAGCGGCCTGCCCCAGGTCAGAAACCAGCTGTCCCTGCCAAAGCAAAACAAAATCCCTGTTCCAAAGCTTGCTTGTTGTCGGTTTTTCGGTCATAAACCTCCTCGCGTTCCGCTCAAAGCTTCTGAAAATCTCCCTGTCCCGCACGTTATGCCATCTGTCGGTATTTTTTGCCAGACATAAAAGATATTTTATTACAAGATGCCATTTATTTCAATAGCGTGCTTCCCGGAGAGGCCTGTTCCAGGCAGCGCCGGGGTATTTTATCATGATTTCCGGGGCAGCACGGCATAATTAAACTTGCCCTGCTCCATGCAATTCATACCTTATGTTACATGGAATGTCTGAAATCCGGGAGGTGTTCAGGTGCTAATCCGGCCCCGCGGATGATATGCTTTAATGGAACCATGGCATGAAGGGAACCTGAAATGGCAAAGGAGAAGAACGTTTCGGCCTTCAGGGTGGCCGGGACCTATATCGGCACGGTTGTAGGCGCGGGATTCGCTTCGGGCCAGGAGGTCCTCCAGTTCTTCGTCTGCTTCGGGAATGCCGGCATTGCCGGGCTTTTGGCTGTAACAGTCCTGTTCATGGTCCTGGGCTATATGGTCATGGAGCTTGGAAGCCGTGTCAATGCCGAATCCCACCTTGATATCGTGGAAGCCACCTCGGGAAGGATACTGTCGTCCTTCTCGGACATAATCATCTCCTTTTTCCTGTTCGGAACGCTTTCGGCCATGTTCGCCGGGTCCGGCGCCCTCATGTCGCAGCGTTTCGGGGTGCACCCGCTTGTCGGCGGGTTGTTGATGGCAGTCCTTACCATCCTTACGGTACTGTCGGGCTTTACGGGAACCATAAATTCCATAAGCCTTGTGGTTCCCTTCCTCCTGATTTCAGCCGCCGGTGTAAGCATACTCTCCCTCTTTATTCAGCCGGAAAAAGAAGCATTGCAGAGTTTTGCCCCGAATATCGGGTTTCTCAGGAACTGGCTTTGGTCGGCCATCCTGTACACCTCGTACAACATGGTCATATCCTTCTCCATACTGGGGCCGCTGGGAGCCCGGGCTAAAAACAGGAAGGCCGTACTGTACGGCGCAATACTGGGCGGGCTCGGCCTGGGTATCGGAGCATTTGCCCTGTACTTTTCCATCCGGCACCATTTTGCCAGGTCCGCCTCCATGGAAGTACCCATGATCTATATAGCCGGACGCGTATCCCCGGTTGTCCAGGCAATCTATGGAATCGTGCTATTGGCCGAGATCTATACGACGGCGGTAGGAAACCTCTATGGCTTATCTGCCAGGATCTCCGCGTCGGTTCCGTGGAACACCCGGTATATCACCGTCATCAGCGCCCTGTGCGCCTTTCTCATGAGCATGCTGGGATTCTCGAACCTGGTCAGGTACCTCTACCCTTCGATAGGATATGCCGGTATCATAACGCTGACGTACCTTATTTTGAACAGAAAAAAACAGAAGCATCTTGACAGGAAGTAAGCCTCCGGCATATCATATATAAAAATATACATAATCCAGATGCGATGACAGGGAAAAGTAGGCGTCCTATGGCTTACAGGGAAAAACCGCCATGGACTGAGAGTGGTTTTAAGCACCATAGCCGCTGAAGTTCTCCCTGGAGCACACGCGTTGAATGTCCGGCCGGACTAGTAGGCAAGTGCGGAGAGCTCACCGTTACAGGAGCAGGATATCGGATTTATAGTCCCGTATCCGGCAAATGAGCGCATCACTTCACGTGATGAAATTGGGTGGTACCGCGAAGCTTACGCCTTCGTCCCATTGTTTGGGGCGAAGGCTTTTTTGATTCCCGGGGATAAACGGCTTATGGCCCGGGAAGCCTTGAAAAGCCGGACATGCGCAGGATGAAACAGGAGGGTTGTTATGATCATCGTATTGAAACAGGGCGTACCCGAAGAAAGGGTCGAAGAGCTGAAAAAATGGATTGAAAGGCATGGGCTTGTGGTTGCCCCCATATACGGCAGCGAGAAGACCGTGCTGGGCCTGGTCGGGGATACATCCGGCCTTTCGGCGGATGAGCTGTCCATGCATGATGTGGTGGAGAAGGTCCTGAAGGTGCAGGAACCGTTTAAGAAGGCCAACCGCAAGTTCCACCCCGAGAATACCGTCATCAGGGTTGGGAATGTCCTGGTGGGAGGAAAGGAACTGGCAGTCATCGCCGGGCCGTGCTCGGTGGAAAGCGAGGAGCAGATCACCGAGATCGCCTTGCGTGTCAAGAAAGCCGGCGCAACCATGCTCAGGGGCGGGGCATTCAAGCCCAGGACCTCCCCCTACTCCTTCCAGGGCCTTCGGGCGGAAGGGCTCATGCTGCTAAAACGCGCCGGCGAGGCCGCGGGACTTCCCATCGTATCCGAGATAACCAACCCGATCTACATCGAACTCTTCGATCAGTATGTGGACCTGATCCAGGTAGGGGCAAGGAACATGCAGAACTTCGAACTGCTTAAGGAGCTGGGGCGCCTTAAAAAGCCCATCCTGCTCAAGCGCGGGTTCTCGAATACCCTGGAGGAAATGCTCATGGCATGCGAGTACATCATGAGCGCGGGAAACGAGAACGTGATCCTTTGCGAGAGAGGCATCCGTACATTTGAAACCTATACCAGGAACACCCTGGACCTGAGCGCCGTCCCAGCCCTGAAAAGGATGAGCCATCTTCCCGTCCTGGTGGACCCGAGCCATGGCTGCGGCCTGTCATGGATGGTGGAGCCCCTGTCCAAGGCAGCGGTGGCGGTTGGAGCCGACGGGCTTATAATCGAGGTGCACAACAATCCCATGGCGGCGCTGTCCGACGGTCCACAGTCCATCACCCCCGACGAGTTTGCCTATATCATGCCCAGGCTCAGGGAATACGCCCGTCTCGAGGGCAGGGACATGCCTGTGGGGCATTCGGTGGCCTATGCCGGAACCCCGGGCTCCTTTTCCTTTGAGGCGGCCGAAAAGCTCTTCCCTGCCTCAGCCATGGTAGGTCTCGAGCGGTTCGAGGATGTCTGCGAGGCTGTATCCCTCGGGAAGGTGGATGCCGGTATTCTTCCCCTGGAAAACACCCTGGCAGGTAAGGTAACAGAAGCTGTTGATCTCATAGAGCGTTACGACCTTGAGATCACGGACCGGCTGAAGCTGAAAATCAGCATGAACCTGATCGCCCCGCCCGGCACGGACATGAAAAGCATCAGGAAGATCTATTCAAAGGATAAGGCATTGGAGCAGTGCAAGAAATTCCTGGATGACCATCCCGAATACCGGGTAATCCCGTTTTCCACCACGTCGGCAGCCGCCCAGGCCGTGAGCGCCCTTGACGACAAGTGCTCGGCGGCCATCGCCAGCGCTTCGGCGGCAAAGCTCAACAGGCTGGAGATCCTGGTTTCCGACATCCAGGACAGCGCCGAGAACTATACCGAGTTCGCGGTGGTAAAGCAAAAAAGAAGACCGGAATGATGGGTTTGGCTTGCCGGTTTATGGGCTGGAATACCCGGCAAAGGTTGACTGTAACCCCGGCATCACCAAGGCGCCGGGGTTATGGACTAGCCAAACGCCAATATGAGAATCGCGGCTCTTTTCATAAAGCCTGGTCTCCCCGGTGAAGCCAATACCTTCACCGCATCTTCTGCCCATATTATACAACAGCATATTTCATTCATGATTATTCACGCTATGAGCTCTCTTCTCTTACAGGGGACAATTGAAAAAGGCCCCTGCGTTCCGCAGAGGCAATTTGGGTCTGACCGGATTCGGGCATTGGGGAGAGTAAGGCTGTGAAGGCTGATGAAGGACCGTTACTCGCCGAATTCCGTTTTGTCAGATGCACGACACAACATAACAGGAGTGACAGGGTGTTCTTTCTCTTTTCCTTGATGCCGGGGACATGCCCCCAATTTATCATTATGCAGCCGGACAACTTTTTGACACAGGACATCCTGTTCCTTGAATGTGGCAAATCTCTATGATATTATTGCTGTATAAACGCGGTTTCGCAGAGTAATATCAATACTTTCGCATTACCGGAGGTGCCCCCATGATAAAAGAATTTGTATCCAGAAAAGTATCAGTCACTCCTGCCGATTTGGCAAGAAAGTTGTTCCCCGCACAGGTTTCAGAAAATGATGTTATTGATGCAGTATTCAGCGACAGCTCATACGAAGGCGTCATAGCCGTTTCAGACCTGAAATTCAGGGCCCCCGCCGTCCTTGAGATCCTTAAGAACAGGGAGGCGGCAGGTGGAATCAGCCAGTTGGCAGAGGAAGGGTGCTCGGTCCTCATCAGGTTGGAGTCCGACGGCATCTGTGTATATAAATCCATGGGGGGCGAAGTCTCCAAGGTAGGACTAACCGATGGGCTTAAGAAATCGTTGTTTGAAACCCTGAAGAATGCTGACAGGTGGGCCGGTTATCTTAATGAAGACGGGGAGCATGTTATAGACCTCCTGTCCCCTGCGCCCGGCCCGCATTTTTATGTGAATCTCCTGCTGGGCAACAGGGTAGGTTTTCCCAGCGCGCTGCAGACGACCCCGAAAAGCGTGGTGGACCGTTTTGGCGGCGGAAGCTTCCGGTCCCACGCCGCTTCCCAGGTCCTTGCCACCAGGTGGGACATGCGCCAGGAGGAAAATGGCTTTCCGGCCAACAGGCAGTTCTATCTTACCGAAGACGGCCAGAAGATCTTCTATTCGGCCGAACCCACCCACCCCAACATCGCGGAGGCGAAATGCATACATTCCAGGAACCATACCCGGATTATCTACAAAACAAAATGCGGGCTGGAGATCCGCCGGCTCATCTTTATCCTTCCCCAGTACAAGGGACTGCCCCTGGCTGCCGAGGCCCAGAGGATTGAAATCGTCAACAACTCAGGCAGGGAAAGGAAGCTCCGGCTGGTGTACACGGGCATGTTCGGCAACTTCAATCCCATGGGGCAATGGGAGGACGTGCTCTATACCAACATAATCATGCAGGGAAGAGTGCTGAAGAACGAAGACGGTTCCATAATGGCCATAGGCCCCGATTATTACCCTCCCTATACCCACTCGGACCAGCGCTTCCATGTCATGATGGTCCGCGGGAAAGATTCGGTCTCTTACCCCACCGAGTTCTGCACCAACTACAACGAGTTTGTGGGCGTCGGGAGCCTCCAGGACCCGCAGGGCTTGTTTAAGCTCTCCAACAACCTGAGCAGGAAAGGCCCCGGCTTCTTCGCGCTTGCCGCCACGGTTTGCGTTGGCGCGGGAGAGACCCGGGCAATCGATAATTTCACGGGTATGGTCTCGGACAAAACCAACCCGGATTACAGCTACCACGAAAGCTATGTCAGTGAAATAAAGGCGCTGTGCGATACCTTTGCCGCTCCCGGCGCGCTGGAGCAGGCCTTTGAGAAGAACATGAAGTTCCTTGACGAGTACAGCAGCTTCATACAGTTAAGGTCCTCAAATGAAAAGCTGAATACATACTTCAACAGGAACCTTCCCTTCCAGGTGCTGTACCAGACCTTTGTATCCCGTTCCTTCGGCCAGACCCAGAAGGGTTACAGGGAGATCGGGTTCCGCGAGATCCAGGATATCTTTGCCTCCATGTACTACTTTGTGGCAATGGGCCTGGCTGATTTCGTCAAGCAGCTCCTCAAGGAATGGTGCAGCATGGTGTTCGAGCTGGGCTATGCCTATCATAATTTCTTCTGGGTAGGCAAGGAGCCGGGCAAATGGTCCGATGACGCCCTCTGGTTCATCCAGGCGGTCCACAGGTATATCAGCCTTACCGGGGACATTGGTTTCCTGGATGAAACAGTTTCAATCGCGGGCGCCGACGGCAAAAAACGCCCTGTATACGAAACCATCAAGGCTATAATCAACTATTCCCTGCGCATATCCATTGGAAAGCACGGCTTGCCGCTCATAGACAGGGCCGACTGGAACGATACGCTGCAGGTGGACCCCGATTTCATAGACGGCACAACCAAGGAAAAGCTGTACAAGGAGCAGATCGAGAAAAGCGGAAACCCGGACGAGCCGTTCAAGAGCGACTTTTCCGAAAGCGTCATGAACGCCTTTCTATTGAAGCTCGCCCTGGACGAGGCCGCCATACTGGCAGGGGATAAGGGCGATGCCCGGAGCAAAGCGAAGTTTGAGAACGCCAGCCGGGAACTCAGTGACAGGATCCAGGCCCATGCCTGGAAGGAAGACTACTTTGCCCGCGTGCTGATCAACCGTTATCCCGACGGGAAATACACCTACCTGGGGGCAAAAGGCGATTCCTTCTCCATTGATCCCAACATCGACGGCGTATACTTCCTGAACTCCTTCAGCTGGTCGGTACTCAGCGATACGGCAACCGACGAGCAGATATCGGCCATGCTCGATGTGGTTGACAGGACGCTTAAAACGCCCTACGGCTTCAAGCTGGTTTCCCCGTCCGACCTGGGACCCATCACCAACATCAGCGCCACAGACCACTACTTCCCCGGCGACAGGGAAAACGGGGGCGTTTTCAAGCATGCCTGCATGATGGCCACCAGCGCCATGTTCAAAGCCGCCAAGAAGGTTAAGGATCCTGCCCTGGCACAGAGGCTTGCCGAAGAGGCCTGGTGGATGGTTGACATCACGGCGCCCTACAGGACCATGGAAAACCCGTTTGAGATCTGCGGCAATCCCAGGTTCTGCACCCAGTACAACAACAGCGACACCGGGGAGAATATCGGGCCAATGCTCAGCGGCACCTCGACCTGGCTGATTCTTACGCTCATGAGCGCCTTCGGCGTTGAGTACACAAGCCGGGGCATCCTCTTTGATCCCATCCTGCGTCCCGATGAGGAAGAACTGCGTTATACACTGAACACCGGCAGGGCGCGCTATAATGTCACCATTACCAAGGGCAAAGGGTTCAAGCGTATCAGCGACGCATCCGAGGTCTGTTTCGACGGCCGGAAGCTGTCATCCAACCTAATTCCCGTCATGACCGACGGCAATGAGCATACCGTGGTTATTACCCTGTGAAGCTTTGCCGGGGGACAGGGAGTTTTTGCTCCCTGTTCCCTTTTTTATTTTACCCGGCCTTATTCCCCGCAGGCTCTTGACTTCATGCGCCAGGGTCTAATACTATGGAACTGGACAGTTTTTCTATTTATTAATTTTTCAGACCCCAGAGGTGATCCATGGAAACGGGGTTCCTTTATGATTGCTGCATTGTCGCAGTCAATTCCGGGATCGATCCCATGGCAGCCGAAGCGCTGAAGAAAGAGATTGAAGGATATAAGCTCCCAAAGGGCATGGAGAACCAGGGCCCGGGGTATCATCGCGTCACCACCCTCCTGCTCTCGGGAAGTATCGATGAGGCTGTTTCCGACGAGGCAAGGAGCATCATATTCCATTCCAGGTGGCTTGTGATCGTATGTTCCGAAAAAGCCAGGTCATCCCCGGCCATGGCGCACCTGATCTTTTTCTTTTCCCAGCTTGGGCGCCGGGCGAACATACTGCCCCTCTTGGTTGAAGGAGAGCCTTTCCGCTCCTTTCCCGAACCGTTGTTTGAAAAACGTACTGTACGCTGGCTGGACGAGGACGGCCGGGAGAGGTTTGCAACCGAGACAGTTGAACCCCTCGCTGTGGACATCCGCGCTGAAAGCCCGAAGGCTTCGCTCAGGCTCCTTGGCCATCTCAGGGTCAAGGTGATCGCCGCGCTGATCGGCGTCCCCTATGATGCGCTGGAGCGAAGGCATTTCAAGAGGACGCGGCGAAGGCTGGTAACAATTGCCGCAGTCCTGGCATTGATTTTCGTCCTGGCTGGCTCCTTCTTTGCATATATGTGGCTGAACACCGAACGTCAGCTGGATATCGCGGTCCAAAAAGCCCAGATCTCAAAGGACCTTTTCACAAAGATATGCTCCGAGTACCCTGAAAGGTTTTCACATATTCCTGCCGCTGTTCCCGTCATTGAGGATATCCTGCTGGACAGCCTGGAACAGTTGAAGGTAGCTGAAAGTATCATTTTTGAAAAGCTTGACCTGGGAAGCCTCCTTCTTCCCGATGCCAATGACGATGCCCGGTCCCTCCTTGTCAAGGGCATGCTGCTAAGGTACATGGGGAAGAGCAAGGAAGCCGAACCGCTCTATGAACAGGCCTGCATGGCCGCATCCTACGGGCAGGCATACCTGGACTCAGCTCTTCTGTTCCTGCGGCATACATCACCCGAAACCTGGCCCAGCGGCCTTTGCATCCTCTCCATCCGGGAGGACCCGGCCCAGGAGTACAGGCTGTCTGTAGGGGATATTATCGTCGCCATCGACGGCTTCAGGTTCAGGAGCATGGAGCAGTTCTACATATACAGGGATTCCATGGACTCGTCGGAAACCATTGAGATAACAGTCCTGCATCCCGATGGGGATGGGCTTAAGGAGAAAAAAGTGAGGATCCGGGTCGGTGATCTTGACTTTATGATGGCCGAAATGTAACGGAAAGGGGCAGACCCATGGATAACAGCATGGGCCGGGAGTATCTTTACGATGTCTTCCTGAGCTACCGGCACAAGCCGCTGGACAGCATGATATGCAAAAAACTCCATACATTGCTTGAGACTTACAAGCCTGTGCGGCGCTTCAGGTTTGCCCGGATCGGCAGGGTCTTCCGGGATGACGAGGAACTTCCCGCGGCAGGTATCCTGAGCGATACCATAGCCCAGGCCCTGGTTTCATCAGGGTGCCTGGTGGTCGTATGCTCTCCTGATACCCCTGAATCCGAATGGGTTGACCGGGAGGTCCGCACCTTCATAGAGCTTGGCAGGTCCGACAGGATATTCGCCCTGCTCATTTCCGGAACGCCTGAACAGTCCTTCCCTCCATCGCTGAAGCGTGTCCGGGGCATAGAAAGCCGCACCCTGTCTGTTGTCGCAGCCGGAGAAAGGCACATCATAAGAAACCTGAAAAGGGAAATGCTCAGGATAATAGCCGCAGTATCCGGGGTGTCCTGGGACCAGTTCAGGGTATCCGAAAGAAGGCGCGGCATAAGAAGGCTTGTCTTTACAGCGGCCGTCCTTGTGACCCTGTTCTTCGCATCCGGGCTCTGGCTGCTCCGCCAGTGGCTTATGGCCTCCCAGTACGGCTTGTATGCTGAAAACGAGGAAATCCTGGTGCATACGGTTATCCAGAACATGACAAAAAGCCTCCAGGAAAGGCTTATGGATATACCTGAAGCTGTACCTTTGGTGGCCGAGATCCTGGAAGAGAACCTGATTTACCTAAAAGACCTGGCCGAATTAGACGGGGGGCTGACCAGGGCGGAGGGATACCTGAGATCGGGTTATATTCAGGCTATCGATGCCTGGGTCGATCTTGGGGATTTTTCCCGGGCAGCAAAGTATGCCGACAGGGCGGTTAAAGAATATGAAAGGCTTGCGGCGGACGGCTCCTACCCCGGTGCGAGAAAGGACCTTTTCATATGCTACAGCCTGGCCGGAACCTGCATGAAGCAAGCCGGAAACCCGGACAAGGCAATTTACTATTTCAGCAGGGGGGTATCTCTGGGCCGGGAACTTGATGAGCAGGATCCCGATGTTGAGATTAGAAGGCAGATAGCCATGAACCTGGTCGATATGGGGGATTGCTACATTGCCGGGGGAAGCCCGGAGGATGCGGTATCCTGTTACGACGATGCCGTTGAGATCTGCATGGAACTTGCCGATTCCGGGGAACTGATCGAAAGGGATCTGGCCGGCATCTTATACGGAATTGCGTCAACCCTGCATGATACGGGGTATTATGACGGGGCGCTCAAGTATTACCAGCAGCAAAAGTCCTTCCTCGAAAGCCTTGTTGAGGCCGGAGCAAAAACCGACGATGTTTTGCTGCATGACCTTGCGGTTTGCTATGCCAACCAGGGCATTATACTGTTCCAACTGGGCGATAACCGGCAGGCTGCGAGCATACTTGAGAAGGCTGCCGAAATCTTTGATTCACTGCCCCCATATCCCGAAACAGACTATAATCATGCTATTGCCCTGTCCTTTATGGGCAGGGCTTACCAGAACATGGAGATTTACCTTCAGGCCCGGGCAAGTCTTGCCAGGTCCATTTCCATACTGGAAAAGCATGCGAACGACCCCGGCAGCCTTCATGTCAGGATCGCCCTTGCAGATAACTACCGGTTTATGGCCATCAACTCAAAACTTATATCACTGACCGATAGCGCTGTTTCCTGGTATGAAAAGGCCATCGCCCTTTATGACTGGCTGGTCAGTGACATGAATGATTACTCCCGGCTTTGGGATCTTGCGGTGTCCCTGCAGGAACTGGGAGCGATTCACTTTGACACGGGCAGGTACGATGAGGCCATATCCCTGCTGTCCAGGGCAAAAGACGTTTATATCTCCTATGATGAGGCTGCCGTCTCGTCGGACGCACAATACAATATTGCCTTATGTAATAACGATATCGGCCTGTGCTGGTATAACCAGGGTGATTTTACCAGCGCCATACCGTACCTGTCGTACGCCGCGGAGCATTACCGAACCTGGCTGGAACAGCCCGATCCCGTAAAGAAAAGGCTTTACGCGGACTGCTGCGGCTATTTGGGAAGGTGTTACGCCTTCCTGGGCGAATATGAGATAGCCATGATCTGGCACCAGGAATCGGCGCTGGTATTTGAGGCACTGTCAAAGGATCAGCCTGCTTACCTCAGGAACTATGCCCTATCCCTCTATTGGGCGGCCATCGACCGCGTCCTTCTGGGAAACAGCCAGGCCGAAGATTACTACATCCTCTGCCTGGACCGGTACGATACATTTCTGGAAAACGGGGACAGGTCATACATGCCGACCTACCTCTCCCTCTATGCCTTTTATTACCTGGTGTTTGATGATGATTACGGGCAGGCTCTAAGGATCTCCCGGCAAGCCTGGCAGGCAAGCCCTGATAATGCGTTTGCAAAAAGGATATATGCCTACAGCCTTTTGCTCACAGGACACAGGGAGGAAGCGGAAGAACTCCTGTCCGGGCTGGCTGCCGGAATTCCCACAGACCTTGCGCTGATCCGGCTGGACCTGGAGGTTTTCAAAGCCGTTGGCTTTTCCGGCCATGAGCTTGAGCCAATCTCGCGCCTGTTCGGGAATTAGTCCCGGAAAAACCCGCTCGCTGATTTTCCGCAGACATAATTGGCAATCGTGCAAATATCCTTTTAAGTGAAAGGTATGGGCTTTGCACGAAGGTGATATCTTGCTGGTTGTCATCAGGAAAAGAATGCTGCTCCGCTATGCCGCGGCAGGCCTTGTTCTCGTCATGTTCGCCGTCTTCACTGGAAACATGATAAGCGGGACCGATTCCCTCTATGCCATGAACGAGGAAACAGAAAAGCAGTATATCAAATGGGTGGACTTCACCGTACCCTACGGTGTGCTCAAGGAAACCCTGTATCTCGATATCAATTCGTGGGGAAAAGAGGTAAAACTGAACTGGATTGAGCTTTTAGCCTATCTTGCCGCAAAGTACGGCGGCAATTTCAAGAGGTATAAGAAGGCCGACCTGGACGCGGTGGTGAAGAAGCTGAACGAAGGGCAGACCATGGAAGAGATCGCAGGCGGCATGAAGTATTACGATTACTACCTGGAAGCCTATACAGCCGTGCTGGGCGGCTTTGTGGGCGAATTCGAGATCGAGGTGGACGACCCGGACAATCCGGGCAGCAAGAAATATGTGAAGAAGTATGGCCTGAAAGCCTTTTCGCCCATTGCCAAGGGATACAGCTTTGGCCACTATGACGATTTTGGCGACAGCCGCTCCTATGGTTTCAGGAGAAAACACCTGGGCAACGACCTTTTGGGCTCGGTGGGAACGCCCATCATAGCCGTGGAAACCGGGGTAATCGAGGTTATGGGCTGGAACCGGTACGGGGGCTGGCGCATCGGTATAAGGAGCCTTGACGGGAAAAGGTATTACTACTATGCCCATATGAGGAAAAACCACCCGTTCAATAATACCCTGGCAGAGGGCGAGATCGTCACCGCCGGCGACGTAATCGGGTACATGGGCATGACCGGATACAGCACAAAGGAGAACGTTAACAATATAAAAACGCCGCATCTCCATTTCGGGATGCAGCTCATCTTCGACGAGAGCCAGAAGGATGGCGTAAACCAGATCTGGATAGATGTCTACCATATCGTAAAACTGCTGCAGCTGAACAAGTCCGCTGTGAGGAAAGACCCTGAACTCAATGACTATTTCAGGGTATACAAAATGATTGACCCTATCGTCCCCGACTGACGGGGCTTTTTGCTTTATTATAAGGCGTCATTTATGCGTCCTTCTTTTTTCTCGTGCTCCTTCCTGCCCTTCCCTTTGTGCCCTTTACCGTGCTTCGTCCCCTTCATTCCGGGCATCAATATCCTCCTCTTCAGGCATCCTGTTCAGGGCTTCGGATATTTCCCTGAGAACCTCATAGGCTTCATTTGACGTTGTCCCGGACTCGGTCTCCGGCTTCTTTCTCTTCTTCTTCTCTTCTTTCAGTCTTTTAGCCGTGCTATTCTCTTCCTTCAGGCTTTTAGCAGTATTCTTATCTTCCTTCAGACTTTTTGCCGTGCTCTTTCCTTCCTTGGAATACCTTCTACTATTTCCGAACAGGCGGGACAAGAAGCCCTCTTTTTCTGTTTCCTTATCTTCTTCCGGTGCCCGTTTTTCAGCGACGGCCTCCTCAGAGCTTTCTGCCGCAGAATTGGTTTCAGCGGTTGTGTTCCCGGCTCCCGGCGCGGCTGGTTTCTTTTTGTCCCCGGCTTTTTTCTTTCCTGTTCCTTTCGTCTCCGGTTCTGCCTTTCCCTGCACTTCCCCGGCGTTCTCATCTTCTGTCCCGGTTTTCACGGGCTCGGCTGCAGTTTTTTTCCTTTTAGGCCTGGCATCCCTGTCAGGTGTCTCCTGCGATGTTTTTTCCGGTCTGGAGACTTTTTTATCCCCTGGCTCGCCCGGGCAGGCCAGTTTCTTGAACTCGCTTATCTGGGCATTTGTGCCGAAGACCAGGAGCCTGTCCTTCATATGGAAGACTTCGTTCAGGCCAGGATTCACCAGGACTTCGTCATCCCGAATCAAACATAATATTGTTGCGCCGGTTTTTGACCGGATATTTGAACTGCTCTGGGACCTGCCAACGAGATAGCTGCCCTCCTCCAGTTCGACCTCAACAACTGATGCCGACATGCTTTCATTGAGTTTCCCGTCCACTTCGAAGAAGCTGCTGACTGACGGATGCAGGGCCGCTGCCGCTATCCTCCTGCCGGACAGTTCACAGATGGGTATGGCCGCGTCCGCACCGCAAAACAGGTATTTGGGCTGGTTCACATTGTCTATTGCTCCTGCGACGATGCGTATGTCAGGATTCAACTGCCTCGAAGACAAAACAGCCAGTATGTTTTCGGCGTCGGTGGTATGAACGGCCAGAACACCGGCAGCCTGTTCAATACCGGCTGATTTCAGTATCTCGTTGTCGGCGGAGTCCCCTTTTACAGCCGAAATCCCCATACCGGTCAGCTCGTCGACAATCTTCTGGTTTTTATCGATGACGATGAACGGTATATCTGACGCCATGAATTCTTCCATGATGTACCGGCTGATCTCCCCGGCGCCGCAGATTATGTAATGGTCCTTCAATCCTGAAATCTTCGTATCCATTTGCCCCACCTTCAAATATGATTTTATCCTTCCTTCCATCATGAAACTTGCCATGCTGCTGATAATATAAACCAGGATGCCAAGGGCGAACAGCTTCATCGCAATGCCGAAATGGAACCCCGCCTGGCTGAGTTCAAGTTTTTCGCCATAGATAAACGGGAGCAGGGTCCGGACGGCGGCATGGAAAGCCGGCAGAGGATCCCACTTTTCGATAAGGCTGTAGCCGAGCATGCACGCCGCCAGGTGAATAGCGATGAGCATAAGGGATTTGACGATTTTTATCGGTTTTGACATTATGTATCACCAATATCCATATAATCATATATTCATCAGGTTTTCAATTTTTGTGACAGATTTTTGCATGAAAAAGCTCCCGGTTGCCCAATACAAGGCCGGGAGCTTTGATTCTCATGGCATACCAATGCCGTCATACGGCATGGTACTGTTGAAATACCCTGTGAAGATATTTGTATCCCGGCCTTATGGCAAGGTCCATCAGGTATGCCGACCTTGTGGCGCCGGGCTTCCTGTGCCTGTTCAGCACGCTTATGATGCTGGGTATGGTCCGTATCCCCACGCCATGCCCCCAATGGTATCCGTTGAGGAGTTGTATGGTATTCTCTCCCTGCCATTCCATGGTTTCCGGGTTCACATCGGGGTTTTTTACATAGCGGCAGTCCCCGGGCAGATAATCGGGAAGGTTCTCATAGGAACGCATCCCCAGGTCCTTGTCAAGGTATTTCCAGTTCATGAGATAGATATCTGAAAAGAGCCTGTTGAACAGACCTTCGGGCAGGATTTCGGTCAGCGCCAGGTAGAACACGATGACTATGGCCGTTGAGCACTCGGTTCCATATAGGTGGCTGTTGGCGTAAAAATCCCTTATGGCCTGGTACGGGCTTACGTCCTTTCTGACAAGAAATCCGCCTTCGGATGTTCTCGTCCAGAATTTTCCGTTGCACCTTGATTCTTTAAAAACCTCGAAGCCGAACCGGGTGGAATTAAGCCTCTCCGCGGCCCGGACGATCTTCTCCCTCAGGTCGAGCTCGAACTCAAGCTCCTTAACCGATGAATAGTCATATGTATGCCCGCTGTTGAACAATGTGTCAAGAACCTGCCGTTTCAGGCTCCCCGGCCTGTACGGCCCGATTTCGGATAAATCCTGAACCCGCACGCCGTTAATCCGTATCATGAATCTCCCTCTGCTACGGTGCATGGTCATAGTTCATGATATGACACGGACAAGCCCCGGGGTTCACAGCTTTTCCAAAAATGGTTTTTCAGATCCTGTGCCCGGCTTTCCTCAGCGCGGCCGCGGCTTGTTCCAGGTCCCTGTCCCTTACCAGTATGTAATCGGTGTCATAGGTGGAAACGGCAAAGATGCTTATTCCTTCCCTCGCCAATACCGTGCTTATCTCAGCCAGGATACCTACAAGGGAGAAATTTAGGGTTCCTTCCACCTTTATAGCCCTGAAACTGCTTTCCCTGGCTACATCCCCGGGTATAAAACGGCTCACTGCCACAATTGACAACTCGCTGCAGGTCCTGGTGACCGAGCAGAAGTCCCCGTTCCATGCCCAGTCAGGCACGGGCGAATCCGACGGAAGCCTGCAGATAGACAGTTCATCCGGCAATACGCTTAACGGCAATACCATGTTCCATATCATCCTTTCGCATTTGCCCTTTACAGGCCGGCCAGGCTAAACAAAGGCTCAACTCCGGCCATGTTTTCCTTATCATACTGTATAACGCCGGCCTTTTCAATCCTCCCGGGCATGTACGGCAGTTTTGGGGAATTCGGATTTCAGCAGGGCGTCATGGGCTTTGAACCGGAAGATATGCCTTTTGCTGTCCACCAGGTTCATTGCCCTGCACCGAGAGCATTTTACCAGGGTGTTATCCCTGTAGCGCAGCCCGTCAATCCAGGTATTCCCGCACCGGCCGCATTTCACATCTGCAGTGAAATTATCCATCAGCCCCAGCGCGGCCATTTTAAGGCCAAGGGCTTTGGGCGGAGCCTTGATGCGCCCCCTGCACTGGGCCATCTCAATGGACGTCTGGAATGGCAGCAGCCTCTCCAGGTAAATCCCTTCTGAATCCGCGCACCAGTTGCCCTCGGGTGTTTCCACAATGATATGGGCGTCAGGATCGGGAAGGCTTTTTTCTCTTAAGAACTCTTTGGCCAGGGCTGCAGACGGAGCCCAGTAAACCTCGTATGTACCGGCAGGACTTACCCTCAGCTCACGGCATTCTATCCCTTTCTCGGCCCACTTTTGGGCTCCAGCCGCTTTATTGGCAGTGCCGCTCATACCAATCACCTCTGTCAATGCATCATTTCGGCCATATTATATGTGTATGTCCCGGTTCTTCGGCGCATTAGTGGTATTTGCGGCGGACAAGAGAATCCTGGTATGGCATAATTTGTATCATCCGCCTGCTAACTGATATAATAATGATGAGCGCTTAATCGCGAATAAAACAGTGGCATTGCCATGGAAAGCCGGGGTGTTTTTATGGGTGAAATAATCAAAGCATACATGGTTCCGCATCCGCCGATCGTCGTTCCTGAAATAGGAAAAGGTCAGGAAGCTCCCGCAGCCGCCACCGTGAACGCTTTTAAAACCATCGCATCCCAGATCAGGGATCTCGCTCCCGATGTGATCATAATAACCACACCCCATGGAACGGTTTACGGGGATTACATCCATATCTGTCCCGATCCCGTCCTGGCGGGTGACTTCAGGTCCTTCGGCGCACCCGGGGTAAAACTTTCCTTCCAGAACGACATCAGCCTTTTGGAAAGCATCGTTGAAAAGGCAGAAAAAGCGGGAATCGACGCGGGTACCCTGGGACATACCGAGAAGTTCCTGGACCATGGCGCCCTGGTTCCCCTCTATTTCATCGCCAAGGAGTATCAGCGCTTCAAGTTGATCCGCATTTCCATTGCCGGTTTGCCTTCCATTGACCTGTACAGGTTCGGCCGGTGCATTGCCGAAGCAGTCGCCGAATCAAACAGCCGTGCCGTATTTGTAGCCAGCGGCGACCTTTCCCACAGGCTCAAGGATGACGGTCCCTATGGCTTTGATCCCCATGGACCCGAATTTGACAGGATTTTGGTTGATGCCGTAAAGGCCGCTGATTTCGGGAAACTGCTCAATATGGATGAGAGGCTGTGCTCCAGGGCCGGCGAATGCGGATTGAGGTCATTCATCATGCTTGCCGGAGCACTCAACGGCCTTGATGTTTCAACTACCGTCCATTCCTACGAGGGACCCTTCGGAGTGGGCTACATGGTGGCCGAGGTCAGCATCGGGCAGCCCAATCCCGACCGCGACCTTATAAGCATCGAGAAGCGTTCCCAGGCAGAGAAGATGAAGGAAACCAGGGACAACGAGGATCCCTATGTCGCCCTGGCAAGGCTTACACTGGAAACATATATCCGCACCGGGAAGATATTATCAAGGCCGGACGGGCTGCCACGCGAGATGCTGGATGAAAAGGCCGGCGTATTCGTATCACTGAAAAAGCACGGGCAGCTCCGAGGATGCATAGGGACCATAGGTCCCACATGTCCCTGCATCGCCGATGAAATCATCCAGAATGCTATCAGCGCGGGGACAAAGGATCCAAGGTTCAACCCTGTAAAGGAAAACGAGCTTGATGATATCGTTTACAGCGTGGATGTCCTTGGAAAACCGGAGCCTGTGGACGATATAAGCCAGCTGGATGTGATCCGGTACGGTGTCATCGTAAGCCACGGGTACAAGCGCGGACTGCTTCTGCCCAACCTGGAGGGAGTGGACACCGTCGAGCAGCAGATAGAGATTGCAAGGCAGAAGGCAGGCATCGGGAGGGATGAACCCTATACTCTTGAGCGCTTTGAGGTTGTCCGGCACAAATAGTCATCCCGGAACGGCTTCAGGAGGCATGTATGGAAAAGGAAAAGCACTATCCCGCCATGTATTATGAGAAGCTTGACGGGCAGAGGGTCCGTTGTTTCCTGTGCCCCCACAACTGCAATATTCCATCCGGGCACACCGGGATCTGCGGCGCAAGGTATAACGACGGTGGGGCCCTCATCGCGGAAAGCTATGGCAGGATCACGGCCCTGGCCCTTGATCCCATTGAGAAAAAACCTCTTTCCCGGTTTCATCCCGGCTCATTTATCCTCTCCGCCGGAAGCTATGGGTGCAACCTCATATGCAGTTTCTGCCAGAACCATTCCATCTCCATGGAAAGAGTACGGGAAGACAGGAAAGAACCTTCCCTTTCAGGCAGGCGGAGATGGGTGTTCGTTCCGCCGGAAGACCTGGTGGAAAAAGCGCTGGATCTCGTTGATGAGGACAATATAGGCATTGCTTACACGTACAACGAACCCCTGATCTCCTATGAATATGTGTATGAATGCAGCAGGCTGGCCCATGAAAAGGGCATGAAAAACGTCCTGGTGACCAATGGGTATATAAGCCCGGAGCCCCTCAGGGAGATCCTGCCGTATATAGATGCCATGAACATAGATTTAAAGAGCTTCAGGGACGAGTTTTACACGAAGATATGCGGAGGGTTTTCAGAGCATGTAAAAAACACCATCAGGATGGCGGCCGGATCCTGCCATGTGGAGGTAACGACGCTGATCATCCCGGGTCTCAACGACAGCGCGGACGAGATGCATGAGCTTGCTTCCTGGCTCGCCTCGATAAGCCCGGAGATACCGCTCCATCTTTCACGTTTCTTCCCGAACTACAGGATGCTGGACAGGCCCCCCACTCCTCCGCAAACAATATATTCCCTTGTCAGCGTCGCCAGGGAATACCTGAAGTACGTATATACGGGCAACCTTTAGCCATAAAGCCGTTCTTTTAAGGTGCTATGCTTCCACAACCTTTAGGAGATCCCTTGATATCTCCTTGATGCTGCCTGCCGATGCAGACATATCCTGCATGGACGCAAGCTGCTGTTCAACGGCGGCTGCGATCTCCTGCAGTTCGGCAAGGTTTTTCCTGTTCAGATCCCTGACCCCTTCAACTATTTCAACGATCTTTCCGCTGTCCGCGGCCACATTCCTTGTAGCCTGGCTGACCTCGGCAACCTTCCCGTGCATGACTGTGCCAGTTTCGGACAGCTTTCCGAACGCGCTGCCGGCTTCCCGGATCAGGGACAGACCGTTCCTGACCAGTTCGGAACTGGTATCCATCGCTTTTGACGCCTTTTCGGTATCCCGGGTTATCTGTTCGATCAGGTTGGCAATATCACTGGCCGCCTTCTGGGATTGCTCAGCCAGCATACGGATTTCAGCCGCTACCACGGCAAACCCCTTTCCCTGTTCCCCGGCCCTGGCCGACTCAATGGAGGCGTTAAGAGCAAGCATATTTGTCTGCTCCGATATGCCGGTGATGGTTTCCACAAATCTTCCGATTTCTTCCGATCTTTCTATCAGGCGGGCTACAATATCCCTGCTCTCATTTGTCGCCTGCGAAATCGAATCCATTTCCCTGGCAACCTGTTTAAGGATACCACCGCTGGTTTCATTACAGTTCCTGACTTCCTGGGATATTGCAGCCATAGCGTTTCCTTCGTCGGCTATACGGGTGATGTTCTGCGATATCCTCGAAACCATTTCAATGGCTTCATCCATATTATTGATGGTGCTTTTCGATGCGGAAGAGATTTTTTGAGCGTTTGCGGCTATCTGTTCATTGGACTTGGCGGTACTGTCGATGATGGTTGACAACTGATATACCGATTCAGCCAAACAGTTGGACACTTCCCTTGCCTTTTCGGTCATGGCAAACCATTAAGTATAATTATTAAACAATATTAATATCTGTTCCATCATAAACATGTCAGATATTTCCTGACAACCATCCACTCCTCAACCAGCTTTTCCAGGCTGTATTGCGCATTGGCCGGGCTGGTGGAAGGAAGAACTGTGCACGCAATGCCGGTACGGGGGTAAACCAGCTTCTGGTATAGTGAACCGGCCTTCCTGCCGTTTGTATAGACAGCACATATACGGGTATTGTCAAGCAGCGGACTGAAATCATTGACCTCGGGATCCTTGATGGAACTGTCCTGTGACTGATGGATGCGGCAGCTTACCAGCACATCCCACAGGGCGATGCCATGGCCCAACAGCAGGTCTTTTTTCTCCTGGACAGTTTCGGGGAGCCGGGTTCCGAGCACATTAGAAAGCACCTTCCAGAACCGGTTCTGCGGATGGCCGTAATAGAACCTGTTCTGCCGAGACGCTACAGATGGCATGGTTCCCAGTATCAGGATCCTTGAGTTTTCATCATATATGGGCGGAAAGGGATGAACCAGTTTTTCTTTCCCGGGCATGAATCCTCCTTTTGCAGCTTCATGCTTTTTCCTGTCTTACATGGCTGTATATCACCATGTATTCCTGACTTATTATAACAAAGCGGTTTTCCTGTGTCATTCAGGATTGTCATTTCGAGCGAGTGTAACGAGTGCGGCAATCTCATCAAGGTCTTCCCGCGTTGGAATTTGGGCGAAGCGCTTATTAGGTTGTTTCAAATAAATTCCCTGGCCAGTAACGCCAGGGAACATCTGAAACACGAATATACTGCAATTTAAAAGAGAAGGGCGGTTCATGTCCTGTTCAGGTCTATCCTTCCACGACCCCAAGAAGATCCCTTGATATTTCTTCGATACCGCCTGCCGACGCTGACACCTCCTGCATGGAAGCAAGCTGCTGCTCAACGGCAGCGGCAATCTCGTGCAGCCCGGCAAGGTTCTTCCTGTTAAGATCCCGTACACCCTCGACTATTTCAACAATCCTGCCGCTGTCCGCGGCCACATCTTTTGTGGCCTGGCTGACTTCAGTAATCTTCATATGCATTGCCTTACCCGTTTCGGATAACTGGCCGAACGCGCTGCCGGCTTCACGGATCAGGGATACGCCGTTTTTGACCAGCGCAGAACTGGTATCCATCGCGCTTGCCGCCTTTTCAGTGTCCGTGGTGATTTGCTCAATGAGGTCTGCAATATCCCTGGCTGCTTTCTGGGATTGCTCAGCCAGCAAGCGTATCTGAGACGCAACCACGGCAAATCCCTTCCCCTGCTCTCCGGCCCTGGCCGATTCAATGGAAGCATTAAGCGCAAGCATATTGGTCTGCTCGGATATGTCGGTTATGGTTTCAACAAACTGTGCGATCTCTTTTGATCTTTCTGTCAGGCGGGTTACAATATCCCTGCTCTCCTGGGTCGCCGACGATATTGAATCCATTTCACTGATTACCTGGTGCAGGATATCTCCGCTTTTTTCATTGTAAACCCTGACCTCCTGGGATATGCCGGCCATTACCCTGCCCTGGTCGGCTATGTGGTTAATGTTCCGTGATATCCTCGAAACCATTTCAGTGGCTTCGTCCATATGCCTTATTGTGTTTTCGGATCCCGAAGAGATCATCTGCGCGTTTTCGGCTATCTGCTCGTTGGATTTGGTTGTACTGTCAATGATAACATTAAGTTGGTGCACCGATTCGGCCAAAAGACCCGATACCTCTTTTGCTTTTTCTGTCATTGTAAGGGTTTTTTGCAGAAGGGCGGCCTGATCTTCCGCACCCATTACGTTCTGAAGCATTCCGCGTGTACGTTGGGAAAGGTATATGAAAATAACCGATATCATAAGAAATTCGATCGCCCTTGGAATGATACCCAGCAGAATCATTTTTCTGACCGTATCCAGGTTTTTATCGGTAACCCCCATAAACATGCTTAAGAACTGGGCTAATGACAGCATCACGGTTGAAAAGGCAACTGTATACAAGCTCAGCTTTCGCGAGAAATACAGGCTTGCAATGGCTACCGGATAGCAGTACAGCAGAATCGCGTTTTGGGACAGTATTGTAACATTTATAAAAGCCGCAAGCACGGATAAAGTAGCGATAACATACTTGACCCAGGCATCCTGTTTTTTAAGTATAAATACAATTATAGCCGGCAATACAAGGAATACGACTGCAACTCCCATGGCCAGCAATATCATACCCATGGGAGTGGTCAGTATGCCGAACACTTTCATCAAAAAGAGCATAAAAACAAACGCTATGGTGATCAGCATAATCTTTGCAGCAAACTGGTTAGCCTCAATCTCATTTTTCACGAGTATCCCATTCTGTTTCATAACGAGCCCTCCTAAAAAAGGTGATAAGTGTATTTACCATTTTTTCTCAATTCAAAACCGGTTTTTACATAATTATTCATAGAATAGCCATGTGTATACCAAATGGCTTTCCAGACAAGCCTTATACAACGAAGAAGGAATATCTGTGATATGAAGATCCGTGAAAGATCATAAGCGTTGCGGCAGCCAATTACTATATGCTGCAAAAAAAGGCCGGTACGAAACCTGCCCCATACCCGGCCATCAATCTTTTATAGCCATCCAAGTATAAACAAAGCCCGGAGCCAATACGCTCCGGGCCCTGATATAATTCTGGCGGCGACATATTTTCCCGGGCCGTTTCCAGCCAAGTATCTTCTGCACTGGAGAGCTTAACTTCTGTGTTCGGGATGGGAACAGGTGTTGCCTCTCCGTTATTGCCACCAGAAATATTAACTTATGGATGTTAG
>JAAXZX010000084.1 GCA_012719645.1 Clostridiaceae bacterium
CCTCCGGCGAGGATGGGGTGCAGGGGCAACGCCCCTGCCATGACCAGGAAATTGCGTAACCTAACTTATGGGTAGGGGGTGAAATTTTCATGCGATAAATTTGACCCATTTAGGGTGAAATATTCAAAAAGTATTGACACCCGGGGTTATTTGTCAGTTGGCCTGATGATTCTCTCGTGTGATCAGTATTCTTGAAATACTGAGCCACCTGTCCTTTTTAATGGCACGGTACAGGCAGAACGCGCTTATAAAAGATGCTGACTGGGATAACAGAAGATCGGTCATGGTATCGATAAGGCCGATATCCACCTGTCCGTTGTCCAGGAGGGTATCGTTCAGATGGTTTGTCCCGAGCAGGGTATCGGTGAAAAATTCGATATACTCCCATAAAAGGCTAACGCCCGAGGCGAAAAAAACCATGAAAACAAGTATAAACCCGGGTGAAAGGGTTTTAAGGAACAAGGAGTTCCTGTTGAAGATACTTATCACCGAAAGGGCAAGAGCAGGTGTCAGGAAGCCCGAAACCAGGTGGATGAAGCTGTCCCATCCGTCAAACCTGTCATAGAAGGACAGGATTCCCCCAATTTGCAGGCATAAAAACAGAAAGGTCAGGATCATGTATTTCAGAAGCGGGGGTATGATGATGTGAAGGAGACGTTCAAGTATCGCAGGCAGAAGATAAAGCGCCCCCATCGCGAGCGACATCAATATGACCGGAAGGCCTTTTTCGGCATACCGGGTTATTGCTGAAACGGCCAGGAAAAAGAAGAGGAAGATATATACTATAACGAGAAACCTGTTTTTCATCCGACACCTCTCGGGCAAATTTGATACCGCTTCTGCTTTAGTATGATAGCAATGCAGGTTTTATATGTTATAAGGGGGTGAACGAGATTGCTTCGTCGCTTCGCTCCTCGCAATGACAGGAAAAAAGGCCTCCCGCAATGACAATCCTGGAGGTGAGAGGCAGGAAGTAGGGACAGGAGTGAAAAAATGGCTGCGAAGCTTTGTTTTAGAGTTCTTACATCATACCTCACAATTCTCACCTCTATCATTTGGATCTTGACAGGGGCGCCGGTATGATCATATAATGGATGGGCATGTAAAGCAAAAGTGCTTGACAGGGTGAAACCCATGGAGGATAATATAAAAATCGAGGCCGAATTGGCGGAGAGCACCGAGTTCTACAAGGTTTCCATACTGCTGGATTTTTACGGGCAGCTTCTTACAGACCGCCAGTATGAAATCCTGGATATGTATTACAACAACGATTACTCCCTGGGAGAGATCGCCGAGGAACTTGGCATTAGCAGGCAGGGCGTCCACGACAGCATCCGGAAAGGGCGGGCGGCCCTGGAAGCATATGAAGCACGGCTGGGCCTGGCGGCACGGTTCCGTGAGCAGGAAGAAAGCATGAAAAAAGCCCTTTCCTGCCTGAAGAAGGTGGAGAGGGAGGTTCCCGAGGCGGCAGGGAACGAATCCTTTCAGGAGGCGGTAAAAGCCCTGGAAAAGGTTTTGGATTCATTATAAGTTTGAGGGATTGAAACATGGTATTTGAAGGATTATCCGAAAAGCTTCAGAACCTGATGAAAAAGATAAAAGGCCAGGCGCGTATCACCGAGAAGGATGTCAAAGAGATGATGCGCGAGGTCAAGCTGGCCCTCCTTGAGGCCGACGTCAACTTCAAGGTGGTCAAGGAGTTCATAAACAGCATTACTGAACGGGCTGTGGGAAGTGAGGTATTGGAGAGCCTGACACCTGGGCAGCAGGTCGTGAAGATCGTCCATGAGGAACTTATAAAACTCATGGGAACGACCCCGGCCAGGATAACTTATTCTCCGGCTCCTCCCACCGTTTACATGATGGTGGGCCTGCAGGGTTCCGGTAAAACAACCACCAGCGGAAAACTGGCCAACCTCCTTCGCAAGGAAGGCAAGAAACCCTTGCTCGTAGCCTGCGACGTGTACCGCCCGGCAGCCGTCAAGCAGCTCCAGGTAGTGGGAAGCCAGCTGAACATCCCGGTATTCGAGATGGGTACCGGCAATGATCCTGTGGACATCGCGAAAAAGGCTGTAGACCATGCAAAGTCCATGCAGTTTGACGTGGTGATCATCGACACGGCGGGACGGCTCCACGTGGATGCAGAACTGATGGAGGAACTGCGGCGCATCAAGCAGAGCGTCAAGCCCCATGAAATACTTCTTGTCGTGGACGCCATGACAGGCCAGGATGCCGTCAATGTCGCCGGGTCGTTTAACGAGCAGCTGGGTATAGACGGAATAATACTCACCAAGCTGGACGGCGATACAAGGGGCGGGGCGGCGCTGTCTGCAAGGGCTGTTACCGGAAAACCCATCAAGTTCGCGGGCATGGGTGAGAAGCTGAATGACCTGGAACCCTTCTACCCTGATCGCATGGCCTCCAGGATCCTTGGAATGGGAGATGTGCTGAGCCTTATAGAGAAGGCGCAGGAAGCCTTCGACGAGAAGAAGGCAATGGAGCTTGAGAGGAAAATGCGCTCCCAGCAGTTTACGCTGGATGATTTCCTGGACCAGATGCAGCAGCTTAAGAAAATGGGTCCTTTAAACCAGATACTGGGAATGCTGCCCGGGATTAATGCCAAGGCCCTCAAAGGGATTGATCTGGACGACAAGCAGATGGAAAGAACGCTGGCGATCATCCGTTCCATGACCCCGCAGGAGAGAAGCAACCCCGGCATACTTAACGCCAGCAGGCGCCAGCGCATCGCAAAGGGCAGCGGCACATCGGTCACCGAAGTGAACAGGCTGCTTAAACAGTTTGAGGATGTCCAGAAGATGATCAAGGCTTTCCAGGGCAAGAAGGGCAGCAGGATGATGAAAGGTCCCGGCGGTTTCAGAATGCCCTTCTGATCCGCTGATAAATAACTTTATTTATAAATGACTGAGCAGCAACAGGAGAAAGGTGGTGAAAACATGGTAAAGATAAGGCTGAAAAGGATCGGCGCAAAGAAAAAGCCGTTTTACAGAATCGTAGTTGCCGATTCCAGGTCTCCCCGGGACGGCAAGTTTATCGAGCAGATCGGTACCTATAATCCTCTTACGAATCCATCCGAGATTAAAGTGGATGTTGAGAAGGCTAAGAAGTGGCTTTCTACCGGTGCCCAGCCAACGGAAACCGTTAAGAAACTGCTTAAGATAGCAGGAGTGACAGAGTAATCCATTCTCTTTAATGGAGGTACTAGGAGGTACTATCAATGAAAGAATTGCTGGAACATATTGCCAAATCGTTGGTCGATCATCCGGAAGAGGTCTCGGTAAACGAGGTGGAGGGAGAGCACTCCATCATCCTGGAACTGAAGGTATCGGAAGACGATATGGGCAAGGTAATCGGAAAACAGGGAAGGATTGCGAAGGCAATACGAACTGTTATGAAGGCCTCAGCCATACGCGACAATAAGAGGGTTGTGGTTGAAATCATCCAGTAATCCGCAGTGCCATGCCAAGTAGTATTGAGGCTTACTGCCCTGCAGGTTTGAGGTATCTTCCCGTGCAAAAAAGGCTGTCTATAACAGGCAGCCTTTAGCTATGCCCGGAAAAGGGCCTCAACAGGATCTCCTGAGTCGAATGGACTCAAATACCTTCTGACCCGGCAGGACCTTGATGTGGTAGGATTTATACCAGTAATCACCGTCATATTTTGCGCAGATGGTATAAAAACCTGGGGGAAGATCATCTATCCTGAAATTCCCGTTGGCATCGGAGCAGGTCTTGTGTACCGGCGATTTGCATTCCGGGCCGAAATACAGAAGGATTTCAACGTTGGCAACCCGTTCGGTTGAGCCCTCCAGGCAAGCGACCCCGGTTATTATGCCTGACAGGTCATTGTTATTCCTGATGTAAATTTTGAGGTTCTGGGTGTTCAACTGGCTGGGATTGACATCAACCCGCTGGTGCTGGTCCATATCCTGGTTATTATACTGTATGCTTTCCTTGTCCAGCCTGATTGACCTGTCTTCCCCGGTCCTGCCTTTTTGCTGTTCTTTCTGAGTTTCCATGCCACCACCCCTTTCATTATGCCGTATCAAATATGGGTTAAAGTGGGGATATAATCCCCACTCATTTGCTTAATAGAACTTCTGCGGCTTCTTGTCATCAGCTTTGTCGCCCTTGCCTTCAATCTCGACTTCACCTTCGGCTTCAGCCTGGCTGTCAGCCTTGGAAAAACTGTCGGAATCGCTGTCGGCCTTCTGTCCCTGGCCCTGGTACTGCTTCTGGGTCAGGACATTGTAGTTGATCTGCTTGTTGAACTGCCGCTGCCTGTTGTTCTGGTCCTCGTCATCCCAAACAAGATCCAGATCGGCCTTTATCTCTGCCTTGATTTCGGACTTAAGCGTTTTTCTCAGTTCGTCAAGTTCGTATTTATCCATTTTTTCGCCCCCTTTCCCTACAGGGAAGTTTGTCCTACTTCATATTATGCAGACAGGCCATGATTGCTAATGTCTTTTGGATTGCCAAAGGAGTGCTTACAGGAAAAGAAAAAGGCCTGTCCGGCTTGGACAGGCCTTTTTGCGGATGAATCTATGAACGAAAGATTTCCAGTGCCTGATTTTGGGCTGCAATTATTTTATCGCAAAAACTATCAAATTCCTCATCGGCAACCTGCAGCTCGGGATGGGACAAGATATACTCGATGGACAGCCTCACGCCCTGGTCGAAGCGCATGGTGGCGGTAAAACCGGGAACCAGGCGCTTGATCTTGCTGTTGTCAAAGACCACGCTGTAGGTCTTGTCCCCCAGGAGGGATCCGTACAGTTCAGGATCGCACGCCGCAAGGAAGTCCGAGGAAACATGAACCTTTTTTACCGTCACTCCCAATGCCCGGCCGATACAGTCATATATCGCATTCCAGGTAAGGGACTCGTCGGAGGTAATATGAACCGCCTCGCCTATGGCTGCGGGGTTCGCCATAATGCCCACAAATGCCTTGGCAAAATCGGTATTGTGGGTCAGGGTCCAAAGGGATGATCCGTCGCCATGGACTATGACAGGCTTTCCCTTCATGATCCTGTCGATGACCTGCCAGCTCCCCTTCCGGCCATGGACAGCCAGCGGAATGTTCCGCTCATCATAGGTATGGCTTGGCCTGACAATGGTCACAGGGAACCCATTCTTCCGGTATTCATGCATCAGACGCTCCTCGCAGGCTATCTTGTTCCTGGAATATTCCCAGTAGGGGTTGGCAAGTGGTGTGCTTTCGGTGATCCTGTAATGGGAAAGGGGCTTTTGATAGGCCGATGCAGAGCTTATAAATATATACTGCGATGTCTTGCCTGTGAACAGCCGAATATCGCGCTCAACCTGCTGGGGCACATATGCAATGAAATCGGCCACCACGTCGAATGTCATATCTCCAATAAGACGGGCGACTTCTGAATCCTGGCTTATATCGCACTGGATGATCCTTGCACCATCAGGCACCCTTTCAGGACGGTTGCCCCTGTTAAGCAAATAAAGTTCCCATCCTTCCCGGACTGCCAGCCTGGAAACAGCGGAACTGATGGCGCCGGTACCGCCGATAAACAATGCTCTCATAATTCTCCCTCCTTCTCGCATTCTTTCCTTCATTATATAAGACATGGACGGGTTATTCATATCAATTTTTTCCTGTAGTATTAAAAGCTAACGCGCTGTTCTATGATGTGATGAACGTAGCCCAGGGAGATATGTCCCAGAAGCTGTTTACCGACAGGCACCGGGCATCCATGGGCTCCATAAAATCATTTACGGCAAGCCTGACCTATGCGTTGCCGGCCGTTGTTATAGGATGGATCGCCGACGTGTTTGGCGTAGTCACCGCATTGGTTTCATTCCAGGCATTCGGGGCCCTGTCGCTGATGCTGTACATGAGCCTGTTCAAAGCGGACAAAACAGGGCGGAGTCTGACCCCCGCCCTGTTGTTATGCTGCTTCGCTTTACTTTGCCTGGATGTACCCTTCCGCTTTGAGAAGCTCGGCTATGAGCACACCGCCGCCGGCAGCGCCCCTTACCGTGTTATGGGAAAGGCTGATGAATTTATAGTCGAACAGGGTATCCTCGCGGAGCCTTCCAACCGATATTCCCATGCCGTTTCCAAGATCGCGGTCCAGTTTTGTCTGGGGCCTGTTGTCTTCCTCAAAGTAGGTGATGAATGGTTTGGGAGCGCTGGGAAGATCAAGCTTCTGGGGAACGCCTTCGAATGCGCGCCACAACTGGATGATCTCATCTTTGGCGGGTTTCTTTTCAAAGCTGGCATAAACCGCGGCCATATGCCCGTCTGTTACCGGAACCCTTATGCACTGGGTGGTGATAAGCGGCTTGTCGGCCTTGGTTATGGCGCCATCCTTGATTTCTCCCCATATCTTGAGGGGTTCCTGCTCGCTTTTTTCTTCCTCCCCGCCAATAAACGGGATTACGTTGTCAACCATTTCAGGCCAGTCGGCAAAGGATTTTCCGGCGCCTGATATGGCCTGGTATGTGCATGCCAGGACCTTTACGGGACCGTATTCCAACAGGGGATGGAGCGCGGGCACATAGCTCTGGATGGAACAGTTGGGTTTTACGGCGATAAAACCTCTCTTTGTCCCCAGCCGCTTTCTCTGGGCTTCTATGACATGGATATGGTCGGGGTTGAGCTCCGGGATGACCATGGGCACGTCAGGAGACCAGCGGTTGGCCGAGTTATTGGAAACAACCGGCGTTTCAGCCTTCGCATAGGCTTCTTCCAGGGCCCTGATCTCATCCTTTTTCATATCCACGGCGCAAAAGACGAAATCAACCTCGCCGGCCACTTCTTCCACGTTGGATGCGTCCTTGATGACGATGTTCTTCACATTCTCAGGCATTTTGGAAGAAAGCTTCCACCTGTGGGCGACCGATTCCTCATAGGTCTTTCCCGCTGAGTTCCTGCTGGCCGCTATGGTAGTGACCTCAAACCAGGGATGGTTTTCCAGAAGGGCTACAAATCTTTGCCCTACCATTCCCGTTCCGCCTACAATGCCAACCTTCAGTTTTCCTGCCATAATCAAAACTCCTTTCCTGCTGCGAAAAATGCTTCCTGGATCTTGTTTGGCGCGTTTACTGATATATATGCCGCGCATGGGTGTTTAAGCCATTCATGATTCCGGGCATGCGCGAAAGTCCGCTGTGTATGGGTGGACTTTAATTTATTAATAGCATTATAATGTATAAGATAATGATCTTCAAACATTTTTTTCTTAGCGTAAAGTTACTGTAGGGTAAATAGGAAAAAAGGCCAGAGGAATTGAAAAGAAGATGTCATCCTGTTAAGATAAGAATTTGCAACAAAAACTCAACGAAAGGGTGACATCTTCATGTATAACAGTATACAGCATTTTTTAGAAATTGGCACAGGAAAAATAGAGA
>JAAXZX010000085.1 GCA_012719645.1 Clostridiaceae bacterium
AGCCGGCCGGAGCATACTCCCAAACCTGGTAGGCGCCTGTCATGAAGATGTCAGGATTGCCGGAACGGCTGTTCAGAGCGGTGGTCAGCTTGTCGAAGTAGTTTTCTTCCGGAGTAACAGAGTACTGTACGGTTATTCCGGTCTTGGCCTCGAAATCGGGCAGCTTCGTAATGACTGCGTCAGCATAGGTGTGCTGATTGAACATAATGTTCAGAGTTGTGCCTTCATACGCACGCCAGTTGAAGCCCGAGGATGAACCCGGATTATTCTGGCCGCTCTGGCCGCTTGATCCCTGGTTGGATGAAGGTGTAGGAGTAGTGTTCGTTCCGCCCTGGGAACCACAGGCTGCAAATGTCAGAGCCAGAACCAAGGCCATCATCAGTACTAATGCCCGTCTGAGTTTCTTCATTCACTAATTCCCCCTTTTAAAATTGAGTTTGACTTGGTTTGTGTCGCTCAAATGCAAAGGAGCTTACACAGCCTTCGCATCCCAGCTGACTAATGGATCGCATGCAATTTCCATATCAGCCTTCTTCACATCTTCATTTTAGTATCTGCGTTTTTGAAGCTAAATGGAGTGGATTTTGATTTTCTTCACAATATTTAAGTCTGTCTTTGTTACATTTTTATCAATACTGCAATGCTATTTGATATACTAAAAAATTTTTAGATACCCTTAGCTGATCTTGAAACTGGCGATGGCTTCACTGAGCATATTTGCCGCTGAATCCAGCTGCTGCGCGTAGGAAGAAAGCTGCTCAATGCATGAGCATTGTTCCTCGGAGGACGCGTTAACCTCCTGTGTGGCTGCTGCAATCTGCTGGGAAACTGCCGAGATGTTCTGTATTGCAAGCGTGGCATCATCCTTGAACCGGTTCATGAGATCCACCCCGCCCATAATCTCATCAACCTTTTGAACGAGTGAATCGGTGAACCGGGATATCTTTCCGAAAATCTCAAGGGTATTTTCCAGGGCGGAATTATGGTTTTTCAGTATGTTCTGGGACATCTCCGCCCTTTTGACAGCAAGCGCCGTCTGCGTTCCGTTATCCTTGATGATTTTGGCTATCTCCTTTGTGGCTGATGCCGATTGCTCCGCCAGTTTCCTGATTTCATCGGCGACAACGGCAAATCCCCTGCCCGCGTCCCCTGCCCTTGCTGCTTCGATAGCCGCATTCAGGGCAAGCAGGTTGGTCTGGTCCGCTATACTGTCAATAACGTTTATAATTTTGCCAATAGACCTGGAGTTGTCCTCCAGCGCCCGGATATCCGAAATAAATCCCTGTGTTATCTCAATGGTTTCTTTTGCTTTGTTTTCAAGCTCCCTCACCGAAACAAGACCCTTGTCGGTAAGTTCAGCCGCTCCCCTGGAATAGGAAACAATATCTCCGGCATACCTGGAAACAGAATTGATCTGAAGAGCAAGCTGCCGCATCTTGTCGGTGCATTGTTCCGCATCGACGGCCTGTTCCGTGGCGCCCCTGGATATTTCGCCCACTGCGTTTGCTACCTCCTGGGAAGCTGCGGCTGCCTCCTTTGAAGTCAAAGCGACCGTACTGGCCGATTCGATAACTATTCTGGCCGCGCCGGCAGCGTTTTCTATGAGTTTTCTCATATTGTCAATCATGGATGTGAATGCGGCCGCCAGGGTGCCGAATTCATCATTCCTTCCGGCCGCGAAACTGACGGTAAAATCCCCGCCGGCAGCCTTGCGGGATGAATGGATCAACTGGTTCAGCACCCTTCCCATTCCCACAGCAAGGAAAAGGCCTATGGCAAGAGCAACCGACGCGGCAAGGACGGTAAGCCATAATGTTGTACCTTTAATGGTTTCCGCGGAAACCAGGAAGTTCCGTGCAGGAATGAGACCTACCAGGACATACCCGGAATCCCCGACCCGCGCATGCAGGACAAGGTGTTCTTCACCTTTGTACCGGTCGGCAAAGGCTCCGGTTTCCCCTTCGCTCTCCGTTATCTTCCTGAAAAACTCCAGACCTGTGATGGATTCCTCGCCGGCGGATATGTTGACAAGCTCTTCGGCCGTATCATCAAATCCATAGACGATATCCCTGCCGTCCGGGCTTATGATGTGCAACTCGCTGCCTTTGCCGGTGTTTACGTCCTTAAAGGCATCAGTTATCAGCTGCTCCTTAATGTCAATGACTATAAATCCCCTGGCCTGGGATAAACCCGCGCCCCTGATGGGACGGATCAGCGACATGGCATAGGACGAGGGATTTGACAATTGCTCATCCAGCTTTGGGTGACTTCCCGCCCACAACATATTTCTTTCGCTTTCCAGGGCTTCTTTCATCAGGGAATCTTCCTGCAGATTCTCCAGCGCGTTTTTCTCAATACCTGAGTTATGGGTGATGACCGACCTGTTGTTCCCCAACAGAATGGCTATTTCTCCGATTTCCTGGCTCCTTGCCTTCAGTGTGACAAGGGTTTGATTGAGGCGATCCCTGGATTCCGCAATGGCCGATGTGTATTGCTGATCCACAGAAACTGAATATTTCTGAAGATCCCTGTCCTCGGATATCTGTTTTGAAATAGCCTCTATATTGGTCATGGATTTGCTCAGGTACCTGGTGATCTGCTTGATGGTTTCAAGAGACGTAATCTCCGCAGTTTCCCTGATGGACGACGATGCCCTGGTATATGATATCTGGCCGAGAAGAACAATGGGCAGAATGGTAAGTAAAAAGGCAATGATCAGCTTTGCGCGGAAGGTTGAAAATACACTGAAAAACTTCCCGTATCTTCCTGCGTGTTCACTGACAGCGTTGTTTTTTCGCAGTTTCATGATAGTCCTCCGTGCTTAAAATGGCAGGCTGGCTCATGGAAACAGCGGCGCAGACCCCATGATCCAACCGCAAATTGTTCTATATTAAATTGTAGGGCCATGAAAAATGGTAAAGAAATGCAATGTTTTTATACTTGTTTAACAATTTTTTGCTGCACGGAAGTCTTTTTTGAAATTTTTTATTATATTTATAAAAATTTTTAGGTCGGCATGCCGACCCATCAATGCATTCCTGTATACTTATCCTTGTATTCCTTGCAGGTCATGCCCGTATATTCCCTGAAAACCTTGCTGAAATAGTAGGGACTGGAGAATCCGATATCTTCAGCTATCTCGTAAATCTTTTTGTTGGTGCTCACCAGCATCTTCTTTGCCATTTCCATACGGTAATCGGTAAGGTAATTGCTGAAATTCACACCTGTTTCCTGCTTGAAAATCAGGGACAGGTAACTGCTGCTAACCTCGGCTGCCGCTGCCGCGTCGGAAAGGCTGATGTTTTTTGAATAGTTGTTCTTTATATAGGCAATGGTGTTCTGCACCAGGGCCGAATAGGCCGACTCACGGTTCACGGCTGCATCGGCGATGGCTGCGTAGAGTTCCTGTATATAGGTCTCAACATTATCGATAAAAGGCATGACCAGGCAATTCTCATAAGAGAATTTGGCAGGGGACAGGGACGATGTCTGGTCGATTTTCTGCTCCTCGCAGATGGTCCTGGCCATCGAAAGCAGGTCAATAACGGTGTTCTTGAACGTTTTGTAGTTCCTTTCGGATTTCAGTTCATTGAATACCCCTGAAATGTATTCCCTGAGGCCTGTCTTATTCTTCTCATCGATGAAGTAGGACAGCTTGCTGTGGCTTATCCTTATATTCTTTTCCTTCCCCCGGACCATCTCCGGGTAAAAAACCTCGACAGGCTGCAGTGAAAAAAAGCAGACCTTCCGGGCAAGTTCGGCCTCTCCTATCATGGCCGGAAATCCCTCAGGCTTTCCCAGCCGGCTCAGGCCAATCTGCTCTACCACTTCAAAATACTGCTTGATATTCCTTATCAGTTGATGCATGGCTTTCACTGCATCCTGCAGGCCCGTAATGATGCTGCCGTCTTTTACATTTACGATGGACGTAAAGTAAAGCTGTTCCTTGTAAAAGAACAATACGGTGGAAGCATCGGAAAAAGCCTTATCCACTATGGTTTTTACCGTCTGGGACAGCATTTTCCTTGAATCCTCGTGAAGCATTGAGGTTTCACAGAAACCCCTGATGGCAATATATGCGTTCCCGCTGAAAAGGCCGGCAGGCGGAGCCGCCCCGGTACCGGCGGCGAAATCGTCATCGGGAGCTTTTCCGAAAAGGAGGTCCTTCAGATAGTTTTCCCTCTCGGTCTTTAAATCGGTTTCCTCGGACGACTGTTCTTTTTCCTTCAGGGAAAGCTTCTTAAAAAGGTCGATCAGTTTCTGTTCATTCATCTCGGACTTGAGGATGTACTGGGTGGCTCCGAACTCAAGGGCTTTCTGCACGTAGGAAAACTCGTCATAGTGGCTTAATATGACGATCTGGAGGTTTTTCTTCCTTTTACGGGCTTCTTCTATAAGTTTGAACCCGTCCATGACAGGCATTTTGACATCGGTCAGCAGGATATCGGGATCCGCTTCATCAAACATTTCAAGGGCTTCCTTGCCGTTCGAGGCTTCTCCGACTATCTTGTATCCATGGGCTTCCCAGTCCATAGTTGTCCTTAATCCAAGCCGCACAAGAAACTCATCGTCGACAACCAGAACCCTTTTCATTCCATGCCTCCCCCCCATTATGCAAAAATGAAGCAACTGTAAGTCATCCAGTACTAAGTGACTTGACGGTACGTTTATATAAGAAAGTGCATGTTTATATAATAAAGCATAAAAATCAATAAAACAAATAAATTTTTTACCTGCTGCCAGAGAGTTTTTGGCATAAAGCAACAAATAATCATACAGTTAATTCTCTGTGAACCATAAACATGGGAAAAAGGCATATTTGAGATAGGTTATTCAAAAGTTATACAAAAACCGACAAATTTTAGTATATCATTAACGCTGCCTGTTGAGTTATAATAACGGTACAGTTATGCCGGGGGGCAATGTGATGGGTTTCAGATCTATTTCTTTCAGGATATTTATCGGAATGGCCGGACTTACGTTTTTCCTGCTGGTTACCATGTGGGTTACCAACCGTTATGTGTACCTTGATGAATTCCGCAAGTTTGAGGTTGACTATAATGTAATGGTCACGAATAAAATAAAGTCTCAGTTCGATCTCATGACGGACATCATCCGCAGCACAGGAAACGCGCTGGGTTCAAACCCCAAGGTGATGGAGCTTCTCTCCATAACCGGCTACGACTCCGACAAGGAGCTTATCGAGCGGCGGAATGAAATAAGTTCGCTGCTTCTTGGAACTATCGGTACCCAGCCCTTCATCAAGGGCGCGCATATCGTAAGCGAAAACGGCCATGTTTATTCCAGCACGCTTTCCATAGACGAAGCGGAGGTTTTCGAGTTTGCCTCCACTTATTTCGGCATCATGCGTGAGAAAAAGTCGAAAGAGGTGTGGACTACCGTTCACGAAGTGGAATATTACCCCGACAACTATTTCAGCGTCATGTCATATATCTGTCCCGTTTATAACATGGAAACACAAAAGCTTACCGGGCTGATCGCCCTGGACATAGATTACCAGGTCGTCCGCGAGATGTTTTCCACATCCGCTGTGGAGCTTGATGAAAAGATCATGGTAGTTGACACGGAAGGGAATATCTTTTTTAACCATCCCTTCCTGAGCAATTTTGAGCCCGTCCT
>JAAXZX010000010.1 GCA_012719645.1 Clostridiaceae bacterium
ACATGCGGTTTATTTTCTCTGCCTGAAACCACAGAGCTACCAGATTTATGCAACATCTAGGGGGAAAGCTTAAGCAAATCGAAGTGAAATTCTGCGAAAAACGAAGATAAGTGAAGAAAACGAGAGTATATTAAGGGAGGAGATAATATGGTGAAAATAACATTCATGGGTGCAGGCAGCACGGTTTTTGCAAAGAATGTGCTGGGGGATTGTTTAAGTGTCGAGTCATTGAGAGACTGTGAAATATGCCTTTATGATATAGATGTTGAACGCCTGAGAGAATCAGAATTAATGCTTCAGGCTATAAACAGGAACATTAACAATGGCCGTGCCGTTGTTAAAACCTACCTGGGAACAGAGCAGCGCAAAGACGCGCTCAGATCGGCGGACTTTGTCATAAATGCCATCCAGGTCGGCGGATACGATCCATGTACAATAATTGATTTTGAAGTCCCCAAAAGGTATGGACTCAGGCAAACAATCGGGGATACTCTTGGTATCGGCGGTATTATGAGGGCACTCAGAACGATTCCTGTTTTGGAGGGTTTTGCCCGTGATATGGAAGAAGTTTGCCCGAATGCCTATTTTCTGAATTACACCAACCCAATGTCCATATTAACAGGATATATGCTCAGGTATACCCCCATTAAAACAGTCGGTTTATGCCACAGTGTGCAATGTTGTTCGCGCGATTTGCTGAAAGCACTTGGAATGGAGGACAGACTTGAAGGACGCAGGGATCTGATAGCAGGAATCAACCACATGGCATGGCTCCTCGAAATCCATGACAGGAATGGTGTAGACTTGTATCCGGAAATCAGGAAAAGAGCGGTTGAAAAGAACGAAAAAGAAAAGCACAATGACATGGTGAGATTTGAATATATAAAAAGGCTCGGCTACTATTGCACAGAATCCAGTGAGCATAATGCCGAATACTGCCCTTTCTTTATTAAAAGCAAATATCCCGAGTTGATCGACAGATATAATATTCCGCTGGATGAATACCCGAGACGCTGCATTAATCAGATAAAAGGATGGGAAAGACAAAGGGACGAACTTGTCAGGAATCCGACCCTGTCACATGAACGTACGGAGGAATACGCCTCGTACATAATCGATTCAATAGTAACAAATAAGACGTATAAAATAGGCGGCAATGTTTTAAACACAGGAGGGATAATAGAAAACCTGCCGCATGAAGCCTGTGTTGAAGTACCGTGCCTGATTGACGGCACAGGTATTAAGCCCTGCCGCATAGGCAGGCTGCCGGTACAACTGGCTGCCATGAATATGACAAACATTAATGTACACCTGGTTACCATTGAAGCAGCAGTAACACGAAAAAAGGAACATATATACCATGCAGCAATGCTCGATCCCCATACCGGTTCGGAATTATCCATTGATGAAATCGTGCGGATGGTGGATGATTTAATTGAAGCACATGGTTCCTGGCTGCCCGAATACAAATAATGGCGTGAGAGCAATTCTTCATCCCCGATAAGGTTGAAATACCATATTCCAACGAGGGTGGTAAACGTATATGAATCTGCTTGTAACATTGGACTCCAAGTACATAAGACCGCTTAAGGTAATGCTGGTTTCATTGTTTATAAACAATCCGGGCGAGTATTTCCGAATCTATCTTATGCACTCAAGTATCAAGGATGATGAAGTAGCCGACATAGAGCGATTTGTCAGGGGTTATGGACAGGAACTGTTTGTGGTGAAGATAGACGGCGGTTGTTTCCGGAATGCGCCCGTAGTCCTCAATTATCCCAAAGAAATGTATTACAGGCTCCTGGCCTGCAAATTCCTCCCCGGGGACCTGGACCGGATCCTCTACCTGGATCCCGATATCCTGGTTATCAACCCTTTGCGTGAATTATATGAAACGGATCTTGATGGCTACCTTTACGCGGCGGCATACCACAATGTGCTGGCAGTCAAGGAGATCAACCGTATCCGCCTGTATCCGTATAAAATAGATGCATATTTCAATTCGGGCGTTTTGCTTATGAACCTGGAACTCCAGAGAAAGCTTGTGGACGAAAAAGTTATATATGATTTTATTGAGAAGAATCGCCTGAAGCTCATCCTGCCGGACCAGGATATCATCAACACACTCTATTCAAAGCAGATTAAATGCCTGGACGAGAAGCTGTATAACTATGACACCAGATATTACAACTACTACAGGATTATATCAAACAACATATGCGATATGGACTATATCATGAGAAACACGGTAATCCTGCATTTTTGCGGGAAAAGAAAGCCCTGGCACAAAGGATACAGCGGGAAGTTCCATTCCTTGTACAAGCACTACGAAAGCAAGGCATTGCCTTAATTTTTTGATTCTTTATAGGCGTACCCAAAATCAATCGGCGGGGCTGTTACAGAAATATATACAAATTCAGTATCCCCGTCATTCAGCAGCCCGTGGACATCTTTATCCTCAAACCTGACAACATCACCCGCACTGAATTCCTGCTCGGCATTATCCGCCAGCAGGAGTTTTCCTTTTCCCTGTACTGCGTACCAGGTCTGCTCGGAAGCGTCATGGATATGTCTTGGCTGGCTGGCTCCGGGTTCCAGGTGAACCTCTGTAATGGTAACCCTTTTGCTCGAAGAATTGCCTGGGCTCAGCAATTGTCTCGATATAACTCCGGGATTCATCAGCGCTTTAATCTTATCCTTTCCAATGAACTCCATACAACAATCCCTCCTGTTGTAAATTTGCCAAAGGGGCAGACTCTGCGGCAAACACCACGGGGACTGTCCCCTGGTATGCCTCAACCGCATAATTGCTTGTAAAATTCCCTGAGATCACGCTTGGTGCTCTCCGGCAGCAAATTGTCCCTGATACCCTCAATTGCTCCCTGGATACCATATAGCATATGCAGGCAGGCGCCGGGATCGATCATCCTTATGCGGATAAACGCTTCCCTGCTGCCCATCTCTCTCAGTTGCTCGGCGGTAAAGACTCCGATTTCATTAAGGTTTTTCTCCAGGACCCTGCCCACATTGGGAAGCCTGGATAACTCTCCCATACACATCACTTCTTTCAGCAAAAGTAATCCTTCCATGCAGGCAGTTTGCGCATCATGTCTTCAGCGATTTTCCGGGCGGCGTTTTCATTGAATCCCTGGGTCCTTACTATAAAACTTGCAAGGTTTTCTCGCTTTTCTTCAAAAGACTGCATTTCTCCATCCGGACGCGCACAGTGGACGCAATAATCCTTACCCGGATCGTTTCCAGCAAAGTCCGAAATGTCCTCCATAGGCATACCGCAAGCAATACATGTTTTCATTCATATACCCCTCTTTCATTTTTAATCATTTTCAGATAGAAAGACAGCAATTCGGGGCCATAGTTTTTAATTACAGACTCATTGCCATCCGAGAAGAAATCCTTATTCATCAGGTAATAATGAACCAGTCCGAGCCATGTATTAAACAACATATGAGTTGGCAGTTTCCTGACTGTCCCCTTTGATATTTCGCGTTCAATGACATTGCTGAAATGCAGGGCCAGGGTAGATTGAATAACAGCGAAAGTGGTTTTTGCTTCATCAGGCAACCGGTTCTTTTCTGAAATTAACCTTGAATAAAATGCTTCGTATTCTTCCAGGACCTTCAAATGCTCCTTCAGCAAATTATCCACGCTGTCACTTTTCTTTGCGAGCATATGCAGCCTTGCTCCCATTTTATCCCCGAAGTCTGACAGCAGGTTATTCAACAGGTCATTCATGGTCGGAAAGTGGGCGAAGATTGAACCGTGTGAGATTCCTGCTTCTTCCGCGATAACGCTTGAAGGAACCGAGAATCCCTTGTTTGAAATAACCGAATAGGCAGTTTCCATTATCTTTTTACGAGTATTTTGTTTTTGAACCTGCCTTGTAGATACCCTCATTATTGACTCTCCACTCATTGAGTATGTACTCATTTTATCTCTGTTTGATTATTCTGTCAAGGACATTTTTGGTGGAAGAAGTCAAGCTTTGTGGATTGCCGCAGTTTGTCATGCCGGACTATAATAAAAAACGCCACGGGGACAGTCTCCGTGGCGTTTCCCGTGACGTTTCACACGCTATTTAACGATACGCATGGTCTTGATTGATTCATCCCAGGGCTTCCAGATCTCGGAATCATCCCAGTCATAGAAGTCCGGTTCTTCTCTCATTTCTGCCTCGTCGAACATCACTGCGATCTCAAGACCCTCTGCAAGGTTATTCCTCAACGCGTCCCAATCGTATTTCGGATTACTGGCAACCAAATAACCTTTATCAGCATAATCGACAAAAACCATTTTTTCATACGGTACGGCTTTGATCTCCGCATCAAGGGCAATGTGATAAAGGAATTCGGAGTTTGCTGGATTATAGTTCTTTTCGTTGATAACAAATTTTATGTCACTGAAAGTATTCATTATTACTTCCTCTCCAGGCTCAACATGAAGCTGTATTTCTCCGGATTCGAGCACGTAGGCCGAGCATCGGCCTTTTACAATACGGAGGTTATGCGCGATGCCCTGTGAAACCGGTTCCAGGTAAAACTCATTTTGCGGGTTTATTTGTTTTGCCAAGTTGATATTCCATAACATCACATCACCGTGAACACCTATATTCATTACGCTCTCCTGGGGAAATGCGGCAAATGCAGTAAGATCGCTGTCAGTCTTAATGGTATATTCACCTTCGTATGTACCGGCGGCACTTCCTGCCACATTTTCGCTATCAAATGAGAATTCGCCTGTCTGCTCTGTTTGCTGAAGCCTCATGTTAAGCTCCCAGGTCTGATTGTTGCCTCCAACACCGAAGAACGAAAAATTCTGACGCTGTGCCGTGGCCCTGTCAAATTCAATGACCCAGTAGGGTTTATCATCTCTTTTGCTGTTCCTGAGCTTATCTATCCTTCTCTGAAGTTCCTCGTAAAATGCGTTGAGCATCGCCTTGGCCATCGCGGCATCTGCCCGATCCTTATACTTTTGCACGTCCTGTTTATACTTCTCAAGTAAAAATTTCAGATATTCCCAATAGTTTTTGAGGGCGCTCAGCTTGCTCTTGGCACCTTTCAAATCATTATATTCATCCATTAAATCCGTAAATAAAGCGTCAGGCTCTTTTCCTTCTCTTATCAACAGTTCGATCGCATCCTCCAGGGCTTTTTCAAGCTGATCAATAATACCGTCCTTCAATAAGCCATACAAGAACTCATCAACAGATTTCGTGGGGTCCCTGTTTGTCCTGATTCTGTTAAGGATACTAAGGATATTGGCCACCTTATCAGCATTTGGTACAAGTTTTACAGTCCTTGTCAAGTCTTGTATGAACTGATCTATTTCTTCCTGGGTGATCTCGTCCCATTGTTCTGCTTTGTTCACGATTTCGTTGAGCTTTTCAAGGCTGTCAATACCGAGATCCTCCATGGTTTGCCTGATGAGATCTTCAAGTTCCTTTTCGGATATCGGAACCTGCCTTATCAAGGTACCGTAGAATTCAATCTGGTCACACTGTAGAACCACTTTATGTCCTGTCTTGGTTTCCAGCCTGACGCGTGACCGGTCGAAACCCGGAGGGATTGCAGCCTGTGATACATGTATGACAGTCGTGGTATATAACATGGTCAAAACAAGGATCAGCAATATGGCCAGCCTGCTTGGTTTCATGTTTATGGCCTCCTTTCATTCAGCAATTCAGCCATCAGATTCAGGCCTTCATGATCAGGATCGGCCCAAAGGCCTTCGTTGACATAGAAAATGGTCTTGTCCATATCACCCGAGTACAGGGATGCGATTGCGCATGAAGCATAATTGTCCCCGTTAAAAGGGGCAACTACCAATGCGGTTTCAAAATACACCATGGCATTTGCAAAATCGCCATCACTTGCAATGAGTTCTTCCTGTCCAAGGGCATTAAGATATTCATCGCTGAAACAGTACTTATCCCGGGGGCATTTACTGGGCTCGGCAATTCCAGCTTCATATATTTGGTCTTCCAGTCCGGTCAGTTTATGTTTTAATTCTTTAAGATCATCGTTATCCAGCATTGCCAATACATAAACTATCACACCCCCGTTTTCAAGATCGTATTCCGGGTTAAGCGCCGCGTTATAATAACATTCCTGTGCCTCTTCAAGCTTATCCTGCGCATGCAAGGACAAACCTTCAAAAACCCATGGGAATGGTGAAGCATAATTATACGCCGCGATTTCATCCCAGTCAGCAATCCGGGAGCCTACGACTTCCTCAAGGGTCGCGCCCTCGCCGCCGACATGCAGAAGCGTATCCACACACAGCCGCATGGAGGAAATGGAAGCCGCGGCATACCCATAGGCATATTTGCTTTGTATCTGCATGCCGAGGTTTCTATATTCCTCACCCAACTGGATAAATTCCGCAAGTTCGTCGATAAATGAGTTTGCGAACTACTTTGCTTCCGACTGGCTTAATACTGCGTCCGGATCAACTGTTTCCCACGTTTTTTCCATATCCGGCTCTTCGGTATTTTTCTCAACCGCTGTACGCCCGCATCCGGTGAGAAAAGCAACCATTAAGAAAGCCAATATGAATAAAAACAGAGCTTGCCTTTTTCTCATTAAAGCAGCATTTATCATACCAGGACCTCCCTTGCCAGGATTTCAATGTATGCTTTATTCCATTGGTGTCCACATAGACGTGGGCAAGTATTCCCTGCGAGGATCCGGGAAATCAGGTAAACACTTGCGAAGGATTAACCATATACAATATCATAAATACATTTTATGAAGTCGGATAACATATGAATATGTCATATATTCTTTTTTTAGAATAGGAAATTGCTATTTCAACCCGCGAAGACTCCATCACCATAACGAAGGTGCCGTGCAGCATATCCCAATAATAAAAAACAACAGCCTGTCATCCAGGCTGTTCTCATGTTACCACTCCTTTTTCCACATTTCCTCCTAAACAGAAACTCCATTTCAGCGATCAGATTATCGTCGAAATGGAGTTTCTTGTCGCATAATTATAATACTACCCTTTCCCTCATCTTTTTTATAAGCTCCAATACTCCGGCTTCCACCTTCTTAAGGTCTTCTGCCCCGGGCGCCCCTTCAAACTCCACGGATTCTATGAGGTCCCAGTTCATCTTGTTCCTTTCCATTATTTCATACAGTTCCTTCTCTGCGCCGCCGGACCATCCATATGACCCGAACCTGAATGCTGCCTTGCCTGTTATTCTCTTTCTGCCAAGCTCATTTAAGGCTGCCGCAACCGGCGGGAAAAGCTTGTACTCGTACGTGGGCGCTGCGATAATTACACCTGCGGACTTAAGAACGGCAGCGACCATTTCGCTTTCACTTTCAAGGGGCATTTCCAGCTTGTTGTACTTTATGCCTTCCCTTTGGAGTATGCCTTCAGCGTATTCAACAGCCTTTGCGGTCATCCCGTACATGGATCCCCAAAGGATTGCGACTTCATTCTTACCCGCGCCCTCGGCGTACCGGGCAAACCTTGAGTAGTCGTCCATGATCTTCCCGGGATTCCTTCTGTATACCGGGCCATGGCCGGGCGCTATGGTTTTTATCTCCAGCGACTTTGCCTTTTCAATTGCCTTTTTCACGCTTGATGTAAAGGTTGCCATTACGTTGGAATAATACCTTATTCCCTCGAATTCAAAGAAGTCCTTCTCCTCGGGCGTGAGCTCATCATCAAAGCAGTGTTCACCCATCCTGCCGAATGAGCCGAACATATCGCATGAGAACAGGGTTTTTGTATCTTTTTCATGGGTATACATGGTGTCCGGCCAGTGGACGTTCGGCACGGGATGAAAACTCAATACCTTTCCCTTTCCAAGGTCCAGGGTATCCCCTTCCTTAACGACCCTTATTTTGTCTTCACCATAGAAGGAAGAAACCATCTTTGCGGCCTTGTCAGTACATATTATTGTAAAGTCATCCCTGATTTTTCGGAAGTTTGAAATCCAGCCTGAATGGTCAGGTTCCATATGGTTAACGATCAGATAATCTATACTCCCGGGGGCAACGCCGATCTCCTCCATGTTTTTATACAGGGTTTCGGGCACTCCGTCCCAACCGATTACACCATCGATTATCGCGGTTTTCTCTCCCTGGACTATATATGAGTTGAGGGTTACCCCGTTTGCGATTTCCCAGATTCCCTCAAACAGTATGTCCTCAACATTCATGGTAAGCATGTGTATCCCGTCTGCTATTTGAATCTTCTTCATAAGCCATCCTCCTTGATCCTAATGCTGCGTTTTTTCTTCCAATTATATCACCAAGTATATGTATATGGACAGTAGCTGCCGGGATTCCGATCAACCTCTTAGCAGCATTTCTGCATACCTGATAATGTTCTCGCCCAATACCCTTGCCTGCCTGAGCCGGTTTTCCTGTTTCAGGATATCACCTGGCTTATCCGCCCTTGCCGATAAACCATTGATCTCACACGGGACGCAGATCGCCCCTTCAGACAGGTAATAATTATGTATGATTAAAAGCACAAGGCTTTGCCCCCCGCCTTCCCCTCTTCCTACAGTGATGGCCCCTCCTGGTTTGCCGGCCAATAACTTTCTGTTTTTGAAGACAAAACTTCTGTCAAACAGGGCTTTGAGCTGTGCCGTCACATTCCTGAAATACGCGGGAGACCCTATAATCAGAGCGTCACAGTCTTCGAGCTCACTTATCAGGAGCTCCATATCATCATCTTCAATAACGCATTTTCCGGTCTCGATGCAGGTTTCGCAGCCTATACAGGGTTTTATAGTTTTACTGCTCAGGAAGAACTCGGTTACTTCCCAGCCTCTTTCATAAAAGGGCTTAAGCGCCTCTCTTACAAGTATCTCCGTGTTCCCGTCTTTTCTTGGGCTCCCGGATATTCCTATCACTTTCACAGGCTCTTCCCCCTAATGCTAATTGCTATATACATATAAAACCGGGGACGATCGGATATGGAAACGTCCCCTCTCTGCTATCCTGACGTTAAACTTACAAAGCAATGGTGTATCATTATTCACATCTACCTATATATCTTCATCAATAATCCACGATATAAATCGTTCAATTAGCTTGAGTTTTTTCTGATTGCACAGTTTTAGCCTTTCGATGATTTGATTGCGCAGATCTTCTTCTGCATCCATATGCGCAGAGATCCCCAGCAGCAGGTAATTCGGCGTCGTATCAATAGCTTCGCAAATTTTAACCAATGTGTCAATACTTGGAATCGAATGATTATTCTCTATATTTGAGATATGGTTATTGCTCAGACCGGTAGCTTCCGCCACGTCGTCCTGCGTCAGGTTAAGCACTTTCCGGCGTTTCGCAATTCTTTTACCAAGAGCCTTGTAGTCTATTTCCATATATCATCACCCTGTCTTAACTGTAACAATTATATCTGATCAGCTTAACCAATCATAAAGGTATAAATACACTTGAAATTTGAATTATGTTAAGTTAAAATTTATGAAGTACCTTTATGGTTAAAACCAGCCCGTTACGAGGTGTTAAAATGCTTAATATAGGTATTTGTGATGATTTCCCTGTCTTTTGCGAGCAAATGGAGGCATCCATCCGTCAATACGGCGAGAAAAACAATAATACATTCAACATCTGGCGATTTGGAAGCGGAGAAGAGCTCATTGACCTGCTGTGCAAGGAAGATGTCAGCTTTGACCTGGTTTTTCTCGATTATCTCATGAAAAAACTCACCGGTCTTGAAACTGCGAAAAGAATACGGCAGTTGGAGCTTTCCAAATCGAGACCCGCCTGTAACATCGTTTTTGTGACCTCAATGGATAATATTTATGAGCTGATGTCTGTTGATCCGCTGCGAATAATACGAAAACCGGCAAACCAGGAAACTATAGACGAAATACTTGCATGTGTTTGGAATGAAAAACACAAATCAACTGCAGTTTCATCTGGACCAGGACGGCAGCAGGGAGGATTTTCATCCAAAACCGGGCGTTGATGTGGTATTTCCTCATCTTATCTCTATGTTCAATGGCTTTGCCTTTTCCGATGCTGCCGGGAACTCTCCCGGCAACCCTGGCAACCTACAGGACAGGTGTTTTAAGCCCGACATACCCGTTAAGTGCCGCCAGCACGGCAATCATGATTCCGATCACGACAAA
>JAAXZX010000011.1 GCA_012719645.1 Clostridiaceae bacterium
GCGGGCATGAAGAGGTTCACTGTTAATAAGTACGCCGTCCATATCAAAAATGAAGTTCATGTGCCATTCCTTTTCCTGTCGTTATGATGTCGGTTTCTGCCCTGCTTTTTATCCCATCAGCTCCTGGTAGCTGTCCCACACCGAATCAAGGGCATCTATGGTCTTGCGGTACAGGGCATATTTTTTGTCATATACTTCGTAATTGGCAGTATCCGGCATTACCGCGGGAGCCAGCCTGCTCATGGCAGAAAGCGCTTCCTTTATATCGGCATAATCGCCCACGGCCACAGCGGCGGCTATGGCGCTTCCCAGGGCGCCCGTTTCCCGGACAGCCACTGTTTCCACCGGGCATTTCATCACATCGGCAAAAATCTGTGTCCAGACCCTGGACCGGGCAGCGCCCCCGGCAAGCCGTATACTTTTCGGCTCGTGCTCCATGCACTTTCTGAGCTTATCATAATGATGGCGATGCGAAAAGGCTATTCCTTCGAATACGCTGCGCAGCAGGTGGGAACGGGTATGATAGCTGCTCATTCCTATAAAGCTTCCCTTCGCGTTGGGATGGACATTGCTTGCCATGAGGAATGGCAGGAAAATCGGGCAGAATTCCGACGGTTGAATGGATTCCACCATCCTGTCAATCTCCCTGTAAGGCACCCTGCCGGCCAGTTTTTCATCCCTCATAAACTCCGGCATCAGCGTCTTCAGGAACCATTCGTTATTCCCCGCGCTGGTGGGGCTGCATTCCTCAATAAGGTAGTATTCCGGCATGCAGAACAGGGAGTTCATCATTACCGTACCGTCCAGGACCGGCGTCCTGCGGATGAATTCATTGATGCTCCAGGTTCCCGCGATCATGCAGACATGATCCTCGTCGGCCACATGGGCCGCCAGGGCGCAGGCATCGATGTCGAACATGCCGCCGGCAACGGGAGTGCCCTCCGAAAGGCCCGTCTTCCTTGCCGCTTCCGCTGTTACTGTGCCGCATATGTCGGTCGAGAGCCGAAGCGGTGGAAGCGCGTCCATGAATTCCGACAATCCGAACAGTTCAAGTATCCGGGGATCATATTGCCTGGTATGCAGGTTCACCAGGTTTGTTCCCGAAAAGTCGGTCATTTCCGCATAGGCTTCTCCTGTAAGCCTGAACCTTACGTAATCCTTTGCTTCAAAAACATACCTGATGTTATCCATAACCTCAGGCTCGTGATCCTTAAGCCAGGCCAGCAGGGCGACAGGCTGGCAGGCCATCACATGCTGGCAGGTATATTCAAAGGCCTTCTTCTCTGTACCGTCCTCGCGCCATCTAACCATGTATTCCCACGCCCGGTTATCGGTGGAGATAATCCCGTTGCGCACAGGCCTGTCATTCTTGCCCCAAAGATAAAGCCCCTTGCCGTGGCCGCAGATCGCTATTGCCCGTACCTGCGAGCCCTTAATCCCGGTCTTTGTCAAAACCTCGCGGATAACGGCGCAGTTGGCATCCCACATCTCATCCATGTCACGCTCGGTAAAACCCGGCCGGGGCGTAAGCATGCGAGTTTCAATCGAAGCAAAACCGATCTCGTTCCCCTTTTCATCATACAGGGCCGCCTTAGTGGTGGTTCCCCCATTGTCCAAACCCAAATAATACCTCATAAACTCACCCTTCCATCGCTTTCGCAAACTGCTTCTCAATCCATGCCTTTGCGCATCCCACAGTCTCCATGTCATCCTGCCCTTCCTGGTGCCACATCTCAATAAGGTATGGCCCGGTATAGCCCATCTTTTCCAGCGTCTTCAGGCAAAGCCGGAAATCCACGCACCCGGTGCCGAAGGGCACGTTCCTGAACTGGCCTCCAAAGGTGTCAGTAACCGCCAGGGTGTCCTTGAGATGAACCTGGACAATGCTGCCCGCTCCCATTTTCAGTTCGGATACGACATCGTTGCCCCATGCGCTGAGATTTCCCACATCGGGGTATACCTTCAGCCATGGGCTCGCTATCTGTTTTTCAAAGAAAAGGTGCTTGGTGATGGAATTGAGAAATGATGTGTCCATGATCTCATTGGCCAGCATGACTCCCTTTCGGGAAGCCCGGGACGTCGCCCACTTAAGGCCTTCAAAGAACAAACGGCGGCTGTCTATTGTGGACTCTTCATAATAGACATCATAACCTGCAATCTGTATGGTCCTGATTCCCAGGTCAACCGCAAGATCAATGGCCTGGTCCATGATCAGGCGCGCCTTTTCCCTCACAGCCGGGTCGGCGCTGCCAAAAGGAAACCTCCTGTGGGCGCTCAGGCACATGGACAGGATGGGAATACCCGTATCAAAAGACGCCCGCCGGAGTTCCGCGCGTTCTTCCCTTGTCCATTCCAGCCTGGCAAGGCGTTCGTCCTTCTCGTCTATGCAAATCTCAAGAAAGTCGAATCCGAGTTTCTTTACCTTCTCCAGCCGCTGATACCAATTGTCTTCAGGATTAAGCGCCTTCTCATAGATGCCTAACAGATGCATACCAAGCATGTCA
>JAAXZX010000086.1 GCA_012719645.1 Clostridiaceae bacterium
GTCCTCCTGGTTCACAGCTGAAAAATCGCCGGCCATCCGGGAAAGGGTATCCATTGAGAGAAACGGATTATCAGGATCTATGCTGTACCGCTCCAGTATATCGCCAGTTGTATAATAGGCATTCAACGTGAACGAGTATGGTATGAAATACCTCCCGTTATTGACAAGACCTGCATTCAGCACCGGCTCGAAATAATCTCCGGCTTTAAACTCCGGATCTTTTTCCATCAGTTTGTTAAGATCCCAAAAATAGTCCCTGGCTATAAGCTTGGAGAGATCGGATATCATGTAACCGGGGATAGCAATGATATCCGGGCCTCCTCCTGATTCCAGTCTGGCCTTGAGCCTTACGACATATTCTTCTATCTGATCATAAAAGAATGTTTCCGCCTTTATCAGTTCTTTCCCTTGTGCACTGTTGAATGACTCCAGGGAATCCCTCAGGTAGATATCATAGTCCGCCATGCAAATGCTGAGAGGCTGCGCTGCGTCATTTTTGCCGCCACAGGATGATCCGGCAAATAGAAGTGTCATGATGAGAAACATGATTAAAATTCTTTTAGCAGCCATATTCCCACCACATTGATTTTTTATTTGATTTTTCAGTGATCCGTAAGTGCTTTCCATGCAGAGAATACCATGTCAAAGGGTCATATGATAAGAGTCACGAAGTAATGGCTTTGGTCATATGACACTTTGAAAAAGGAATTATATCCCTGGTTCTACCGCAAGATCCGGATCACTTACTGACGCTTGCCAAAAGCCTGACGGGATTTACTATTTTTTTAAGTGACAGGGATATGCCATTTCGCTTGACGTCAACTGTATCACCGGTTTCCAGGGCCTTTTCCCAGAAGGCGGTGGGAGTTATGGAGGGGTTGACCTGGCATGCCAGGGCATACAGGCCCCCTATATAAGGAACGCACAGGGTTGTGTCATTCTGCGCGTAATAGGCATATTGACCGGCTCCTGTTGGCGCTGCGGCGGTCCTGGCGTCCATGGGCAACAGGAGCCCTTCTTTTGCCCGGACATATCTTCCAAAGGTATAAAATTTGTATTCCCAGATATAACCCGGTTTGTAGGAATCAAGGCTGTCAGGGTCTCCCATGGGATTTCTGCCAAGACCGTTGAAGTCCATCTGATAATTATAGGTATGATAGAGTTCTGTGGACACTACAAAAATGCCGGAGGCCGCAGCTTTCTGCACGGCAATTTCCAGCCGGCCATACCCTTCGTATTGGGAAACATCCAGCCCGATGCAGAGCACCCTGATCTTGCTGTCTTCCTCCAACTCTTCGTTCACTTCAACAACGCGATTTATTGCAACTATGAGGGGATCGCCGGTCATCGTATCGTATGAAGGAGAGAAGCCGGAACCCTGCGATCCAGGGTTGATGGATATGGCAAAATAGTACAGATCGGCTTCCGGGGCTACTCCTGTGGTTTTCCCCACCAACAGGGAAGCCTGGGCGCATCCTTCCACGGTCGCCGCCTCATCCTCCTTTACGGAAATCTCCTCATAGAGCTTGAGAGCATGGCTGTATTCCTTGTGCCCGGGAAGCAGCACGCCGCTTATGATGGCTACGCTGACACCCTTTCCGGTAATCCCGTCTTCATGGAGAGACCTGACGCCGAGTCCGGGATCTTTTCCGTTCTCGAGGATCTTTTTGGGGTTAAAGCCTTCGGGAAGCCAGTACGGCCATTTGGTGGCCGTGTCAAAATCGGCATGTATCAACTCTTCATAGTTGTCCTTGATTTCAAGGCCAGTCAGGTCATACCCCCTGAGATCAACCTGCCTGATCGCCAGGGAATAGGGTTTGAACACCGGCAGCGAATTCAGCGTGGTCCTCTGAAGATCCAGGGGTCTGATGTCCCTTGGGATATCAATCAGTACCGTTCCGCCCTCACTGCAGCCTGAGATTATCATTATGAAAATGAGTGCAAAGGCAAGCATGCGCTTTTTCAACTTCAAATCACTTCTCCCTTTGCTCAATCCACGACCAATAACGCCTTCAGGCGGCTGATCACCTGCGACCGGTCATTGGTGCCAAACTTGCTGTAGATGGAACTGATGTAATTCTTAACCGTCCCCTCTGTCAGGCAAAGGGTATCGGCAATTTCCCTGTTGCTTGCGCCGCGGACCATCAGCCTGGCAATCTCAATCTCCCGCGTTGACAGCGTTTGTTCCGGGTCTGTCCCGTTTCCCTTTCCGTGAAGGCTTTCGGACAGGTTGGAAAGCCGGCAGGCAAGCTTGGCCGCCACCTGGGCCGGCATCAGAAGGCTGCCTGATACAGCTTCCCTGACCGCCTGTATAAGTCTGTCTCCGGGAATATCCTTCAGAAGATAGCCGCTGGCGCCATAGTTCAGGGCCTGTATTATGTACTCATCATCATCAAAGGTGGTCAGCGCTACTACCAGCACTTCGGGGAACCTCTTCTTAATCAGCCGTGTGCATTCAACGCCGTCCAAAACGGGCATGCGGATGTCCATCAGCACCACATCGGGTTTCAGCCTTTCGGTCATTTCCAGTGCCTGTTCCCCGTTTTCAGCCGTTCCCACCACTTCGATATCCTCTTCCAGGTCAAATATGGTTTTCAGCCCGTCGCGCATGAGGGTCTGATCATCAGCTATAAGAAGCCTGATCCTGTTCATTCAATCCCTCCTTGATGATGGGCAGGGTTATCCTGATACAAAAACCGCTGCCCTCAGCCGTGTCAATCTCCAAGAGCCCTCCCAGCCCATAGACCCTCTCCTTCATGGCATTCAGGCCAAAGCCGGGAATTAACTCATTGCATCCGCGACCGTTATCCCTGATGCAAAAAACTATGTAATCTTCCTGTGCATTGAGGGAAACCTCAAAGGACGTACAGCCGCCATGCCTTATTCCATTGGTGAGGCCTTCCTGAAGCGCGCTGAACAGTACCCTGCCCTGGGCTTCGCCCAAAGGGAGGTCGGAGTCGTAGCTGAAGGCGATATCCACTCCCGCGTGCACCTCGGTATCCCGAATCAGGGATTTCATGGAAGGTATAAGACTCAAAAGGTCGCTGCCGTCCTTCAGGGTCCTCACCGAATGACGTATATCGTTAAGCCCTTTTCGGACCTGCTCCTGCGCGAGGTCCAGTTTTTGAACCGCCAGTGACGGATCTTTTGGAATCAGCCTCTTCCCTGCCTCGAGCTCGATCAGTACGGTAGTGAGTGTGTGCCCCACTGTATCATGTATCTCCCTGGCAATCCTGTTCCTTTCCTTCAGGGTGGTCATCTCCTCGAGCCGGGTCAGCGTTTCCTGGAGTTTCTGGTTTGTTTCGCCAAACTGCCGGGTCCTCTCCTCCAGTTGGCGCATGGTCTGAGACAGCATCTGCTTCTGGATGATCTGCTGTTTTGCTATGTACATAATGAGGAAAACAAATACGAAATACAGAATATCCTCGTAAAGGGCCGGGGAGAAATATGCGAAATCGAAGTAGTTCCATTTGATATAACGTACAAATCGTATGAAGATATACTCAAGATAGATGACGATGCTGATGATTAGGCTTTGTTTCATGGGGTAAAAGAGGACCATATCTATGATATCAATGAAAAAGTAAAGCACCGCAACCCTTGACATGTCCGAAAGGGAAATCAGGTACAGGATCGCAAGGTCAAAAACAAAGGACAATTTGACCAGGATATCCGATACGCGCCCCCCGGAAAAAGGCTTTCTTCTAAGCATGAAAGAAAACAGCAGGAGGGCTGACAGAGGAACCAGCTTCCACCAGTTATGCAGATTAGTAAGAATGGTAACCCCCAATGTCAGTATCAATGAACTGAAGATTATAATATTGAAAAGGCGTTGGTTTCTTGCATCCATCCGTATCTTCCATCGACCTTTTTATTATCAGCAGTCAGCCCTGGCAGCAGGCTGTTTCTGCGTTTACGGCATGCCGCCGGTCTTTGAATTCAAGGTCTAAAAAGATCATATCACAAAACAAGGCCGGATATCGGATGCTCCCATCGGATACCGGAACAGCACATAAAAAGCCTGTTGCTGTAAAATCCCCAGAATAAAGGTATCATATCGATGGTCATATGATAAGGGGATCAAGTCATAATTCAAGTCATATGACTTAAGTGGATTTGCTTAATGATTATTCCGATGAGCCCAAAGGAACACCGGGAAGAACTGAGATATTGGGGCAGTCATTGAATTCAGCCAGTCTTTCAAGGCGGCTAAAAACGGCTGTCTGTATGCGTTTTCCCGGCCTTACGCCTTCTTCGTACCAGAAGTTTTTTACAATCAGAGTCTTCTCCTTCCGGTCGCATATGGCCTCAACCCTGCCTATAAAGCTGTCGCCATACAGCACGGGAAGTACATAATGACCATATTTGCGTTGATGCTCGGGAGTATAGATCTCCCATTTGTATTCAAAGCCGAAGAGGGCGGAAATGAGTTTCCTGTCCCAGAGCATATTGTCCAGGGGCGCCAGAAGTTCGCACCTTGCTTTGAATTTCTGATTCCCCGACACGGCCTTCAGGAGTTCCCGGTCTGAAGACAGGCAATACAGCCTGTCCTTCATGCCTTCAACCACGACCTCGATTATTTTCCCTTCTTCCATGAGTTGGCTGAATATGCGGCTCCGTTGCTCCGACTTAAGGCCCCAAATATTCAGCAAGGCATCCGAGGGCTTGTTCCAAAGAAGCCCTACCCCGCCTATACGGCGGATTACACGCCATTTCAGGTGATCCATCTCGTTGGGGTATGGATCGGGCTGGTTCAATACGTCCACCGGAATACAGTTTTCGGCAAGGTCATAGTACTTGATGGTGCCTTTCTTGTGATGAACTACAAGATCGCCCCTGAAATACATGGTTTCCAGGGCAGCGCGGGACAGCCGTGTGTCCTCCCAGTACCAGTCCACTTTTTCATCAAAACCGACATCCGATGATGAAACGGGTCCTTTTTCCCGGATTATCCTTTTTATCTCTTCACATATCTCATTAATCCTGTCATAACTTTTGCCGCCGTCTCTGTGGGCCTGCCGGTACCGATGGAAGCATGGCCAGTAGGAGGTCGGAATGATGGAGAGGTTTTTGTCGAAGTAATCCAGAAGGCTTCTGTCCTCATACAGCAGGGAATTCAGCATATCCTTTTTAAAACCCTTTACCCTGGCATGCAGAACAAGTTCGGGGCTTCTGCCGCAAACATCTATGGGGTCAAACTGGATACAGCCAGCCTGGCATATATATTCCAGAACGCCCTGTTTGCCCGAATACCTGTAATCGCCCAAAAGTCCATGTTTCAAAAGCATGAACCTGCGGGCCTGCTCATTTGTAAGATAAACGCTTTCTTCCATTATCCCGTACCCCTTTGCCCCGTTGTCTTTGCGTGGATGCCTTCTCCAACTTCTCGCCTCCGGTATGAGCAGTTAGTCAAGGCTGAACAGCATGCCTTCTTGCAAGTCTAGCCAGAGGAACCGTCCCCCTGGCTAGCCCGTCCCCCTGGCTAGCCCCATTGACTAGCGGATGAAGTTGGTCCTGATAATGGGCTCTTCCTCGGGCATGGTGATCCCCTTCTCCCGGCCTGCCTCTATGCATTTCAGCAGCCAGGCCATGTTTTTCCCGAGGGTCCTCATGGTCTGCATGCCTTCCTCGTCCTTTACCACTTCCTCCGGCGTGTTGCCGTGAACCTGGTTCCAATACTGGGAGGAAACGATGGGCATCTGGAAGATGGTGAAGTACTTGTTGATCTGGTCGAATGTCGCTGAGGCGCCTGCGCGGCGGCAGCTCACGACCGCGGCCGCGGGCTTTCCCCTGTACAGCCGGGCTTTTAAGTAGAAAGCCCTGTCCATAAAGGATACCAGGGATCCCGCAGCAGCGGCAAAATAGACAGGGGTGCCAAATACAAATCCGTCAGCTCCGGGCACCTTATCCAGGAATTCATTCACCACGTCGTCCTTAAAGCATTTTCCAGTATTCTTGCATTTGCCGCAGGCGATGCAGCCCATAACGGGCTTTGCGCCCACCTGGAAGATCTCAGTTTCAATGCCGTTTTGCTGAAGCGCCTTGGCCACCTCATTAAGCGCCGTATAGGTGCAGCCCTTTGGACGGGGACTTCCATTTACCAGAATAACCTTCATATTGATGACTCCTTTCCTTCGATCCTGCGCATATTGGTCAAAATGATTATATCACAGCCGGAGTCAAATCATGACCTGGCAGCCGGATAAATAAATCCTGTTAAGGAAAGAATCTGTGAATACATTGGAGGGTTTCACTTATAGGACCGGCATATGCGAAAACCTCCTGCCCCGGCTTTATACAAGCGGGGCAGGAGGGTTTTCCGCTTTGTAACGATCTTTCTCACAGGCAGGTTTACCAGATGGTTACCCTGTACTCAGGCGCAAGGTACATGGCATCCCCGGGCTGGATATTATATGTCTCATAGAACTCGGGGAAGTTCTGGAGCACCCTGTTCACCCTGTACTTATTGGGAGCATGGACATCCTGGGTGGCCAGCAACAGGTACATCTGACGGGTTCCCGTAAAGCGCCAGATGGTGGCAAGGCTTTCAAACAGTGCCTTGTAATCGGCATCGGGGATGTCTTCCGCAATATCCAGGATGCAGGCGATGGCTCCAATATCGGCCACGTTTTCGGATACGGTGAGGTTGCCGTTGACCACCGCGCCGGGAGCTATCACCAGTCCGTCGTACAGGTTCACAACCGCCTGGCATTTCTGCTGGAAGACGATATAGTCGTTTTCGGTCCACCAGTTGCTCATGTTCCCGTTCTCATCAAACTGTGCCCCATTATTGTCAAAGGCGTGGGTGATCTCGTGGGCAATAACCATCCCGATCCCTCCCAGGTTCTGCTCCCTGGGAGCATTCAGGTCATAGAAGGGCGGCTGAAGGATGCCCGCAGGAAATACAATTTCGTTGTTTGTGGCGTTGTAGTATGCATTGACTGTATGGGGAGGCATGAGCCACTTCGTTTTATCCACAGGCTTCGAGAGAAGGCTCTTTGACTCCTTCGCCGACGCGGATGATATGGCAAACACATTGCCCAGAAGGGACCCGCCGTCCTTATAAGTCTTGATGCTGATACCTGCAAGGGGATCCTCCCATTTGTCGGGATAGCCTACCTTTACCTTAATGCTGTTAAGCTTTGAAATCGCTTTTTCCTTTGTCGCAGGGCTCATCCAGTCAAGCGCTTCAATGCGTTTCTTGAAGGTGGCGATGATATCGGCCACGATGCTTTCAACATCTTTCTTGGCTTCGGCGGAGAAATATTTCTCCACATACATCCTGCCAAGATAACTTGCCATAACCGAGTTGAGGGTGTTGAAGGCTATGTCCTCGTCACTCAGGGAAGTGCTGATGCCATAAAAGGTTCTCTGGAAAGCCATGATTGCGTCCCTGAAATCCTGGGACAAAAGGGATGCCGTGTTTACCAGGAGCCCGAACCGGACGTATGTTTTAAGCGTATCAAGGTTTTCATCCGACAGCAGTTCGCCGGTCTTTTTCATCAGGTTCACATCTGTGACAATGATCTCTTTCGCGGAGCCATATTCAAGATCATCCAGGTATTTGCCCATGTCGACATATGGGAACATTTTTGCCAGATCGGCCCGGGAAACAGGATTATACACGTTTTCCACCCTGCTGGCTTCCTCATTGCTCATGGTGGACGCCGCAATGATCCTTTCCAGGTCATACAGTTTCCCAGCCTTTTCCACCGCTTCTTCCCCGGGAATGCCGGAAAGCGCCAGGAACTGGGCGACCAGCCCTTCATACATGGCGTCTACCTGGGGATTTCCCATAAGGATATAATCCCTGGGAAGACCTGTGGACAAGCCGCTTCCGTAAAGGCTGTACTTGTTGCTGTCCAGCAGATCGGTGGATGGACCAAAGCCCAATAAAGGATTCATACCGGTTTCTGACTCAATCAGAACCGTCGCGTCAAGCAATTCCTGGATTGTTGATGCGCTGTCGGCGAGATCCAGGTACTTTTCGAGAGGCTTCAAACCCTCCTTGTTGCGGTTTTCCATATCCAGCAGGGTATGATAGAAGTCGGCTATTTTCTGCTCAACGGTCCCTTTCTGGTAGGTTCCCTGGTTCTTCATCAGTTCCTGCACGACAGCCTTGAGCCTGTCGGTGTTCATCTTGTCAACTTCGTCAAAGGTTGTCATTCCGGGATAACCGGCGGGAAGCCTGGTATTTGTAAGCCATTCATAATTAACCGAATAGAAGAAATCATCCTGCGGCCTTACGGAAGACAGGGCCCTGATCTTGTTCAGGACGATATCCAACTGTTCCTGCGTGAGGTAATCGCCTGAACCAAAAAAGCCGTTGCCATAACCGCTCATAAGGCCTGCGGATGTTATGCGGTTCAATTCTTCGGCAGCTTCAGCGGGAACGTCCGCGAAAACAACAGGCTCTCTTATTGTGGGCAATTCTCTCATGGAATTTCCCACAATCAGGGCGAACTCGAGGCGGGTGATGTTCATGCCCAGGTTAAGCGCCTGGCCTGGAGTTACAGGCAATATGCCGTTTGCAACAGCTATGGAGATTTTGTCCGCGTATTCTGCACTGATCTGATCCGCATCGGAAAATACGCTCAGGTCGCTCTGGACATCATTAAGCGCGTCCAGGCCGATGGTTTCAAGCAGGCTGACCACTGCCTCTTCCCTGGTGACGTACTCCTCACCAAAAGCAGCAGCCTGGGCTGGTACGAAGCCGAAAAGCAGCGCCGCACACAGCAGGAATGCAAATAACCTGGTTCTGACTCTGACCATTGCAATGACTCCTTTCAAAATCAAATAATGCTTTCAGCAGGGTATTTCTTTCTATGAATACATTCTAATTCAGCCAAAGTCTGTAATATGACCGCATAAAAATACCGGGTTTCCATACCGGATCTGATCATAATGAAAAGTCCGCCGTTATAGTTTTCTCATGGGTCGTTACTCGTATGAATGCCATCATGCACCGTTTTTGCCTGCATTATTGGCTTAAACACGTTATTTCCAGACTTGACGTGCCCTGTTTATGTCATTGTGCCATCAATTGACAAAAAACAAAGGCTCCCGTTTCGAGAGCCTTCATTCCTGTTTATTATTCGCATATGATGGGACAGCCCGGCAGACCATTGTCCGTCATTTTTCACCTGTCTCCCAAAGCCATCTGTCTCCCTGCCGCAGGTCAAGCACCTGCAAAAGGGAGTCAACCCTGTAAGTTGCCGCGCTAAGGTCCTGGTTGGGTGAAGTAGGATTGCTGTAGCCAATACAGGGAATTCCCGCCGCCAGGGCTGCAGCAACGCCCAGGCGCGAGTCCTCTACGGCTACGGCCCGGTCTTTGTCCGCACCGAGTCTTTCCATGGCCAGCAAGTATATATCCGGAGCCGGTTTGAGGTTTTTGACATCGTCCCCTGTAATAATCGCGTTAAACCGTGATGTGATGCCCAGGTAGTCCAATACCGCCTCCACCAGCATCCTCCTGGATGAAGAGCCCACGGCCATTGCGATACCCATACCGTCCAAAGCATCCAGCAGTTCAAAGAGTCCCTCGGGAGGCCGGCATTTTTCCTTTTTCATCATATCTATGAGGACGCCCATCTGTATGTGTTCCAGGTTACTGGCCATTGCTTTGATGCCGTATTTTTTTATCATGTTTTCCCAGAATGCAAGGGTGCTGGAGCCTATAACCTCGGACATATCCATGTCGGTTTTTACACCCAGCGATTCCAGTACGGCAATCCTTGAGCGGGCATGAAGAGGTTCACTGTTAATAAGTACGCCGTCCATATCAAAAATGAAGTTCATGTGCCATTCCTTTTCCTGTCGTTATGATGTCGGTTTCTGCCCTGCTTTTTATCCCATCAGCTCCTGGTAGCTGTCCCACAC
>JAAXZX010000142.1 GCA_012719645.1 Clostridiaceae bacterium
CTGATCAAGGGGGTACCAACGGCTGCATAATCAGGGGTTGAATTTACTCTTGCAGAAATCTGCAATAATTCATACCTTTTGTTACTGTATACCTTTTTTCTGTCTTCAGGAGTAAAATGGACCCCAAAAAGCACAAATCCTTTGTACAAAAATGCCTTTCCAAACCCGCATTAAAAAATCAATAGAACTTACTTATGCAATGCTGAATTTACTTCTGCATTTGAGCGCCTTATCTTGCGTATATCATTTATTGTAGAATATTGGTTTTATATATATAATTATGATATAATTGATAATTAATCACTACATTAGAGGTGATTGTTTTGACTAACATATTTGATAGAAGAGATATAGGTTATACTATAATCTCCAGATTCGAAGAGTCATTACGTTATTACATATCAAACAAACTCCCAATTTATTACTCAGTTATTACTGATGGGATTCCGCAAGGTGTAATAGCTAAAGTAAATGAAAAAACATTCGTGAAAGCAACCGATATCTATGACTTTTTAAACGAAACTGATTTTCCAGATTTAAAAGAAATAATATGTTATAAAGGAATGTTTAAGGAGTACTTTCCTGATGATTCTATTACATTAGAAGAGTTCATTGAGATTATGGATGAATTGTACCTTTTACGGTGTAAAATAGCACATGTGAAAGGATACTTTACAAGTATAGACTTAGATAAGTTAATAGAGTATACTTTACGAATTTGCTCGTGTATCGAGCCGGATGGAAAAGAATTTATTCATTTTATTGGCCAGGTAAGACAGGATCCATCTAATATAATCGTTAAAACCCCCATATCATTTTTTCAAGATGAATGTGATAAAAATATAAAAATACCTAATAATGTACCTACTCCTGATTATGAATTTGAGGGAGGTTTTGTTGGGAGAGAAGATGACATTAGGAAAATAATACAGGAGTTAGAGGGGAATTCACATAGAGTAATAACAATTTCCGGTGCTGGAGGAGTTGGCAAAACTGCTTTAGCACTTAAAGTTGTACATAAATTACTTAATAGAACACCACCCATATTTGATGGAATTATATGGCTCAGTGCAAAAGAAAGCCGATTGTCTTACTTAGGAATTGAAGATATTGAACCGACCCTAAAAAATTATGAACAACTGCTTGATTCAATTTCTGAAGTAATGGGTTTGGGTATTAGCGATGAATCTATTGAAAAAAAAGAGGAAGATATTAATACAATCTTTGATTTATATAATTGTATCTTAATTGTAATTGATAACTTAGAAACAATTACTGATGAAAGAATTATTAATTTTATTATAGATTCACACCCAAAATCAAAGTTTTTAATAACTAGTCGGAAAGGCCTTGGGCAAGTAGAAAGACGATATGAACTAAGACAATTAAAAGAAAAAGAGGCCATACACTTATTTAGGCAAATTGCAAAGGATAAAAATATTACTAGTTTAGCTACATTGGATTCAGAAGTAATTAAAAACTATGTCAAGAAAGTTTCTTATTATCCTCTAGCAATTAAATGGGTAATAGGGAATGTTGCTATTGGAAAAGATATTGAACAAATTATTGATTCTATAAATGACTCTACTAGTGATATTTCTTATTTTTGCTTTTATCACATATATAATAGCCTCTCCGATAGTGCCAAAAAAATTTTATGTGCACTTTGTTATTTTGATGAACCACCCTCAGCAGGAATACTTAAATATGTGGTTGATATATCTCAGGTGGAATTTGAAGATGGTATAAGTGAATTAATCCTTGTTTCTTTGGTAATACCAGATGCTTATAAAAATGAGCAGAACGAGATTATAAGAAGGTTTTCGCTATTGTCATTAACTCGTGGTTTTGTACGAAATGAGATTGATAAAGATGTTGTCTTTAAAAGAGATATAGAAGATAGGCTTAGAACTGTACAAAACACAATTGAAGAAGCAGAAAGAGCCAAACACCAATATAGATTTAGTTTGTCTAATCTTGGTGCGGTAACAGAAGAAGAAAAGGTTGCAGCAATGATAGCGCAGACAGCATTTCAAAAGTATCAAGCTGGTAGGTATTTTGATGCTGTTGACGACTATAAACGAGCAATCGGAATTGCACCAAGATTTGCTTCACTTTATCGTAACTGGGCTGTAATGGAATCGCTTGAGGGTCATTATGTAGAAGCAGACCAACTAATGGGGAAGGCTTCAAGACTAAATTCAAAAGATCCACAAATATGGCTTACATGGGGTAATATGAAGAGAAAAAACGATAAAATTAAGGATGCTTATGAGTATTACCAGAAAGCATACGAGCTATCGCCTAATGATTATGTTATAATCAATTCGCTTGGGCAAGCGAAAAGCCGGTTGGGTGAATATGAAGAGGCTAATAAACTTTTTCTACAGGCACTTGAACAGGAATGCACCGGCTCGTCTAGAAAACACGAAATAATTAACAGAACGAGTATAGCTGATAACCTTGTACGGTGGGCTGAGAATCTTATTGCTGACAGAAACTATGATTCTGCTGAAGAAAAACTTAACGAAGCCTTGTTACATGCGCAAAGCGCTGTTGAACTTGATAAAAGTGATAATAAATCTGCTGACCTTTTGCGTAATGTTTATATTCAACTCGGCTTTTTCTATAAGAAAAGAAAGTATTTAGAAAAAGCAGCGTGTTCATTTGAAAAAGCCATCGTCAGTAAACCAATTCGATATTCAGAGATTAAAGATACAATAGTTGCATCTTATAATTCTGCAAAGCTATACTTCGAATGCGGTATGATTGAAAAGGCAAGAGAGATATTATCTCCAAAGCTGTTAAAATTTATCCGAGACCACAATTACAGAGAGGATTTTAACTTACTCCTTAATGAATTACATGGTAATAGCAATACAGTAAAAGGTGAGATTGTAAAAGTAGACTTGATAAGACGATTTGTTATAATTGAATCTAAATCATCGCCGGGAAATACCTTTCTTGGACACTTTTCTAGTTTTATACCCAAAATAGATGAATATACAGAAAACCTCCAGAATAGATCTGTTAGTTTTGTTCCTATTCGTGATAAGAAAGATAGAAAAGTAGCAAAGTATATTAGACTTATTTGAGTTAGTTATGCAATAATTACCGTTTAGTAAGAATAGAAAACCACAAATAGATTGATGGTTAAGGTGAAAACCATCGTTTCTTACGGTTGTATTTATTAATGTTATAACAATAGGCATATTATTCTAAGTAAGTAGTGTGTGATATTGCCGATTTGTGGCCGTGATTTTCTATTTTGCAAATGGAGAGAGTGTGAAGAAAAGTCTGTAAAATTAGCTTTCTATGATAAAATAAAAAATCATAGGAGCATTCCTGTAAAGAAAATAAATGAACTTTGAAAAACAAGACACCTCGCAATAAGATAGAGATGTGCTGATTCAGACAAGAAAGGCACAAAACTAAAATATTGGAGGCGTCATATATGAAGCGTACACAAAATGA
>JAAXZX010000087.1 GCA_012719645.1 Clostridiaceae bacterium
AGGCATAATGGCTGCGCAATGGCTTGCTCCGATGGATTGACAACATTTACGTATGCTGATAAGATATTATCGGTTCTAAAAGGGAGTAGCTTTGGGCAACCAAGATAAGATCAACATGCTGGAGAAATCCTGGTCTTATCTGCTTTAACACCTGTTAAAGGAAGCGAGACTTTTAGATTATCGGAATGCGTCTGATAATCTGAAAGTCTTTTTTATTTGGCAAAAGGCATTGTATTCATGCTGTGATTGCAAAAAACAGGCATACCCGGAGGATGGTAAAGGAGAATCAACATGATCCAGGAGATGATCAGGGCATTTTTACTGATATTCATTGCGGAAATGGGCGACAAGACCCAGATCCTGGCGATGGCTTTTGCAACCCGGTTCCCGGTGAGGAAAGTTCTGGCGGGGATAGGATTGGGGGTATTTCTGAACCACGGACTGGCAGTCGCTTTGGGAAGTTATCTTTCCCGGGTGGTTCCGATAAATACAGTTCAGATTATTGCGGGAGCCGCTTTTGTTGGATTTGCCCTCTGGACATTGAAACCTGACAGCGGGGAAGAAGAAAAAGAAACAAAAATGCAGTTCGGACCGACGGCAACGGTTGCGCTCGCATTCTTCCTGGGCGAACTTGGCGATAAGACACAGTTGACGGCAATCACCCTGGCGGCGGATGCCGGGTACCCGCTGATGGTCCTGGCAGGAACAGTTACAGGTATGATAGCCACAGGCGCCTTGGGTATCCTTATCGGCAAAAAGCTGGGTGACAGGATCCCGGAACTGGCCATCAAGATACTGGCAGCCTCCATCTTCATGTTCTTCGGCCTTCAGAAACTTTTCCAGACAGTACCTGCCCAGTATCTGAAAGCATATATCGTGATCCCGTTCATCTGTTTCCTGGCTTTGGTCGTGTTCCTGATGATCCGTTCATTAATCCGCAGAAGGCGTGAAGGGATCCGGTCCGATTTTATAGCCAAGGCAAAACTGCTTCATGATTATTACCTGCATATGAAGAAGGACCTGGACAATATCTGCCTGGGCCAGGAGTATTGCTGCACATGCCAGGGAAGCCAGTGCGCTGTCGGAAGATCAAAAGAGATCGTAAATGCGGCATTGGCCAACCAGGAGTGGCATGATCCATCAGCGTATAACGGGGACAAAAATGGGGAGAAGCCTTTTGACGAAGGGGAAGTATTGGACTCACTGGTAGACACCCTTTGGCTGATCAGCACCGTTCATGACGAACAGAACCTGACCGTTGCCAACAGCATCAGGAACCAGATGGAAACAATCCTTCTTGGCCAGCCAATGGGAGAATTCAGAGAGATAAAGTCGTACATCGATGAGGTAGGAAAACTTGATGCCGCGCTGTCCGAAAGGATTGACGGCATGTACAGGATGAGAAAGCCCGCAGAAGAACGAGTAATCAACATAGGCAGCAGGATCAGCAACATCTATCTTGTTGAGATGCAGGAAGGGTATTTGCTGATTGATACGGGATACCGGGAGCAGTTTGAAAAGTTTGGGAAAGCATTGAAAAAGAAAGGCATAGCGCTTGAAGACATCAAATATGTTTTCATTACCCATGTCCATGATGATCATGTGGGTTTCCTGAACCAACTGCTGGAAAAGACAGATGCCAGGGTCATCCTCCATCCGGAATCGGTTGAGAGGCTGAAGGCCGGGCAAAACTCCTTCAAGGGCGGCTGCAGCAGCAGGCTGGCATGGTTCTTCTGCCAATTTATGAAGTTGTTCGGCAAGGGGGATCACCTCTTTCCGCCGGTGGATGCCCCTGACCGCTATATACCGGTAACAGGTGAAACTCGGGAGGAAATTGAGAAAATGCTTTATGCAAAGGTCGTCGCTCTTCCCGGGCATACGAAGGATTCCATCGGTCTTCTGTTTGACAACGAATTGCTGTTCTGCGGAGACGCGGCCATGAACGGCATTCTAAGCCTGAACCGGGTTATCATCTGGATAGAGGACCTGGAGGAGTACAAAGCATCGTGGAATAAAATGATGAGCCTCGACTTCAGGAAAGTATATCCTTCCCATGGCAGGCCCTTTATGAAAGAGGACCTTGAAAAATACGCGGAAAGGCTTGACAGAATCCGGCTGTACCCCCTGAAGACCGCGTGAGTAATCATACTGTTCTATACATCTACCCCGAGGAACAGCCTGACAAGATACCCGATTATGAAGGAAATCACTGCCACTCCCAGGCTGATGCCGGCCATTTCAAGGAATCTCTGCCTGAATGGCAGATCCTTGGCCACCGATATATAAAAATTGAAAACAAGTATTATGATTATGGCCGCAAGAATTGTAAAGACAAGGCATAACACGTAATTGGACAGCATAAGGTAAGGGAGTACCAGGAACGCAACGGTAAAGACATATGCTGCGCCTGTATATAATGCTGATTTCAGTGCACGACTGCTGTCCTTCTCCGTCCTGGCCGAAAGGTATTCCGATGCGGACATGGATAGCGAAGCCGCTATACCTGTTATAAGTCCCGACAGCGCTATGAGGCGTGTATTCCTCAGTGCGAAGGTAAGGCCTGCCAGCGTACCGGTCAGTTCCACGAGGGCATCATTAAGTCCGAGGACCATGGAACCTACAAATTGGAGCCTTTCCTCCTCGATTATCGCGATCAGTTCTTTTTCGTGCCTGTCCTCGTCATTTGCTATCCTTTGGAATTCTTCAATCCTTTCGCCAAGTTCTGCGTACAGTTTTTCCGCATCCCTTTCTCCCCGCTCCATGAGCTTTATGCCGAATGTAATGCCGAATATCACTGAAATAAGAGTATAAAAGAATACTTTCAGGGTGTTTGGCTTCTGATCCGTTCCTGTAAACCTTTTCAGCGCGTTGTGGTGGTAAAGCTCATCCTGTGCGATCTGGCTGAGGATTTCGCTGTTTTGCCTGTTCTTTTTCAATGAGGATAATTTCAGATAGATATGGTGCTCGGTGATTTCGTTTTTCTGCGCCTTCCTGAGGAATTTCATCGTATCGGCGTTAATATTGTAACTCAATTGCCTCACTTCTTTCCGCAAGGATATGCATTTACAATAATACCTGTCATGCGTTACGGTTTACCTGTAATTAGTATATCATAAGGCGGCGTAACAATAGCATATCACCGGATGAAGCGGATGGGCCTTAATGTATCAGGCCTTTTTGGTTTTTCGCTGAACCAGCTTTACCAGTTCCACGATGGGGATTACCAGGACCGAGAGCGCAAGGGCTGCCATGTACTCTGCGAAGCCTATAGAGGTAAAGCCGAAGGCATCTTGCAAAAACGGTACATATATGACTGCTGCCGTAAGGATGAATGAGAGAAGCATCGAACCGAAAAGGTACAGGTTATGGTTCCTGATGCCAAAGATCGATCCGTACTGCGAGCGCATGTTGTACGAGTGGAAGATCTCGGCCATGGACATGGTGAGAAACGCCATGGTCATGCCGTCATCGCTGTTCGTAATCCTCCATGCGCCGTTCTCAATCCGCTCGCCGATAAGATAGGCGGCAAGGGTAAGCATGGCGACCATCAGCCCCTGGTAGAAAACATTGAACCCGACGCCGCCGGAGAAAATACCTTCTTTGGGATTGCGGGGATTTCGCCGCATTATATCGGCCTCTCCCTTTTCGATTCCGAGAGCGAGGGCCGGGAACGAGTCGGTAATAAGGTTGATGAAAAGTATATGGGCCGGCTTTAATATCGTGAACCCAAGTATGGTGGCGGCAAAAATGCTGATAACCTCCGAGAGATTGGAGGAAAGCAGGAACTGGATCGATTTGCGTATGTTGTCATAAATGCGGCGGCCTTCTTCCACCGCAGCGACGATGGTAGCGAAGTTGTCATCGGCAAGAATCATATCTGCTACGTTTTTGGTAACATCTGTGCCGGTGATGCCCATACCTATGCCGATGTCGGCATTCTTGACAGAAGGGGCGTCGTTCACCCCGTCGCCTGTCATGGCAGTGACATACCCGCGGCTGCGCCAGGCGTTGACAATCCTTGACTTATGCTCGGGCTTGACGCGGGCATAAACGCCGTAGCGCTCAACGCTGCTTATGAAATCCTCGTCGCTGATCTCATCCAGCATGGCCCCGGTGATAGCCTGGGAGCGGTCGGTAATCAGACCAAGCTGCAGGGCGATAGCCGTTGCTGTTTCTATGTGGTCGCCGGTGATCATGACAGGCCGTATGCCTGCGGTACGGCATTGCGCTATCGCATCGGGCACTTCCTCCCGTACAGGATCCATCATCCCTACAAGACCAAGGAATACAAGGTTGTTTTCATCCTCGGCGGTAAGCATTTCAGGCTGATAATCCCAGTCGCGGTATCCGGCGGCAAGGACACGCAGCGCCTTTCCTGCAAGCCGTTTGTTCTCTGCCAGGAAGAATTGTCGTCTTTCTTCAGTTAAGGGCTGAACCCTGCCATTTTCAAGATATCCCGTACATTTTGATATGACGACGTCAGGAGCGCCTGTGGTATGCTGGATAAACCCGCCATCAGGCTTACTGTGCAGGGTGGTCATGAGTTTGCGTCCCGAGTCAAAGGGAATTTCGGCAATACGGGGGTATTTCTCCGACAGTTCGTATTTGGGCAGTCCAAGCCTGTTTGCATAGTTGACGACAGCGGCCTGTGTCGGGTCGCCCTCGGCCTGCCCTTCTTCATTGAGTTCGGCATCGGAACACAATGCCAATGAAGTTGCGAGCAGCCTTTCATCATCGCCTGAATACTCGACAACGGTCATCCTGTTCTGGGTGAGTGTTCCTGTCTTATCGGAACAGATTACCTGGGTGCAGCCGAGCGTTTCAACGGCGGTCAGCTTGCGGATTATTGCATTGCGTTTTGACATTTTCGTAACGCCAATGGAAAGAACTATGGTAACAACGGCGACCAGACCCTCGGGTATTGCCGCGACCGCAAGGCTAACCGCCAGCATGAACGAGTTAAGCAGCGTATCGGAAAGGCCGGCGCCGGGGATCGGGGAGGACAGGAAGTGACGAAGCAAACTGACACCGAACATTAAAACGCAGATGCCAAGCACAAGCACCGTGAGGATACGGCTGAGCTGAGCCAGTTTCTTCTGCAGGGGAGTTTCCCCCTCCTGCGCAGTGGTGATAGCGTCGGCGATTTTTCCCATCTCTGTGTTCATGCCCGTTGCGGTGACCACCATCGCTGCGCGGCCGTAAACGACGGAACTGCCCATATAAACCATGTTCACCCTGTCACCGAGCGGAATATCGCCTTCCCTGGCATCGAGAACAGCATCGGTTTTCTCAACCGGCACCGATTCTCCGGTCAGCGACGCTTCCTCGACTTTAAGACTGGCGCAGCTTATAATACGTCCATCGGCCGGGACCGCGTCGCCGGCTTCAAGGAGCACCACATCGCCGACGACAAGTTCCTCGCTTTTGATATGGACAATGTGCCCGTCGCGCAATACCCTGGAAGTAGCTGCCGCCATCTTTCTAAGGGCCTCGATTGCCGCTTCCGCCTTGCTTTCCTGGATTACGCCCAGGGTGGTGTTGAGCGCCACGACGAAGAGAATGATGAAAACATCCGATAAAGGCTCACCGGAAAGCCTTGCGGTAATGCCCGAGATTATTGCTGCAGCTATGAGTACAAGTACCATCGGATCCGAGATCTGGGCGAGAATTCGCTGGAAGATGGCGGTCTTCCTGCCCTCCTCAAGACGATTGGGTCCGTATTTGTCAAGCCTTTGCGCAGCTTCGCCGGAAGTCAGCCCGCCTTCGTTGCTGCCGACTTCCATAAGCACGTCATCCTTTGACATGAAATAGTGTTTCAAGGCAGTTTCCCCTTTCCTATGATTAGCTTTCCAGCGGCAGTTATGCAGAGCTAATAAAAAGAGACCCTGCGCGTTGCTGCCGCGCATAAGTCTCGTTCTTTTCCGCCCGGTGAGGCGGAGTTCTCCGGACCAGACGGGGCGATAACCGTCATGATGTTGACCCGGAGCGCGCCGAAGGCGCGAACTACTCCCCTATGCGAAGAAAATTTTAACATAAAACCCCCAGATTGTCAACTAACCAGTTATTCAAAACAAGAGGCTGTAAGCCGATATCCGTTATCCCGCGTACATTTGGCTGAGTAATTATTTCGGTTTGCGCGTATATAAAAGGTCTTAAGCCATTGCCTTTATTTCTCGCATCCTATACAATATATTTTTAAGAAGAGACTTATCAGGCACGATAACCTAATCAGGCAAACAGCTTCTGCCCGAAAATGAAATGGGTAACAGAGGCTGGAGAACGAAACGATATGCAGCTGATCACCAAGGATGCGGAACCCCGGAGATGGGCTGGTATCAAAAGGTGATGGAGATGGGAAACCCGGATGAAAAAAAGCAGGATAACCCTGTAATGACATTTCAGCCACTCTTTGAAAATGAAGAACTGCTTGCCAAAGCAATCGAGTGCTTCCCGTATCCGATCGAGATTTATGATCCGGATGGTACAACTGTGTTTGTAAACAAAGTTATGCTGGATCAAGCCCGTGTATACAATCAGGACCTGATTATCGGAAAATACAATATATTCAAAGATCCTGCCGTTATTGCGACCGGCCAGATCCACATGGTGAAGAGGGCTTTCCAGAGCGAAACAATCTCTTTCACCGATGTAAAGGTCCCCCTCGAAGATATTGCCGAGCGCTATGGCATAAATGATTACGATATTGAAGCCGTGTACCAGGATATAACGCTTTTCCCTATTCTGGATGACCAAAAACAGGTGATGTATGTAGTTGCGTTTTTTATTAACAAGAGGGTTTACCGCGGCAGGGATGAGATTGAAAAGGCAAAAGAGTACATAGAATCCCATTGGAACGAAAAATTCAGCCTTGATGCCGCGGCAAAAGCGGCATGCCTGAGCAAAGCCCATTTCGCCAAGCTGTTCAAGAAGCATACCGGCATAACGCCCCACGAGTATTATACGAATTATAAAATAAGCAAAGTCAAGGAAAAGCTGCTGGATTCCAACCTCTCCATTGCCCAGGCCTTTGCAGCCTGCAATATGGACTACAACGGTTATTCCGCCAGGGTATTCAAGGAAAAAACCGGGCTTTCTCCTTCTGAATATCGGAAGAGTCAGATTAAAGGGAACGGGATATAAGATATGGACGACAGTATTGAGAAATTGCAAAAAAACCTGGCCGAATCATTCCAGTCGCTGTTGAAAGAACAGGAACTGCTTGCCAAGGTTGTGGAGTTCTTTCCATATCCAATACAGATTTTTTCCCTCGATGGGACAGCCAGGATGGTCAATAAGGCTGCGCTGGATATGATAGGTATCAGAAGCTTGGAATCCCATGTGGGCAAATACAATGTTTTTAAGGATCCCATCGTGCTCAAGCTTGGTGTCCTTGAACAGGTCAGACAGGTATTGACGGGCAAGACCGTACACATCACAGATTTCAATGCGCCGTACCCGGACATGATTCGTTATTATAACGTATTGGACAGGGATATACAGACCATAAGCTCGGATATTACATGTTTTCCCCTGATAAACGCTGATGGGGAAATGGAGTTTTTCGCCGCTGTTTTTATTATTAAAAAGATATTTCGCGGCAAGGAAGAAATAACCTGGGGTAAGCAGTATATAAAAGACCATTGGCGTGAGCCTTTTGACCTGACCGCAACGGCAAAGGCCGCGTGCCTCAGCAAAGCGCAATTCATAAAGTTGTTTAAGAAGCATACCGGGGTTACTCCTCATGAGTATTATATAAATTACAAGATCAGCAAACTGAAGGAGATACTGCTGGATACAAACCTTTCCATAGCACAGGCCTTTGCCGCCTGCAATATGGACTATAACGGGTATTCGGCAAAGCTGTTCAAAAGGAAAGTCGGCGTTTCTCCGTCAGAATACCGGAAAATGTCCGAACAGAAGTAGTTCTTAAGAATGAATGATGCGGGGGAAGCGGGGATTCAATGATTTATTGGACCCAGGCTTCTTTTTTTATCAATAATAACAATTTCTGTACTAATTATAATCATATACAGTATATCCTTAAAGACAGCCCGGTTACTAAAATATAGGCAGCGGTATGAATAACGGCAGTCAGGATGGAGAGGAGCGTAATTATGGGGGTAAAGTCTAAAGAACAACTGCTTAAGGAAATGGCAGAGGTTCAGGGAATGCTGCAAGAAAGAATAAGGGTTCAGGGTCAATTGATTAAAAACTATCAACTGCTGTTGTCAAAGGACGGATTGTTTTCACAGATAATTGATTTGTTCCCCTATCCCATTGCCATATTCACGCCGCAGTATACGCTGACCATTGCGAATAAGGCCTTTGCGGAGGAAATAAAATCATTGTCAGCCAACTCTGATAAGAAGGCTGACCGCATTCTCAAATACAAAATTAATGATACCCGAATAGCCTCGGCAGTAACGAGGGTCTTTTCCGGAGAAACCGTCTATTTGGAAGACATAAAGAACCCGTTTTCCATGTTCCCGGGAGTTGTAAAACGAAACGCATCAGCGTCCGGCCATTACAGCAGGGCCGTAATCTTTCCTGTTCCCGCCGATGGCGACACAATCACCCATGGTGTGATTGTATTTATGCCATAAGCAGGTTAAGGACAGGGTTCTCCTTACAATATTGCCCACAGATCAGTTTAGCGATATGATAGTCTTAATGCGGCAAAAATGACATCCGTGGGTAGAGGCTGCATTATGGGTGTCAGGGTATAAACATCCAATTCAGTAAAGGGGGAGAACCATGGTTATCGTAATTGCTGAAGCTCCATGCAAGGTTTGAGGATACTGCATGGAGCATTGAGCCGTTTACTGGCTGTTATCCTCAGGCTTTGCGCATTTGATACCTGAAATCAAAATCAAAGGAGCAAAGCCAAAATGAAAAACAGAATATATGAGTTGAAAGACTTTTACATTTTGTGGAGCACGCAGGCGTTATCACAACTTGGGAGCGCGATGACGAGCTTTGCGTTAACGCTTTGGATTTACCAGGCAACCGGGTCAGCGCTGCAGACATCCCTGCTGACCATTTGTTCCTACGTCCCTTATGTCCTTACGAGTATATTTGCCGGAGCTCTCTCCGACAAATGGGACAAGAAAAAGACCATGCTGGTTTGTGATTCGTTCGCGGCCTGCTGTACGGTATTGGTGTTCATCCTTCTGCAAGCCGGGCTGCTCCGCGCATGGCGCCTGTATTTGCTGAACGCGGTAAACGGCCTTATGAACACGGTACAGAAACCGGCAGGCGATGTCGCAATCACGCTGATTACACCGAAGAAACATTACCAGAAGACGAGCGGGCTTAGGTCCTTTTCCGGATCGCTGGTAGGCATTCTGCATCCGGTGCTCGCTACATCCCTCTATTCGCTGGGTGCCGTTATAATAGTGGACTTAAGCACTTTTCTGGTTGCTTTTTCAGCATTGCTGCTGTTTGTGCGTATTCCGCCGGTAGAATCATCTGCCGGGAGCGAAAGGGAAACGCTGTTTGCGTCCGTTAAGGCCGGCCTTAAATGCCTGAACCGGAACAGGATGGTGCTGGCATTGATCCTGTTCCTGGCCGGGGTCAATTTCGTTGCGTCCGCTTTTGACGCGGCGCTCCCGGCGTTTATACTGCCAAGGGAGAATGGCGGTGAGCCGATCCTGGGAGTTGTTACTGCATTTGCAGGAATTGCCATGCTTGCCGGGAGTCTTATGGCATCAATCCTTCCGGCGCCCAAAGACCGGGTACGCCTTATTGTGTTGACAATGCTGTTCTCACTGACTACAGATAACTTTCTTATGCCTTTGACAAGGACGCCGGTTGCATGGTGCATTGCCCAGATACTGGGATATCTGCCTGTCCCTCTGATGAGCACCAGCCTGGATGTTATCGTGAGGTCCACGATACCGACCGAGATGCAGGGCAGAGTCTATTCCTGCCGGAATTCTCTGCAGTTTTTTACAATACCCATTGGCCGGTTCTTTGGCGGATGGATGGTGGATGTGGTCTGTGAGCCATTTATGGAGCGTGTTTCCACAGAAAGCATATTTACTGCCATGTTCGGTTCGGGAAAGGGCTCCGGGTCTGGAATGCTTATTTTCCTCCTTGGTATACTGGGGATGACGGTATGCCTGATTTTCGGGGGAATCCTCAGGAAATACAAGTACCATGAGGTGGTTTAGCATTCCGGTGAGGCGTCTTACCGGTTGCCGGACACATATTATCAGAGCCAAAAATGCCATGGCCTGAACATAAAACACGAAGAACGCCACCTTTCGGGTGGCGTTCTTTACGATTTTTGTTTACTTATTTGTTCTCACATATTCGCCTATTTTCTTGTCCATGCTTGTTATATGGTTGGTGAGCCAGTCTACAACCATCTTGTTGGCGTTCAGAATAACAAGGATGTTGCCGCCGGATTTTTCATACTCGCTTTTCAGCTTTGCCAGTTCGCTGACAAAGTTCGCATGTGCCCTCTTTTGGGCATCAAGCCCGGGGTAGTTTATTTTTTGCATATAGGCTTCTTCATCCCTGAAGTGCTGTTTTGTGTAATCATCGAGAAAATCCAGCATGGTCTTGATGTATTCCCTGGCCTTCTTTTCCCTTCCGGCTTCAAAAAGCGCATTGGCCTTTTCAAACCATATTTTGTGCTGGTTATCAATGTTTTCAACGCCAATCGACAGGTTAGGAGTCCATGCTATTGCCATATAAAGCCCCCCTCATTCAATTATTCTTATATAAATAATATGGTTATTCTCGGATAAATTCAATATATTTAAAGAATAATAGCATATCCTGATGGTCATTGCGGGTGGAACCGGGTGGAGCACGGCAATCTGCAGAACTGAACGGCTATGGTCACATTGTCGTATAAATCGGAATTGACATCAATGAAAAACAAGTGCTATAATGGGCGAATGTTAACTAGCTAATGATTATATTCATAATGATTGGCAGGCTGACAATACCTTTGCTGCAAGGCGGTGGGAATGGTATGACAATAGACATGGACAAAATCAGCAGTAAGGAGATTGTTCATCAACTGATCTTATTTGCTGTGAAGCATAAAAGAATCATGCAGAACTACCTGGATGAAACCGGTGTTTACCAGTCACAGCACCGCCTTCTGATGGAGATATCCCGTAACATGAACGCTTCTCAGAAGGATATTGCACGAATAATGGACGTATCAGCGGCCACGGTGGCAGTATCTCTGAAAAAGCTTGAAAAGGGAGGATACATCAAAAGGAAAACCGATGAAGGGGATAACCGCCTCAATAAGATCGCCATTACAGGAAAAGGGAACAATGTCGTTGAAAAAAGCAAAAGAATCTTTGAATCGGCAGATCAAAAGGTATTTGAGGGGGTTACCGAAGAAGAGAAGACCGCCTTGCTGGTTTTGCTAAAAAAGCTGAACGCAAACCTGGCCAGGATGGAAGATGAAATAAAGACAAGAAGGGGAAAGGACTAATACGATGAAACGGTACTGGAAATATGTGAAACCGTATCTGTCTGCATTTATAATCGGGCCCATATTCATGATTGCAGAGACTATTGGTGAAGTTGTTCTGCCTTGGTTGTTGAGCAAAATAATAGACGTCGGCGTACTCGAAGGCAGGGGTGTTCTCTATATCATAGCAATGGGCGTAACCATGATCGTCACTACGCTGATTATGATGGCGGGGGGCGTAGGAGGAGCCTGGTTTGCCATAAAAGCGTCCTCGGGATTTGCCAACGACCTGAGAAAAGACCTGTTCGGCCAGATCCAGAGGTTTTCCTTTGCTAATATAGATCAGTTCAACACTGGTTCCCTGATTACCCGCTTAACCAATGACATCACGCAAATCCAGAACATGATCCAGATGCTGCTGAGAATGGGTTTAAGGGCGCCTGGCATGCTTATCGGAGCGCTCATAATGGCTTTTTCGCTGAACCCAAAACTGGCGCTGGTAATACTGTGCGTCATACCTCTGCTTGCGGTTGCTATATACTTCATATTAAAAACCGGTTTTCCCCGGTTCACGACCATGCAGAAGAAGCTGGATGCACTGAATGTGACTACCCAGGAAAACCTGACCAATATCAGGGTTGTAAAATCATTTGTAAGGGAACAGCACGAGGAGGACAAATTCAGGAAAGCGAATACAGAACTTAAGGACAGTTCGATCAGGGCGATGAATGTTGTTATCTTCTCTTTTCCCGTTATAATCATGGCGACGAACATCACTACCCTTGCCGTGGTGTGGTTCGGCGGGAACCAGATTATCGCAGACAGCATGACTCCCGGTATCCTTACCGCTTTTGTTAATTATATAGTCCAGATCCTCATGTCGCTGATGTTTGTTTCCTTCATTATACTGAACGGCTCCAGGACGCTTGCCTCGGAGAAGCGTGTCAGGGAAGTCCTTGATACGGAGATCGACCTGACTGACGAGGATGCTTCCCATAGGAATGCAGCGGTCCAACACGGCAGGATCGAGTTTAGGGGAGTATATTTCAAATACTATAAGAACAATGAAAAGTGGGTCCTGGAGAATATCAATCTTGTGATAAACCCGGGAGAAACGGTTGGTATAATCGGCTCTACCGGCAGCGGCAAATCAAGCCTTGTGCAGCTTATCCCCAGGCTGTATGACGCAGACCTGGGAGAAGTGCTGGTTGACGGTGTGAATGTCAAAGACTATTCATTGGAGAACCTTCGCAGCGGAGTAGGTATTGTACTACAGAAAAATGTCCTGTTTTCCGGCACTATCAGGGAAAACCTGAAATGGGGCAACGAATATGCAAGTGACGAAGAGATGCAGCGATGGGCGGAAAGCGCGCAGGCCCATGGGTTTATCAGTTCGTTCCCCAACGGGTATGACACTGAGCTTGGGCAGGGCGGCGTCAACGTTTCCGGCGGTCAGAAGCAAAGACTGTGCATTGCCAGGGCGCTTCTGAAAAAACCGAAGATCCTGATCCTTGATGACAGTACCAGCGCTGTTGATACCGCAACCGAGGCAAGAATAAGGGAGAGCTTCAGAAACGAGCTTGATGGGACAACGAAGATCATCATCGCCCAGAGGATCTCGTCGGTAATAGATGCGGACAGGATTATCGTCCTTGATGATGGAAAGATAGCCGGAATGGGCACTCACGAGGAACTTATGCAAAGCTGTGAGGCCTATTCAGAGATCTACTACTCCCAGACCGACAGAAAGGTGGCTGCATCATGAGCCGGATCAGCGAAGAGAGAAAAGAATCACTGTTGCGAAGATATGGACTTAAAACGATAAATAACAACGATGTTCACGGGGCTGTGAAACCAGGCGGTCCCGGAGGGATGAGACCGGTCGGTCCGGGAGGAAGAAGGCCTGGCGGCTTCGGCGGGCCTGGAGCGCGTGGCATCATGAGTTTCGGCAAGCCCAAAAACGTGTCGGCCACCATCAGAAGGCTGCTTTCATATGTCGGACGCGATAAGATCAAAATCCTGTTTGCGTTTGCCTGCGTACTGACAAGCAGCCTGGCGAGCCTGGCCGGAAGCTATGTTCTGCGGCCGGTTATCAATAATCTCGTATCAGAGGAGCTTACCGCGGAGCAAAAGATAAGGAAGCTTGCCGTTGGTCTTCTTGTTATGGCCGGCATATATCTTGTTGGCGTCGTATGCACCTATCTGCAACAGAAAATCATGGTAGTGGTTTCGCAGAACTCCCTGGTCAAGATCCGCGGAGAACTGTTCAGCAAGGTTCAGAAACTACCCCTGAAGTACCATGATGCCCATCCCCATGGCGATATCATGAGCCGTTTTACCAATGACCTTGATTCGGTCGGTGAGATGCTCAGCCATACCATGGTGCAAATTTTTTCAGGTATTCTTGCCCTGATTGGAACTATGGTAATGATGTTTGTCACCAATTGGATACTGGCATTGGTCACAATCGCGACAACGCCTTTGCTTGTATATGCGGGAAGCGCAATCGGAAAACGAAGCAGGAAGTATTTCCTGGGCCAGCAGCAGGCTCTTGGTGCGGTTAACGGATATATCGAGGAATCCATTACAGGCCAGAAGGTCATAAAGGTGTTCTGTCACGAAGACACGGCGATGGAGGAATTCGCGGTCCTGAGCGATAACCTTCGTGAAAAACAGATTAAGGCGCAGTTCTTCGGCGGCATTATGGGACCTGTTATGGGAAAACTGAGCCAGATAAGCTATGCGATTCCCGCAACGGTCGGGGGCATCCTGTGCCTGACAGCCAATTTCGATTTGGGTGGTCTGACTGTTTTTACCGATTATTCAAGACAGTTTTCAAGGCCTATCAGTGAGTTGTCCATGCAGATGAACGTTATCTTCGCGGCATTGGCGGGGGCGGAAAGGGTATTCGAGGTTATGGATGAAACGCCTGAAACAAAGGATCCTGAGGGTACGGTCGAGATCTGCTCTGAAGCGAACCGGACCAAAGGGGCAAAGGTGGTAAGGGGCGAAGTGGAGCTGAGGAACGTGACCTTTGGCTATATTCCCGGCCAGATTGTATTGAAAAATATCAATGTCACAGCGAAACCCGGCCAGAAAGTTGCTTTTGTCGGGTCCACAGGCGCGGGGAAAACCACCATTACCAACCTGATCAACAGGTTCTATGAGATAGAAGATGGCAAGATCCTGATAGACGGGATCAATATCAGGAATATCAGGAAGGATTCATTGAGGAGCAATATAGCCATGGTGCTCCAGGACACCCACTTATTCTCGGGTACGGTAAGGGAGAATATCCGGTATGGACGCCTTGATGCCACCGATGAGGAAGTTGTGGCCGCCGCTAAAATAGCATGCGCCCATTCCTTTATCGAAAGGCTGCCCCAGGGGTATGACACGGTGCTGGACAGCGATGGCGCAAATTTAAGCCAGGGTGAGCGCCAGCTTCTCAATATCGCACGGGCCGCCATATCAAAAGCCCCAATACTCATACTCGACGAGGCTACAAGTTCTGTGGATACGAGAACCGAGAAATATATTGAACGGGGTATGGATCAGCTCATGAAAAACAGGACGACCTTCGTCATCGCTCACAGGCTGTCCACTGTACGGAATGCCGACCTGATCATTGTGCTGGAACATGGCGAAATCATAGAGCAGGGCGCCCATGAGGAGCTCCTTGCCATGGGCGGAAGGTATTATCAGCTTTACACGGGAGCTGTCGAACTGGATTAGGACGAACAAATGGCAGAGATCGCGAAATAATACAAGAGACGGCTCTGTGCCTTGCGGAATACTTGCCCCGGAAGGGCAATGACGCATTTCTGGGCGCAGAACCGTCCTTTGCCCTGTTCTGGAAACAATAAACTATATCTGTATTGAGATCCCACATTGCATGAAAATATAAGAATCTTCAAAAATTAGTGCTCGATCTGTTTTAAGTATTTTTTACGTTGGTATATTGTAGGTATTGAATTTTTTCAATTGTACAAGGGTGATGCATATTTGAAAAAGAGCGGCGTTAACGCTCTGAATGATGATTTTGCAAGAATTGAAAAAGCGCTTATGATTTATGCGGCAGGACGAAATTTCAGGCTGCTGTTTGGACCGCGATCGAAGGAGTTTGGTATACGGACAGGGAAAGTTGAAACATTCCACATATTGAATACCAATAAAGAGTCTTATGCGATGATGGTTGATGATGTATGAATCCGGTGTATCGTAGAAGACTCTTATTATTTTTATAAGAAAACAACAGGTTTGCAAGGCTGGAGATGTTCGGAAATCCGGCAGGATGTATTGAAGAAGCAGGAAAGGAGGCAATGTAATGGCCGATTTGATCGAAAACAAGGCTGATATGGAAGAAGACACGCTGAAAGACAGGTATCTGACCTTCCTGATCGGAGAAGAAAGCTACGGTATCAAGGTCAGATATGTAACCGAAATTATAGGAATACAAAAGATTACAGAGATACCTGAACTTCCGGAGTATGTAAAAGGCATAATCAATCTGCGCGGAAAGATTATACCTGTAATTGACGTCAGGCTGCGCTTTAAAAAAGAACCAAAGGATTACAATGACAGGACCTG
>JAAXZX010000088.1 GCA_012719645.1 Clostridiaceae bacterium
AAAGGAGATATTCAGGAATGGAAAAGCAGTTGAAACAGGAAATCATTGCGAAGTATGCCATTCACGAGGGAGATACCGGTTCACCCGAGGTCCAGATCGCTCTTCTTACCGAGAGGATCAACCATCTGACCGAACACCTCAAGACCCACAAGAAGGACCACCACTCCAGGAGAGGTCTGCTTAAGATGGTTGGTCAGAGGAGAGGGCTTCTGAACTACCTGATGAAGAAGGACATTACCCGGTATCGTGAACTGATTGCCAGGCTGGAAATCAGGAAGTAAAATGGGCGGGTTTTCCGCCCATTTTTATGACATAATATAAATAAACCGCTGACGCTTAATTTAATCACGGGCAACAGAAGTTCAGAGAAGATGATTCCATACCCTGGAATCCTGTTCCCTGATCTTTTGTCCCTGATTAAATTAAGTGCAGAGCATAACTGAAGAACCATCCAGGGGGATGGATCGGTAGGGATGTGCTTTGCGGAAAGCGGGAAAAAAGAGAAGGAGAATACGGATTATGAAACAGATTTTTAACTTGGAAGTAGCAGGCAGAACGCTTTCAGTGGAAGTCGGGCAGTTTGCCCAGCTTGCCAACGGCGCAGCAATGGTGCGTTATGGCGACACAGCTATTCTGGCTACGGCCACCATGGCCAAGGAACCCAGGGAAGGAATAGACTTCTTCCCCTTAAGTGTTGATTACGAGGAAAGGCTTTACTCGGTGGGAAAGATTCCCGGCGGATTCATAAGGAGGGAAGGCAAGCCGACCGAAAAGGCCATCCTGAATGCGCGGGTCATCGACAGGCAGATACGTCCCCGTTTCCCCAAGGATCTCAGGAACGATGTATCTGTTGTTAACACGGTCCTTTCCGTTGACCAGGACAACTCCCCCGAATTCGCGTCCATTATAGGTACGATTGTAGCGCTTTGCATCTCGGACATACCGTTCAAAGGCCCGATTGCCGGTGTCATCCTTGGCCTTGTCGACGGCAAGGTTGTCATCAACCCAACCACCGAGCAGCGTATGAAGAGCGATATGTATGTCACCCTTTCGGGCGATATGGAAAAAATAATAATGATCGAGGCAGGCGCCAACCAGGTCCCCGAGGATGTCATGCTGGAGGCCATAAAAACGGGTCATGAGGAAATAAAGCGCATCATCAGCTTTATCGAAAACATTGTCAAAGAGGCTGGAAAACCCAAGGTGCAGTATGAGCCATATGTTGTTCCCGATGATATCTGGAACGCGGTTTACGAGATGGCCCTTGACGACATAAAGGCAGCCCTGATGAATTCCGACAAGGATGCCAGGGACGCTGACGTTGACAGAATATGCAATGAAGTCCAGGAAAAACTGGCGGATACCTTCCCGGAACAGAAGCAGCAGATAGCCGACGCGCTATACAAGCTGCAAAGGAAGATAGTCAGAAGCCTGATCCTGGAAGAGGGCAAGCGTGTGGATGGCAGGGACCTTATGGAGATCCGCCCGCTGCATTGCGAAGTAGGCCTTCTTCCCAGGACCCATGGCTCCGGGCTGTTCCAGCGCGGGCAGACCCAGGTGCTCACCAACGTCACCCTTGGGCCTTTGGGGGATGTACAAACCCTTGACGGCGTTGATATTGAAGAAACAAAACGATATATGCACCACTATAACTTCCCGCCTTACAGCGTGGGCGAGGCAAGGCCTACAAGGGGCCCCGGCAGGCGAGAGATCGGGCATGGAGCCCTGGCCGAGCGGGCGCTCGAACCGGTCATCCCCAGCGAGGAGGAATTCCCGTATGCCATCAGGCTTGTTTCCGAGGTCCTGATGTCCAACGGATCAACCTCCCAGGGCAGCGTATGTGCCAGCACACTGGCGCTCATGGATGCCGGCGTTCCCATCAAGGAGCCGGTTGCAGGCATTTCCTGCGGGCTTGTGGTGGACGAGGACAACCCGGAACGGTTTGTCACCTTTATGGATATCCAGGGAATAGAAGACTTCTTCGGCGACATGGATTTCAAGGTGGCCGGAACGAAGAAGGGAATCACCGCGATCCAGGTGGATATCAAGGTTGACGGCTTAAGCTACGAGATCATCAGGCAGGCCTTTGAGATCACCCGGAAGGGCCGGATCCAGATACTTGACGAATGCATGCTTCCCGTCATCGACAAGCCGCGCGACCATCTGTCGCCCTATGCGCCAAAGATATTCAAGACCAGGATTGACGTGGACAAGATACGCGAAGTCATCGGCCCCGGAGGAAAGATCATCAACAGAATAATCGCCGAAACCGGAGTCAAGATCGACATCGAGGACGATGGTACTGTCTATGTCGCAACCCCGGATGAGGAATCCGGAAAGAGGGCAATTTCGATGATCGAGGGCATCGCAGGCAATGTTGAACCGGGCCAGGTTTACAACGGCCACGTCACAAGGCTTATGCAGTTCGGCGCTTTTGTTGAGTTCCTTCCCGGAAAGGAAGGCCTGGTCCATATATCCAAGCTTGACACCAAGCGTGTCAAAAGGGTTGAAGACGTTGTCAACGTAGGCGATGAAATCAAGGTTAAGGTTATTGAGATCGATAAGCAGGGAAGGATCAACCTGTCCAGGAAAGATGTCCTCCTTGATGAGCTCAATGACAGAACCAGCCAGCAGCAATAGGATTTGAGGCACCCGGGATCCTGTTCCCGGTATCCCGGATGCCGTTTATGTATAATACAATTCAATACCTTTAACAGAGCAGGTATTATGCGTCAAGTGTCAGAGAATGGGAGTAGAGTCTCTGAACGAAAAGCCATGGGCCATGGCTTGCGATATAATACCGCATCCGCTGTTGCAAATAAGTCTTTCTTATTTGTGCGATGCCATCTGTTAAATAGGTAGCATGAAAGGAGAGACTTTTTTATGTCCAAAAACCAGAGTGCTATCAAACGGATCGCCCACGTAAGCCTTTTGATTACCCTTGCCGTTGTGGTCAGGAACCTTAGCTACTCGTTTTACATAGGCAGTGTCCTTGCCGCCCGGATCAGCTTTTCGGGCATCTTTACCAGTCTTGCAGCCATTCTCTTTGGTCCTGCCTATGGCGGACTGGCATCCGGAATCCAGGACGTAATAGGATACCTTATTAAACCTGAAGGGCCGTTTATTCCCTGGCTGACCCTGACCGCCATAACAGGAGGGGTGCTGGCAGGTGTTTTATGGCGCATTTCCGGAAAAACTGAAAGTTCGCAGGCCGGAAGATACTACCTGCTGTTCTTTGCCGTTATTGGCCTTATCGGAGGAATAAACCAACTCGTTCTGCTTCAGTGGCCCGGATCCGGATGGAGCAGCCTGCTGGCCGGCCTGGGAAACAACAGGGACCTGGCATCGCTTGGACTGATAATCTTTGCCGGCATCGGGATTGCTTTGTATCTTCTGAATATGCTTATAAGGCGCATCGGCGCCAAATGGCATGTAAACGAATGCTTTTTCAGGGTCCTGTTAGCGGTGGGCCTGTCGGGATTGCTGGTAACCACCCTGAACACAATTGTTTTAAGGTTGGTTTTTCCCGAACTGGCGCAGATAGATTTCCTGGTATTCTGGATCCCGCGCGTCATCAAAGAGGCTTTTGTGGTGACCGTACAGGCCTATGTGGTATCCTTCCTGCTGCCTATTTACAACAGGTATTTCAGGGTTGAGCCGGTGCTGGGCCGGTAACCGGGGCGTGAGGTGTCATCGGACTGATCTGTCTTTACGCTGCGTTTGACGGTAAAGCAGCAGTGGTAAAATAATGGCAATAATCCATATATCAGTTGGCTGGTGAGCATATGAAGAAGCTGAAGGTGCTTTTCGCAGCGGCGGAAGCCGCCGGGCTTGTCAAGGTGGGCGGCCTCGGCGACGTGGCCGGCGAACTGCCCCTGAAACTGAAGGAAATGGGAGCCGATGTCCGCCTTGCCATACCCGCGTACCGGGGAATCGGCGCAGCGGCAAGGGTGGTCTCCGAGTTCACGGTTAAGATGGGCGCCGGGGAAGAGACCTGTGCCCTGAAGGAAACGGATGATACCCGGGTGCCCGCCCTGCTTGTCGGGAACGACAGGTATTTTGACAGGCCATCGGTTTATGGGTACAGCGATGATGCCGAACGCTTCGCCTTCTTTTGCCTGGCGGTATTCCAGTGGATTAGGGATTCCGGCTTCAAGCCCGACATCATCCATCTCAACGACTGGCATACTGCTCCCCTGGCCATGCTGGTCAGGGAGAGGGAGGATGAAGTCCCCCATCTTTCAGGCTGCGCCCTGGTCTTCACCATTCACAGCCTTGTCTACCAGGGAATTTGCGGGCGCGAAATCTTCGAGATGTACGGCGTGGGGGATGCCGCCTTCGGCCCGGACGGCGTCGAATTCTACGGCTCATTCAACCCCATGAAGGCCGGCATTGTATATTCGGACAGGTTTAACGCCGTAAGCGCCGCAGGAGCCCGCGAAATGACAACCAGGAAGTTCGGATACGGCCTTGAAGGGTTTATCGGGGTGCACAGGCAGCGGCTGTCTGGAATTCCCAACGGGATTGACCATAATGTATGGAATCCTGAAACTGACCCGGCGCTCTTCCGGAATTACTCTGTTGATGATCACGAACTGAAACGCGAGAATAAAAAGCAGCTTCAAAAGCAGCTTGGCCTGGAACGGAAAGACACCGCCCTTTTCGGGGTGGTTTCCCGGCTTGAAGATATCAAGGGAACCGACCTTCTGATCCCAGCCGCCGGGAAAATCGCTAAAAGCGGCTGTCAGCTTGTTGTACTGGGCAGGGGCAGTTCTGTATTGGAACGTGCGCTGAAACGGCTTGAAGAGGAGAATCCTGGCCGCATATCGGTTTCCATTGGTTTCGATGACGTATTGGCCAGGAGAATCTATGCGGCCTCAGATATGTTCCTGATGCCTTCCCGATATGAACCCTGCGGCATCGGCCAGTTGATAGCAATGCGCTATGGATCAGTCCCCATTGTTCACAGGGTTGGCGGACTTGCGGATACTGTCCGGGATGAGGCGGCAAACAGCGGTGAGGGTACCGGTTTTACCTTTGGCGTAGACTCCGCGGCCGCATTTACAAGAGCAATATCTAAAGGCATAAAGATGTACAAGAACGACCGGCCGGGATGGAAGAAGCTGGTCAGACGAGCCATGGACTTTGATTCATCCTGGGACAGGTCGGCTGAATCATATCTGAAACTCTATGAAGAAGCGGTTGCAAGCCGTGCTTCGGGAAAGAAAAAGCGGGGCGGGGCAACAGGATGACAGAAAGACCAAAGGAGGACAGCAGCTTGAAATCAGGCAGAATTGGCAGGACACGGGCGATAAAGATACTTGATATCCTTGAGGAAACCTACCCCGACGCAAAATGCGGGCTTGAGTTCAACACGCCCTTTCAGCTCCTGGTGGCTACCATGCTGAGCGCCCAGTCCACCGACAGGACGGTAAACCGCGTTACAGAAGGCCTTTTTGAACGGTATCCGGACCTGGACAGCTTTCTGACGCTGACCCGGGAACAGTTGGAGCAGGAGATCAGGGAAATAGGTTTGTACCACAGCAAGGCAAAGAACATACTGGCCATGTGCAGGGAGCTTGTTACCCGTTTTTCAGGCCAGGTCCCCGCAACCCTGGAAGAATTGACATCCCTGCCCGGAGTTGGACGGAAAACCGCCAATGTTGTATTGAGCAACGCCTTCAATATCCCGGCGCTTGCAGTGGATACGCATGTTTTAAGGGTTTCCAACAGGATCGGCCTGGCCCGCAGCGACCGGCCGGACCAGACCGAATCTCAACTGACAAACCTCATCCCCAGGGACAGATGGATAAAAGCCCATCACCTGCTCATATGGCACGGACGGCGAACCTGCGCCGCGAGGAACCCTAAGTGCGAAATTTGTAGCATTGTGGCGTATTGCGAATTCTATAAAAAGAATATAGAATTAAAAAAGGATAAAATTTGCCAATCAAATATTTGCCAATAATATGACAGGCACATAAACACCCGTTGTTCAGGGAAGGCCGGAGGTCTGCGATGCCCAGACGCAGAAGAAAAAGAAGAGCCATGCCGGAGGACGCCATATTTGTTCTGGATATAGGAACCAGGAAAATTGCTGGTCTGTTTGGTATTCAGAAAGGCGGCAGTTTTGTTGTCCGGGCGGCTGAGGTGTTGGAACATGAAGGCCGTGCCATGGTGGATGGCCAGATCCATGATATATCCATGGTTGTTGCTGAAGTTTCCAGGGTAAGGGATATACTGGAGCAGAGAACGGGCTATTCCCTGGACAAGGTATCGGTAGCCGCAGCCGGACGTGTGCTTAAGACCTGCAGGATAAAAGTGGAAAGGGAACTTGAAGAAGGAAGGGAGATTGATTCCCACCTGGTTGGCGCCATGGAGATGGAAGCCATTCAGAGGGCACAGATGCAGATAGACGACTCGCCCTCCGGAAATGAGACCGGCAGGTATTATTGCGTCGGTTACAGCGTAGTTAACTATTATCTCAATGATTATATCATTTCAACTCTTCCAGGCCATAAGGGCCAAAAAGCCGGTGTTGAGGTAATAGCAACCTTTCTTCCCGAGATGGTGGTAGACAGCCTGTATACCGTAATGGAAAGGGCTGGCATCGAGGTGACCTATCTGACACTGGAGCCTATTGCAGCGTTGAATGTGGCCATTCCAAACGAGCTCCGCCTGCTCAACCTGGCCCTGGTGGATGTAGGGGCAGGTACTTCGGATATAGCCGTTACAAAGTCCGGTACCGTAATAGCCTATGACATGGCGCCAATCGCGGGCGATGAAATAACCGAGGCTATCGCGCATAATTTCCTGGTGGATTTCAATGCTGCCGAAAGGATCAAGCTGGACCTGGGCGCCGGCAAAACCGACATACAGTTTACCGATGTTCTTGGCAACCAGGTTGCCATCCTGCCCGAGGATGTCAGTAATGCCATAAGGCCTGTTGTGGACCAGCTGGCAGAAACCATCACCGAAAGAATCCTCGGATGCAATGGCGGAAAAGCGCCGAATGCCATCTTCCTGGTGGGGGGCGGAAGCCAGACGCCGGGGCTTTCCGATGCCATAGCCGAAAGAATTGGTCTTCCGAGGGAACGCGTTGCCGTCAGGGACCGCAGTATAGCCAGGAATGTTGTAATAGAAACGGATATGCCCGCAGGCCCTGAAAGCATTACCCCTCTTGGCATCCTGGTTACCACAGGCCTGTTCAGGGGCACGGATTTCTTTATTGTCACCGTCAACGGCAAGTCCGTAAAGGTATTTAACACACACAGGATGCGTGTGGCCGATGTCCTGGCCCTGGCGGGTTTCAACCCAGACCAGTTGATATGTAAATCCGGCAAAAGGCTCAGGTTTTTCCTCAATGGTGAAAGCAGAACACTGGCGGGCGGAATCGGAAAACCGGCCGAGATAACCGTGAATGGCGAGCCCGAATCCCTGAACGGCAAGGTTTCGCCGGGCGACAAACTGTTTGTCATCCCCGCGGAGAACGGTGAGGATGCCCGCGCAGTCTGCGGTGATCTCCTTGCGGAATTCCCGCCTGCTGCCCTGAAGCTCAACGGTGAGATACATACCATTCCTCCGGTAATAAGGGTAAACGGTGAACCTGCCGATGAGAACACAGTAATCAAATATAATGATTATGTCGATATATCTATGGACCGCACTGTTTTTGACGTTGCCCAACAGTTTGGGGTTGATTCAGCGCAGTACTCATTTGAGATAAACGGTAAGAGTGCAGATCTTTCGTACAGGCTCCAGGGCGGAGAGGTTATTGAATGCCGCCCCAGGAATTTGACCGGGCTTGAACCGGATAAGACCGCACCGGAGGCTGATGAGCCCGCTGCGGAACCTGGGAAGCCCGCACCGGTCACGGACAATGAACAGGACAAGCCTGAAACCGGCACAGGCATACCCGTTCCTGACGATCCGGCGGCTTCGGGCGAAATGATAAGCGTGACAGTTAACGGGGAAAGGATACGGCTTCCGAAAAAAGAAAGGACCATTTTTGTGGATGTTTTCAACCATATCGACTTTGACCTTTCCCAGCCGAAGGGAACGATTATTCTGAAGCTGAACGGCCGGGATGCCGGCTATACCGATGCAATAAACGACGGTGATATAATCGATATATACTGGCAAGGGTAGGAATCCCGGAATACTGCGCACAATATGATCCATCCTGATGGAGGTTCGCATTGGAAACATTGGATAAAAACCCTGCAAGGAAAACATTGGGCAGTTATTTCAGGCACGAAGGAACCATAACAAGGTTCAGCCATGTCATTCTGATGATACTCGTTGTCGAGGACCTGGCCGCAAGGATGATCACGCCGCAGGCATCGGTTGATTTCGTTCTGCTGGCGGTTCAGCTTGCCCTGTATGCCGGATTTATCCTTGCCGGGGCTCTCAAACTGAAAGAGAGCGATGCAAAGGACCAGGACAAGGGCTCTTTGCCTGACACGATTGCGAGAATCGCTGAAATAGTGATCATGACTGTCTTCATCAGCCTGTTGTATCATGGTCCCCTGTTCTATTTTGTCGTGCTCCTGCCCATAACATCCATCATCCTCTCACGGGGTTTCAGGGAATCAATCCGGTTCCTCGTACCGGGCTGGTTGATCCAGGCGCTTTCCCGGTATACCGTATGGATGTTTTTCAGCGGAGTGACAGGACAGGGATTCCACAGCAATGAAGGTCAGCTGTTCATAAGCGTAACAGTACAATACCTCCTGTTTGCCTTCTACTGCTACATATTGGGCAGTGTCCGCAGGGAGTATGTCCGCAGCCAGGAGGAGAACCAGATCCTGATTGACCGGCTGGGCGACAAGTATGTTCAGCTGGAGCAGGCCAAAAAAGAGATCCAAAGCCAGTATGACAAGATCAGCCAGGCCAACGAGCAGCTTGAGAAGGCCAATAACAAGCTTACCGCCAGTCTTGCCGAATTCTACACACTCCAGCAGATATCGCAGGCCATCAGCTCCATATTTGACATGAACGAACTCCTGAAATTCGTAAATGACGTTATCATCGGTGTTATGGGCGTTTCCCATTCCACCATCGCCTTGTGCCATGGTCCCGGTAATCTCATGAAGGTGCAGGTTTCCAGCATCTTTGACAAGAAGGAACTTGCATTGGTTTCAGACTATATTAACAGTGACGTCCTGAAGCCGTCGGTGAAGGATGGCAATTCCATGATAGACAATGATGCCAGCCCCGAGGAATACCCGTTTACAAGGGGAAGGAATATACGGTCCCTTATCTGTGTTCCTCTCATCGCAAAGGGCAACGTGCTCGGCATCGTCCTTATAGAGCACAGCATGCCCAATGCCTTCAGCAATGACAATGTTAGACTCCTTGAGATCATATCCCAGCAGGTGGGAATAGCCATTGAAAACGCCCGGTTGTACCAGCAGATGCATGATCTGGCCACACTGGACGGTCTTACCGGCGCGTACAACCGCCTGTATTTCCAGGACAACCTTCAGATTGAATTCAAGAAAGCCCAGGAAGGCAACTACGACCTTTCCTTCCTTATCTTTGATATTGACCATTTCAAGAAGTTCAACGATACCCACGGCCATCTCTTCGGCGACCTGGTGCTCAAGAATATCGCGGCCTTCATAATGAAAAAGCTCAGAAAGGAAGATATCTTCGCCAGGTATGGCGGCGAAGAGTTCGTTATACTGATGCCCCATACCTCGCTGGACCAGGTAGTGGAGAAGGCGGAGGAGATCAGAAAGGGTGTGGGCTCCCTGGTCATCTCCGACAGGGTTATCAGCGCCTCTGTTACCATCAGCATCGGCGTGTCCTCATTCCCTGAAACTGCCGACAGCCAGGTCAGTCTTGTCAAGAGCGCCGATGACGCGCTCTACGAAGCCAAGCGGCAGGGCAGGAACCGTGTTTGCGTGGCCAACACAATAATCGGCAAGAAGGAATAGAATCCATCTTGCCGAACCTGTAACAAATCCCGCTTGCTTACTCAGTTTTCTTCACCGATTACCTGGGCCGCGTTCTGTTCCACTATTTCCTGGACCTGCAGCTCTTCGTCGGGTGTCAGCACTTTCTTCAGATCAAGGAGAAGTATGAGCTTTTCGCCCAGTTTTGCGACGCCTGAAAGGAATCTGTGTTCAAAGTCTTTAAGAGTTGCCGGGGTATCCACGATTTCCTCATCGTTAATCCTGACGATCTCGGTTACGTTATCAACCGTAAAGCCCAGGAGCATATCGTTCATGTTGACGATTAGCACCTTCGTGTCTTCATCCGCAGCCTTTTCGGGCAGGCTGAACCTTTTTCTGAGGTTGAATATGGTCAGAACCTTTCCCCTGAGATTGATCAGGCCTTCTATGAACGGAGGTGTGTTGGGTACCTTGAATACTTCCTGGGGCTTAATAATCTGGAATATCTGGTTTATGTTTATACCGAAGTCCAAATCGGCAACGCTGAATTTGATAAGCTGCTGGATTGCCATAGCAGGACACCTCCAATTTCCTTGCTTCTTTTGTTTTATTTACCCACTAATCATCTGCAATAACAAGCAAATCAGGTCCTGTATGAGCCGTTGATCCTTATATAATCGCATGTGAGATCACATGTCCAGATCCTGTCCGATACGGCGCCCTGGTTCATGTCCAGGGTTATGACTACCTCAGGCGCACGCAGCACCTCAAGGGCAGCAGCTTCATCAAATGGAACTGCCATGCCGCTTTTGCAGACCAGGACATCCCCGAGGCTGATATCCACTTTTTCAGGATCGAACCCGGCGCCTGAATAGCCAGCCGCCGTGATGATTCTGCCCCAGTTGGCGTCACAGCCGTGGATTGCGGTTTTAACCAGCGGGGATTTGGCTATGGCATTGAGGACCAAATGTGCCATTTCCTTATCCGGGGCGTTCTTCACATTAATTTCAATAAGCTTTGTGGCGCCCTCTCCGTCCCTGGCCAGCATCTTAGCCAACTCGACGGCCACCTCTTTAAGCGCGCCCAGGAAAGCATCATAGGCAGGCCCGTCACTTTCGATCACCGGATTCCCGGCAAGGCCGTTCGCCAGGACCAGCACCTTGTCGCATACGCTGGTATCGCCGTCAACCGAAATGCGGTTGTATGATACTTCCGCCGTGTCCCGAAGCGCCCTGTCCAGCATCTCGCGGCTGATATTCGCGTCGGTGGTTATGACAGATATCATCGTAGCCATGTCAGGGTGGATCATGCCCGAACCCTTTGCCATGCCGCCAATGGTTATGGTATGCCCGCCATATTCATAAGCCCGGGAAGACTCCTTCGGGAATGTGTCGGTGGTCATCACAGCCCGTGCCGCATCGTTGCCGCCGTCACCGGAGAGCAGCCTGAACGCTTCCTGAAGACCATTCTTAATCTTTTCCAGGTCCAGCCTGTAGCCGATGACGCCTGTGGAACCCAGGAGCACATCCTCGGCTTCACAACCCACAAGTCTGGAAACCATCCTCGCCATCTCGTATGCGTCCCGGTCTCCATCCTCCCCGACGCAGGCATTGGCGCAGCCGCTGTTTATGGCGACAGCCCGTGCCGTGCCGCGGCTGACAGCCTTCATGGTCCATTTCAGGGAATGGCCCTTCACAACATTCTTCGTGAAGATGCCTGCGCAGGTGGCAGGGATATCAGAAACTACAAGAGCCAGATCCCTTTCACCGTTTTTCTTGATGCCGCATGCCACCCCTGATGCCCTGAATCCCAGGGGGGCGGTTACTCCGGTTTTAGCCATGATACCATCCTCCAAATCTCTGTTTATTGAAAAATCGGC
>JAAXZX010000089.1 GCA_012719645.1 Clostridiaceae bacterium
AAACTAAAAGCCGCAGGCTTATCCGGTGCCGCCCAGGCTGCCGAACTATATGGGAGATGCTTGTTGTCAAGGGCGTGTCCGTAGAGGACTATTCCAGGATACATCTACCCTCAAATTCCCTACAGTAAATTGACGCTATCCGGGTGAATATGTTTGTTGACATTGGCGCAGATGATGTGATATATTGTTTAGGCTATATTTAAACATATGACGGATAATTATAGATAGAGAAAATAGCGTGTATGCCTTAAGGTTAACCGGAACAGTTTTTGGAAGGAGGCATTCATAAAAATGGCAGATGCTAAAAAGGAAAAAAGCTCTAAAAAGAGCAACAGCGACGCGCAGAAAACCAGCCGCGGGGTAAGAAGGGCAAAACGCAAGGTTTGCGCCTTCTGTGCGGATAAGGTTGAACTCATAGATTACAAGGATGTCATGAGGCTTCGGAAGTATCTTTCAGAAAAGGGCAAGATCCTGCCCAGAAGGATAACCGGTACCTGCGCCAAGCATCAGAGGCAGCTGACAACGGCAATAAAACGGGCCAGGCACATAGCGCTGCTGCCATACACAACAGACTAAGGAACAACAGCCTATAGACAAGATCTATAGGCTTTATTTCAATGATCCTGTATTTTCAGCCTGCTAAAAGTCTTTGCCGTGCCGGCGCTGTTCCGGGAAATTGGAAAGAGCCTTCCATGCAGTGTTATAATGTCCGTAGGATCTTTTATGGAGTGGCATCGGAATGAGTTTTAATAGCATGGATATCACCAGGAATACCAGGATCATTGAGAATCTCAAGAGCGAACTTCTGAACTCGGTGGCCCATCTATACAGCAAGCTGGCTGACGATTATTGTGATAATATAAAAGAAACGGCTCTGGACACACTCTCCAATGTGATCATAATCAGTTACCTGCTGTCCAGGCGTTTGGGGCTTGACTATCCCATGCTTGAAAAGGACATATCGGCGAAGATTCGCCTGGGCCTGGTACAGGAACACGAAACAGAAAAATACTTTGGCGATCTGTCCGCGCTGTCCCATTTCAGGAACAGAAAGGCCTCTTCCGGCAGCGCGTCCTGAAGGAAAGGGGCGGCAGACGCGGCGGATGTTTGCTATTGGAACGGGGGTTGCACTATGAAGGTGATTTTGACGCAGGATGTTAAAACATTGGGGAAGAAGGATGACGTTGTAAACGTCAATGACGGCTATGCAAGAAATTTCCTGATCCCGAAGGGACTGGCCGTTGAAGCCACTGCCGCTGCCCTGAACGAAGTCAGGATCAGGCAGGGCGCCCAGAAGCACAGGAAGGAAAACGAACTGGCCGAGGCTCAGGCATTAAAGAAGAAACTGTCCGAGATAACTGTAACCATCAAATCCAAGGCCGGGTCCAGCGGCAAGCTGTTCGGTTCTGTCACCAGCATGGATATCGCGGAGAAAATAAAGAAGGATTTCAATATCTCCCTGGATAAGAAGATGCTCAACCTTCCCGAGGCCATCAAAACCCTGGGGACAACCGAGGTAGAGGTAAAGCTGTACCAGGGTGTCGTCGCGAAGGTCAAAGTTAAAGTAGAGAATGATGATGCGGTTTAGTTCATCTTTTTTGGGGGGTAGATTCGCCCATGGATGCCGGGTATAACAGGATACCGCCTCACCATGTGGAGGCTGAGCAATCCATTCTTGGCTCAATACTTATTGACCGCCAGGCCCTGTCGGACGTAAGCGGCAGGCTGAAGCCCGACGCCTTTTACCTGGAGAAGCACAGGGAATTGTACGAGGTCATCCTTGAACTTTACGAGGACAGTCAGCCCGTAGACATAATAACCGTGTCGGATGCGCTGGCCAGGCGCGGAACCCTTGAAAAAGTGGGGGACGTGGATTACATAGCCCAGCTGGCCAACAGCGTGCCTACCACGGCCAATGTGCTTCACTATGTTTCCATCGTGGAAGACAAGGCGCTTTTGAGAAAACTGATCGATGTATCCGGGAAGATTACAGATATGAGCTACCAGGGATCCATGGAGGGTACGGATGTCCTGGCGACCGCCGAAAAATCCATCTTCGACCTGTCGCAGGGGCTCAGCAGGACGGGCCTTGAGCCGCTCAACACGCTGCTGGACACCACTTTCACCAAGCTTGAGGAACTGTGCCGTAAAAAAGGCGAACTGACCGGTGTCCCAAGCGGATTTATAGACTTGGACCGCAAGACCACCGGTTTCCAGAAATCGGATCTGATCCTGATAGCCGCAAGGCCGTCCATCGGCAAGACCTCCTTTGCGCTGAACATCGCAGCCAATGCCGCGCTGAGACAGTATACCGTGGCAATATTCAGCCTTGAAATGTCACGGCAGCAGCTGGTCAACCGCCTGCTGTCCAGCGAGTCCATGGTGGAGCTTGAAAAGATGCGCAGCGGCAGGCTTGAGGCGGAGGACTGGAAGAAGATCGGGTATGCCCTGGGTCCCCTTTCCAAGGCCCCTGTCTACATAGACGATAACGCCAGCATCAATGTTACCGAGATGCTGTCGAAGCTCAGGAGACTGAAGCTGGAAAGGGGTCTTGACCTGGTAATCATAGACTACCTGCAGCTCATGGAGGGAAGGAAGAAGTCCGAAAACAGGCAGCAGGAGATATCGGAGATTTCCCGCGGGCTGAAGATAATGGCAAAGGAACTGGACGTGCCTGTCATCGCGCTTTCACAGCTCAGCCGCGCACCGGAACTGCGCAACGACCACCGTCCCATCCTGAGCGACCTCAGGGAATCCGGGGCCATAGAACAGGATGCCGATATGGTCCTTTTCCTCTACCGTGATGACTACTATCATGAGGACTCTGAGAAAAGGAATATTGTAGAGGTTATAATAGCCAAGCACAGGAATGGTTCCACAGGGACCGTGGAGCTTGCCTGGATTCCGCAATTCACGAAGTTTGGGAATTACATGCCCGCTGGAGGCATGCAAAAGAGCGCTCCGGGAGCAGGTAAGGCGAATGCTTGATAATCCGGTTTTACAGCAAGTCAGGAAGGATATATGTGATTACGGCCTTATTGAGCCCGGCTTTCATGTTGTAACAGGCATTTCCGGCGGGGCGGATTCGGTATGCCTTCTGAAGGTTATGAAGGAACTGGGCCGGGAGTATAACCTGTCCATCACAGCGGTCCATGTGAACCATATGCTGAGGGGAACGGAATCCGATGCCGACGAAGCGTTTGTCATGGACCTGTGCCGGAAGTGGGACATACCCGTAAGGGCTTTCCGGGCTGACATCGCGGGCATCAGCAGGACCGACGGCCTCACAGAGGAAGAAGCGGGCCGTGAGGTCAGGTACCGATACCTTTTCCAGGTGCTCAGGGAGTCTTCCGCGGATGTGATTGCCACCGGGCACCATTATGAGGACAATGCCGAAACCGTAATGCTGAACATCCTGCGTGGGTGCGGCCTTGAGGGCCTTGCCGGAATGGATTACCGGAGCGGTTCCATAATTAGGCCGCTTTTAGGTGTGCGCAGGAGCCAGATAGAGGATTATCTCAGGTGTGAAGGGATTCCATGGAGAACCGACAGCAGCAACCTGTCAAATAAATATGCACGGAACCGAGTCCGGAATCTTTTGTTCCCCGCTATAAAAGAGCATTTCCAGGTTGATCCGGCCCCTGTGATAAACCGCCTGTCGGCTTTGGCCAGGCGGGATAATGCCTGTCTTGAGGAACAGGCACGCAAGGTTTTCATGGAATTTGGCAGAAAAATGGATACAGGAACCAGCCTTGACGCTGAAGTACTGGTCAGCCTTGATTATGCCATTTCCAGCCGTATTGTCCGGATGGCCTGGGAGCAGGCGACGGGAAGCCTGAAGGGTCTTGAAAACGTGCATGTGGATGAGATAATTAAACTGTGCCGGGAATCCGGAACAGGGAAACGCCTGTGCCTGCCCGGGGGATGGTCCGCGCTTTTGTCCTATGGCCGCCTGCTTCTGAGCCCGATGCCTGCTGCCGAAAGGGTGTTCTGGTCGTATCCTGTAAACGTGCCGGGGAAGGTTCACGTAAACGAAGCCCATGGCATTCTTGAGGCATATGTGCTGTCAAAAGACCAGATGACCAGGCAATTCCCGAACTGGCAGGAGATTAAGGAAACATCAAAAACCCAGGCGTTTGATTATTTAAAAATCAATTGTGGAATAAATATAAGGAACAGAAGAGATGGAGACAGAATCCGGCCCTTCAGGGCGCCGGGCGAAAAAAAGCTTAAGAAATTCTTTATCGACAATAAAATCCCGGCTGAAATACGGGATGAAATACCGCTTGTGGCGGCCGGCTCGAAGATCCTCTGGGTCGTAGGCATGAGGACCTCTGGTGAGTTCAGGCCCGACGAGCGGACCCAGTCTTTCCTGGTATTGACCTGGATTGATATTAACGATGGAGGGGACAAGAAATGAGCAAACTTAGCGTACTGGTCACAAAGGAAGAGATTAACGCAAAGATAAAGGAGCTGGCCGAAAGGATCTCCAGGGATTACGCCGACAAGGATCTCCTGCTGGTAGGCGTTCTGAAGGGCGGATTCATGTTTCTGGCCGACCTTGTAAGGGAGCTTACAATCGATGTATCCATAGACTTTATCTCGTGTTCGAGCTATGGAAATTCCACGGTTTCATCGGGTATTGTCCGCATACTCAAGGATATTGATTATGATATAACCGGAAAACATGTGCTCCTGGTGGAGGACTTAATTGATACAGGCCTGACGCTTACATACCTGAAGGACCTGTTCAGGGCGAAGCACTGCGCAAGCGTGAAGGTATGTACGATCCTTGATAAGCCGTCAAGGCGCAAGGTAGATTTCGAAGTTGATTATCAGGGAATAATAATCCCGGACAAGTTTGTCGTCGGTTACGGACTTGATTATGCCGAAAAATACCGAAACCTGCCTGAGGTCTATGTTTTGGAGGAAATGTAAGGTTGTTTTTTGGCAATTATTATGATAAAATATTCTAACATGTTTTTTGTCCTGTAAGGGTGCCGGCCGAAAAGGCAAACCAGGATTGGGTGCGCGCCAGTATGTGGATGAACTGATGCATTATCAAATGAAGACAGGATATGGGGCCTTTATGGGAGGTTGAAATTATTGAAGAATGTTCGGGGCATAAGCTTTTACATCATCATATTCGTCATAATGACATTGATCATTATGATGTACAGCAACATTAGCAATCCGACGGACATGAAGTATTCCGATTTCAGGAAGGAGTTGGATGCAGGCAACGTCAGCAGCGTTCTTGTCCGCACACTGGACGCCGACGTTGTTCTGAGCAGGCCATCCGGGCTTTACAATGCCGATTTCAGATACACGGTCAATTTTCTATCACAGGATTCTTTTATTGCCCTGCTTGATAAAGCGTATGACGATGGCTTACTGACAAATTACAACATAGAGAAGAAATCCACCCCGCCGTGGTGGCTTGAAATGCTGCCCATGATCGCGATAGTGGTGCTGTTTGTCTTCTTCTGGATTTTCTTTGTCCAGCAGTCCCAGGGCGGAGGAAACCGCGTCATGTCTTTCGGCAAGAGCCGTGCCCGCCTGGCCAGTGAGGACAGCAAGATGCGCGTCAGGTTCACCGATGTGGCCGGTGCTGACGAGGAGAAGGAAGAGCTCAGGGAGATTGTGGAATTCCTGAAGGAACCCAAAAAATACGTTGAGCTGGGTGCGCGCATACCCAAGGGCGTACTGCTGGTCGGCCCTCCCGGTACGGGTAAAACCCTTCTTGCCAAGGCAGTAGCAGGTGAGGCCGGCACACCGTTCTTCAGCATAAGCGGTTCGGACTTCGTGGAGATGTTCGTGGGCGTTGGTGCGTCCCGTGTCCGTGACCTGTTCGACCAGGCAAAGAAAAACGCTCCCTGTATTGTGTTCATAGATGAGATCGACGCCGTGGGACGCCATCGCGGAGCCGGACTCGGCGGCGGTCATGACGAGCGCGAGCAGACACTGAACCAGCTCCTTGTGGAGATGGACGGCTTTGGCGTTAATGAAGGTGTAATAATACTTGCCGCTACCAACAGGCCGGACATACTGGATCCTGCCCTGATGCGGCCAGGCCGTTTTGACAGGCGGGTGGTCGTGAACTACCCCGACATCAAGGGACGTGAGGAGATACTGAAGGTCCATTCCAGGAACAAACCCCTTGGTCCCGATGTGGATCTGAAGGATATCGCGAAGACCACGCCCGGTTTCACCGGAGCCGACCTGGAGAACCTGCTCAATGAGGCTGCCCTTCTTGCGGCGAGGAAGAATAAAAAGGTTATTACCATGGATGAGATAAAGGAAGCCAATTACAAGGTGATAATGGGGCCCGAGAAGAAGAGCCGCGTCATCAGCGACAAGGAAAAGAGGCTTACGGCTTACCACGAGGCAGGCCATGCCATTGCGGTGCGACTTGTTTCCTCAACTGTGAAGGTTGACAGGGTTACCATTATTCCTTCGGGAAGAGCCGGCGGCTTCACTTCCTACAAGCCCGATGAGGACAGGCATTATACCACCAAGAGCCAGTTGATCGAACAGATCATGGTGGCGCTGGGCGGCCGTGCCGCTGAGGAACTGGTGTTGGGCGAGATCAGTACGGGCGCGGCCGGAGATCTTCAGAAGGCCAACCAGATTGCCCGGGACATGATCACCAAGTACGGCATGAGCGAAAACCTCAGCAACCTGGTATTCGGCGATGAGAACGACGAGGTATTCCTGGGCAAGAGTTACGGCCATATCAGGAACTACAGCGAAGAGGTATCCGCCAGGATCGACGCCGAGGTCAAGACCATCATAGATGACTCTTACAGTAAAATCAAGGAGCTTCTCACTGAGAACAGGAACAAGCTTGATGATGTTGCCAGGGCGCTTCTTGAAAAAGAGCGCATCGAAGGCGACGAGTTCGAGGAGATCTTCAAGAACGGGTACAACCCGCCCGTGCCTGTATCATAACATCCATCGGATTATTAGCCCTCGCGAGAACACCCGCGAGGGCTTTTTATTCTTAGCTGTATCATTGCGAACACCCTTTTCTGTCATTGGGAGCCCATATTCTGTACTTGCAAGCCCATTTTCTGTCATTGCGAGACCCTACCCTGTCATTGCGAGCCCGGCAAAGCCGGGCGTGGCAATCTCACTCCGGAATGGATCGCGGCAATCCCGACAGTCAAAACATGCCTTCATGTGATAACATGGATATATAGATGTGAAGGAATAAGAGGAGCCTCGTTATGGAACAGACCTACAAAGCCTATTACCAGTCACCCATAGGCCTCCTGGAGATAAAGGCAACACTGCAGGCCATAACTTTCATCCGGTTCTGTGACCGCCGTGAATCCGAAAAAACCTGCCCCATTATCCGGGAGTGCATCACACAACTTGATGAATACTTTTCGGGCAAACGAAAGGATTTCCAACTGAACCTCGCCCCCCGGGGGACCGAATTCAGACAGAGGGTTTGGCAAGCCCTGCGAAAGATCCCCTATGGGGAGACCCGTTCCTACCAGGAAATAGCTGATGCCGTTGGCAATGCCAAAGCCTGCAGGGCAGTCGGCGACGCCAACCGTAACAATCCCATTCCCATCATTATTCCATGCCATCGCGTCATAGGGAAGGATGGAAGGCTGACCGGCTTCAGCGGCGGTCTCTGGCGCAAGGAATGGCTGCTGAGGCATGAACAGGGCAAACCGGGAGACTGATCCTGCACTCCCATCGCCGCCTCTTTTATCCCGCCCTTTGATAAGCCCAATATATAAATTCTGACAAAGCGCAGGAACCCTTGACGGGAACCGCTGTTGGAGAGGACTAAAAGCTGCGCCGTGTCGGCAAAAATGGTTTGTAAGAAGATATCTCCTGTGATAAAATTATAGAAATCACAGGTCCTCATTTCCAGACAGCCTGGCTCATGATACCTGGTCACCGACAAACCCTGACAAGCAGGGGTTTTTTATGAGGAATACCAATGGGCGGGCTTTTTTGCCGCCGCAGGCGATGAGGGGCGCAGAAGATGGAGAGCATTAAAATATTAAGAGGGATACGTCCTTCATATAATAGAAACCTCATCCTTACACGGCTGGGCTACAAACGCGGAGTCACCGGGATCGGCGAGGACTTCGGGCAGCTTCTGGACAGCACGGTAAAAAGGGCGGAAGACCATTGTTCACTAGTTCTCGCTTACCGGGTTGTTGGTATCAGTGAGAACGACGGAGGAACCTTACGGCTGGAAGATGGGACAGTGCTTTCAGGGAAAGCCTTGTCGGAGATGTTGTCACAATCGCAAAAGGCTGTCCTGATGGCCTCTACGGCAGGCCCCCGCATAATGGAAGAGATCAGGACGCTGATGGATGCCGGCCGTGCCAGCGAGGCTGTGATAATGGACGCGGCGGCATCAGAGATTGCCGACGCCGGGCTTGATTTTTTGATGGAATATATAGGGGCCTATTTGAGAAGGCAGGGCAAAGCCCTTACAAAGCATCGGTTCAGTCCTGGTTACGGGGATTTCGGCATCGAGCAGCAGGCCCATTTCGCGAGGCTCCTGGAAATAGAAAAGCTGGGCATCAGGATGACCGATACCTGCATGCTGGTCCCTGAGAAATCTGTGCTCGCGATTGCTGGAATAGTTGATATAAAAATGGATTGAGAAAGCGCGAAGAGCCATGACAAGGACGGAATTCAGGAAATATTTCGATAAAGGACTTGTTATACTTGACGGAGCCACCGGTACCCAACTCTTTAAGATCGGCATGCCCGCAGATGCGTGTCCGGAAAAATGGGCAGTGGAGAATCCGGATGCCCTCATAGCTGTCCAGAAAAGCTACGTGGAATGCGGGACCGATATCCTGTATACCTTCTCCATGGGTGGCAACGTTATAAAGCTTGCCGAGTACGGTTTGCAGCCCCAGACCAGGGAACTGAACAGGAAGCTGGCTGAGCTGGCCAGGCAAGCAGTTGCGGGAAATGCACTTGTAGCCGGGGATATCTCGTCCTGCGGCATCCTTCTTGAGCCCTATGGCGAAATCACATTCGAGCAATCGGTGGAAAGCTACAAGGAACAAATCCGTGGCCTTCTTGAAGGCGGCGTGGACCTCTTTGTCATTGAAACCATGATGGATATCCAGGAAACCCGTGCTGCCCTTATAGCCATAAGGGAGCTTTGCGACCTGCCCGTCATGGTGACCATGACCTACGAGGACGGGATGCGGACCCTGATGGGCACCGATCCGGTTACTGCCCTGGTGACGCTCCAGTCCCTGGGAGCCGATGCCGTGGGTTGCAATTGTTCCTGCGGACCCGCCGAAATGGTGGATATCATAAGGGCCATGAAGCCCTATGCCCGGGTGCCGCTCGTCGTCAAGCCCAATGCGGGAAAACCGCGGCTTGTCAATGGGAAAACCGTTTTCAACATGGATGCG
>JAAXZX010000090.1 GCA_012719645.1 Clostridiaceae bacterium
AGGAGTGACTGTACAATGGAGTACAGTAATTCAGGTGGTACCGCGGACGATGATAGTGCTGTTCGCCCTGGAATTCTTTATTTCGGGCGAGCAGCTTTTTATTTTCATAGGCGCTCTCCCGACCCAGTGAATTTTAGATAGAATGAGGAGGGAGATTTATGGCAGAGATTTATCGTACCAAGACAATGAACCAAATCACCGAAGAAGATATCGGTACAGTCCTCAAAATTGCCGGTTGGGTGGAAAACATCCGGGACCATGGCGGCGTGTCCTTTATCGACCTCAGGGACATGTACGGTGTCATGCAGGTGGTATTCAGAAACATCGATCTTCCAAAAGGTATCAGAAAAGAAGAATGCTTATCCATTGAAGGTGTGGTGGAAAAACGGGACGAAGAAACCTACAACCCCAAGATTCCCACCGGCACTATTGAACTTGCGGCGCATAAAGTGACGGTTTTGGGCCGGGTCTACAAGGATCTGCCCTTTGAAATTGTCACTTCCAGGGAAATTCGTGAGGAAGTGCGCTTAAAATACCGTTACCTTGATTTGAGAAACCGGAAGGTAAAGGACAGTATTCTGTTCCGGTCCCAGGTCATCAGCTTTTTAAGGCAGAAGATGACCGAGATGGGCTTTGTCGAGATCCAAACGCCTATCCTGTCGGTATCTTCTCCCGAGGGAGCAAGGGATTATATCGTTCCATCCAGGAAGCATAAGGGGAAATTCTATGCACTGCCCCAGGCGCCCCAGATATATAAGCAGTTGTTGATGGTCGCGGGCTTTGACAGGTATTTTCAGGTTGCCCCCTGCTTCCGTGACGAGGATGCGCGGGCCGATCGCTCTCCGGGCGAGTTCTATCAACTTGACTTTGAAATGAGTTTTGCCACCCAGGAAGACGTCTTCCGCGTGGGCGAGGAGGTGCTGACCGCAACCTTTAAAAAGTTCGCACCCGAAGGGTATGAAATCACCGAGGCGCCGTTCCCTGTTTTCAGCTATAGGCAGGCTATGCTGGAGTTCGGCACCGACAAGCCGGACCTGCGAAACCCCTTGTGCATCATCGATGTGACCGATTTCTTCCAGAAATGCTCCTTCAAGCCATTCCATCATAAAACGGTCAGGGCCATCAGGGTTCATGCCGAAATGTCCAGGAGCTTCCATGAAAAACTGCTGGAATATGCGCTGTCCATCGGCATGGGCGGGCTCGGATACCTTGAGGTCCAGGAGGACATGACCTATAAAGGCCCAATAGACAAATATATCCCCGAGGAAATGAAAGGGGGGCTGGCCAGAATAGCCGGCCTTATTCCCGGCGATGTCATATTCTTTATCGCCGACAAGGAAAAGCTTGCATGCAAATACGCAGGACTGATCCGCAATGAACTGGGCAAGCGCCTTGACCTCTGCGAGAAGAAGGCTTACCGCTTCTGTTATGTCAATGATTTTCCGATGTATGAAATAGATGAAGAGACTGGAAGAATACAGTTTACCCATAACCCGTTCTCCATGCCGCAGGGTGGGCTGGAAGCGCTTAACACCAAGGATCCACTGGACATCCTGGCTTACCAGTATGATATCGTCTGCAATGGCGTTGAACTTTCCTCGGGCGCAGTACGGAACCACGACATGGATATCATGGTCAGGGCATTCGAGATTGCGGGCTATGATGAGGAAACCTTGAAAAAGAAGTTCGGAGCGCTTTATAATGCATTCCAGTACGGGGCGCCGCCCCACGCCGGCATGGCTCCGGGGGTTGAACGGATGATCATGCTCCTAAGAAATGAGGAAAACATTCGAGAGGTTATTGCCTTCCCTATGTGCGGCAACGCGCAGGATCTGATGTGCGGAGCTCCCAGCGAGGTGACCGAACAGCAGTTGCGTGAGGTTCATATTAAAATCAGGAATTGAGCGTGTCTAAATAATCCGTGAGGACTTGACAGCCGGCTGCTGTCAGAAATGGAGTGAGGATTATGGCAATATCGAAAACCGATATAGAAAAGCTTGCCTGGCTTGTAAGGCTGAGCTTTTCGGATGAAGAACTCGAGCGATTTACAGCCGAATTTGATGAGATTATCGCATTTGCCGATACAATCAACCAATCCATTGAAGGCGGGACTGAACAGATCAGAAGCGTGGGCGCCAGGATGGTTTCATTTGATGAGCTCAGATCCGATGAAGTGGCGCCGTCCCTGTCCAATGAAAAGATCCTTTCCAATGTAGAAGGATATAACGGATTTTTCAGTCTGGAAAGGAGCAGGAAATGAGAGCGGGAATATCTGAACTGGCCGCAAGGCTTAGAAATCGTGAAATTTCATCGGTGGAGCTTACAAAAGCATATATTGATGCCATTGAAAAACTGAATCCAACCCTCAATATCTATGTGTATCTAACCTTTGACACCGCCCTGAAAGCTGCGGAAAAGGCCGATCAGATGCTTGATGAGGGCGATGCGCCGCTTATCTGCGGCATCCCCATGGCACTGAAGGACAATATTTGTACCGACGGGCTTCCCACTACCTGCTGCTCCAGGATCCTGAAGGGCTTTAAGCCTTACTATGATGCCACCGTCTGGGAAAAGCTGAAAAAACAGGGCGCGGTCCTCCTGGGCAAGGCCAACATGGACGAATTCGCCATGGGAAACACCTCGGAAACAAGTTGCTACGGGGCGCCGCTTAACCCCAGGAACACGAATTATGTTACCGGCGGTTCTTCGGGCGGCTCGGCTGCAGCTGTTTGCGCCAATCTTGCGGTATACAGCCTGGGTTCGGATACGGGCGGCTCCATCCGCCTGCCGGCCTCCTTCTGCGGCGTGGTGGGACTTAAACCCACCTATGGCGCGGTATCCCGCTATGGGCTCATCGCTTACGGAAGTTCCCTGGACCAGATCGGACCCCTGACAAACAGCGTTAAGGATGCAGCAATCGTTTTCGATGCCATCAAGGGCGGTGACAGGCGAGACCAGACCAGCGTGGATCATGATTATGGTTCCTCCCTGGCTGAATGCCTGGAACGGGATGTCAAGGGCATGCGCATCGGTGTGGCCGAGGAATTCTTTGATGGAATCAATCCTGAGATCAAATCAAGTATTGATGAAGCCATAAAGCTATTTGAAAGAAACGGTGCAATAATTGAAAACATCAGCCTTCCAGCCCTGAAGCTTGCGCTTCCGGTATATTACATCATCGCCTGCGCCGAAGCATCCTCCAACCTAGGAAGGTACGACGGTATCCGCTACGGCCATCGCGCATCATCCTATACCAGCATTGATGACATGATTACCAAAACGAGGAGCGAAGGCTTCGGCGACGAAGTAAAACGCCGCATCATGCTGGGAACCTATGTGCTTTCCAGCGGCTACTACGATGCTTATTACAAGAAGGCCTGCCTGATCCGTGAAGAGATAAACCGGGAATTTGATGCCGTATTTGAAAAGTGTGACGTGCTCATTGCTCCTACGGCGCCCAATACCGCGTTTCCGTTGAATTACAAGGGAGCCAGCCCGGTTGAGATGTACCTGGCGGATATCTGCACCGTACCCGTAAATATCGCAGGCATTCCGGCCATCTCAATTCCATGCGGTGAGGACTCCAGGGGCTTGCCCATCGGCATGCAGATCATCGGCAGGAGGTTTGGTGAGGCGACGGTTCTTCAAGCGGCTCATTTTTACGAGCAAAGCGCAGGAAAAGTGATCGATGATTACGAAGGAGGCGCCGTGATATGAATTATGAGATTGTCTGCGGTATTGAAACCCATATTGAACTGGCAACCAAAACCAAGATTTTCTGCGGCTGCACCACCGAATTCGGGGGAGAGCCCAATACCCATTGCTGCCCTGTTTGCACCGGTCAGCCGGGATCCCTCCCCATTCTCAACCAGAAAGTGGTGGAGTATGCCGTTAAAGCCGGCCTGGCGCTGAACTGCAAGATTAATACCAGGTCTCATATGGACCGGAAAAACTATGTATATCCCGATCTGCCCAAGGCCTACCAGATCTCGCAGTATGATGAGCCCCTCTGTGAAAAGGGCTATATCGAACTGGACAGCGGCAAGCGAATCGGCATCACCCGCATTCATATCGAGGAGGATGCCGGAAAGCTCGTCCATGAGAACGGGTATACCTATATTGACTATAACCGCAGCGGTGTTCCACTGATTGAGATAGTTTCGGAACCCGATATCTCTTCTGCCGAAGAGGCAAAAGAGTATGCTGAAAAGCTGCAATTGACCATGCGCTATATCGGCATATCGGACTGCAAGATGCAGGAAGGTTCCATGCGCTGCGATGTCAACCTTTCGCTGCGAAAGCCCGGTGATACCAAATTCGGCGTGAGAACCGAGATAAAGAATATTAACTCCCTGAGTTTCATCCAAAAGGCCATCGTGGCCGAGGCGGAAAGGCAGGCTGATATCCTGGAGGCGGGAGGAACCATTGTCCAGCAGACCATGCGTTACGACGAAAAAACCGACAGCGTCGCCCCCATGCGTGATAAGGAAAACTCCGATGATTACCGGTATTTTCCCGATCCCGACATCCTGAGGTTCAGCATCGATGAAGAGAAGGTGGAAGAAATCCGGGCATCCCTGCCCGAGCTTCCCTTTGACAAGCTCAAGCGATACATGAATGTCCTGGGGCTTCCTGAAGCCACAGCCAAACTTATTTTCAGGTACAGAAAGGTGGCTGAATTCTTTCAAGGCGCGCTGGCCGAGGGCGCAAGCGTTAAGAATGCGGCTAACCTGATTGTGGGCGCCATCTTTTCCAATATGGACACCGAGGAGGAGAAGGAATTATTCGATATCCGGATTTCTGCTGCCCAGTTTGCCGCGCTTGTAAAGTTAGCCGATGAGAAAAAAATCAATATCGGGGTTGCCCAGGGCACCTTGCAAAAGATGCTGGAAAGCGGCAAACCTGCAGAGGAGTTTATAAAACCCGAGGATCTTGCAGGCATCTCCGACGAGACGCTTGAAAGATTGTGCAGGGAAGCCATCGATGCCAATCCCAGGGCAGCAGACGATGTAAGAAGCGGCAAGGACAAGGCCATCAACGTGATGTTCGGTTACATTATGAAGAAAACCGGCGGGAAGGCAGATATTCGGAAGGCCGAGGCCTTGCTGCGAAAACTGATCGGATCATAAAATGCAGGATCTGTATGATGCCGGCGTCAAGTAAGGACGGTGAGCGGTGGTCAGGGTATGAAGAAGCACCTTTTGAACCTATTGCAGGGAACAGCAGGATAAAGCCGCAGAAGAGCAGATCTTCAGCTTGTTGGACAGAAAGAACAGAAGCCTTGAATTGAGAAATATAAAGCGACGATGTTATTGAGTTAAACATAAAATGAGATTTTCAATTTTACATCTTGCAAATCGCTGAGGAGTCTGCTAAAATATATGGCATGTAGAATACATTGAAGGATTCTGTTTAAAGAACCTGGTGAAATTGAATAGCGTTTTATCTGAAACAAAGGCGTTTCACTGAACAAGTGGAGCGCCTTTTTTGCGTTATTTTACGGGCTATAACCGGTGATGAACCGGAATTGCAGGATTTGCGTGATAAATCAAGTTTTATCGTATTCTGAAAGGAGAATTGGTCATGGAAAAATGTATTGGTGAGATCGGTTCCGTCATGTATGGCTCAGCCGTGTTCAATGACACGGTAATGCAGGAGCGCCTGCCAAAACCTATTTATAAGAAGCTGAAGCAAACAATTATTGAAGGCATTCCGCTTGATCCGGATGTAGCCGAGGTCGTAGCATGCGTGATGAAGGATTGGGCGGTTGAGCAGGGAGCAACACATTTTACCCACTGGTTCCAGCCCTTGACCGGTGTTACTGCCGAAAAGCATGACTCTTTCCTCACACCCACAGGGGACGGCAAAGCCATTATGGAATTCTCCGGCAAGGAGCTTATCAAGGGTGAGCCCGATGCTTCATCCTTCCCATCCGGCGGCCTTCGTGCAACCTTCGAGGCCAGGGGCTATACCGCATGGGATTGTACCTCCCCTGCATTTGTAAAGGATAAGACACTGTATATTCCCACCGCCTTCTGTTCCTATACCGGCGAAGCGCTGGATCTGAAAACCCCGTTGCTGCGTTCAATGGAGGCGCTCTCCAAGCAAGCGCTTCGTATATTAAGACTCTTTGGCGATACCACCACCAAGAGAGTAGTCACCACCCTGGGTCCCGAGCAGGAGTACTTCCTTATAGACAAGGAAAGCTTCAAGAAGCGTAAAGACCTGATTTACACCGGAAGAACCCTGTTTGGTGCAAAACCGCCCAAGGGACAGGAGCTTGAGGATCACTATTTTGGAATAATCAAGGAGAAGATCTCCAATTTCATGCATGACCTGGATGCCGAGCTCTGGAAGCTTGGAGTCTCGGCAAAAACCAAGCACAACGAGGTTGCGCCCTCGCAGCACGAGCTGGCTCCGGTGTTTGCCACCACCAATATCGCAACTGACCATAATCAGCTTACCATGGAAATCATGAAAAAGGTGGCCGACAGGCACGGCCTTGCCTGCCTCCTGCATGAGAAACCCTTTGCAGGCGTAAATGGTTCCGGTAAGCACAATAACTGGTCCATATCAACCAACGATGGAAAGAACCTGCTTGATCCAGGCACCACACCAATGGACAATGCACAGTTCCTCATATTCCTTGTTGCCGTTATCAAGGCTATCGATGAATATGCGGATCTGTTGCGCGTTTCGGTTGCCTCAGCCGGTAATGACCACAGACTTGGAGCCAACGAGGCGCCTCCGGCTATCATGTCCATCTTCCTGGGTGAGGAGCTGACCGATGTTATTGAGCAGATAGAGACCGGTGTTGTCAAGAACAATGGAAACAGGAGAACCCTGGAAATCGGTGTATCCACGCTTCCGGTTCTTCCGAAGGATACCACCGACAGAAACAGGACCTCTCCCTTCGCGTTTACAGGCAACAAGTTTGAGTTCAGGTCCGTGGGTTCATCACAGTCCATCGCCACCCCGAACTTTATCATCAACACAATAGTTGCCGAAACACTGAGCCAGATTGCCGACCGCCTTGAAAAGGCAGAGGACTTCAATGCAGAAGTAAATGCCGTGGTCAAGGAAATCATCAAGAACTACAAGCGCATTATCTTCAATGGCAACAACTATTCCGAGGAATGGGTAGCCGAAGCCGAGCGGAGAGGCCTGCCCAACCTGAAATCAACCGTTGACTCCATTCCTGCATTAATTGCAGAGAAGAACGTCAAGGTGCTTGAAAAGCACGGTGTTTTGAATGCTGCAGAAGTGCATTCCCGTTATGAAATCTGCCTGGAGAACTACGTCAAGACAATCCGCATAGAGGCCCTGACCATGATTGAAATGGCAAGCAGGCAGATCCTCCCGGCATCGCTGGCCTATGTCAGAAAGGTTGCAGATACCGTCGCTTCCCTCAATGCGGCGGGCGCCGATTCCTCTTTCGCCAAGGAAGAACTTGATGAGCTTGTATCGCTGACATCCAGCCTGAAAGCTTCCATCGACAAGCTGGGTGCGAAGGTTGAAGAGGTTGATACCCATGAAGGGGATTCGCTGGGGCATGCCCGTGCATATAAGGAAGTCATCATACCGATTATGAACGAGATGCGTGAAGTTGCCGACAAGCTTGAAATGATGGTGGATGCAAGCCTGTGGCCGATTCCTACATACGGTGATCTCCTGTTTGGTGTGATCTGACAGGAACCTGTATGATAAGGACGATGGACCGTCCAATGAAAGTTCGTTTCTGCGTCCATTGTTGGGGATGAACTAAGTAAAATGAAATAACGTATGTAAAACTGGCAGATAATCGGACCTGGTTATCTGCCAGTTTTATATCTGGATTAAAGTCATCATATATATCATTCTGTTTACGGACCTCTCGATGTTTCTTGTCCCATAAGCATACCTTCCTCCCTGGCCGGGGATTATGAATAAATTTCCTTTGAATGCAGAAGATAAGTAAAAAACTACTTGGGAAGAATTGCTTATGTTTAGATATATCTTTAAGAAAATTGGCTATTTATCTTTAATAAATAAACATATGCTTCAGAACACCAAACCAGGTAAGAACAATAACAAACCAATATCACCTGATTTGGAAAAGAACCTGGAAGTAATTAAAGGTATTCTGCACAGCAGCGATTTAGCAGTTCACGAGTTTAACTTTGGGCATGACAGAAGGTTCAAAGGCGCCCTGATTTTTATCGATAACCTGGCAGACAAGAAGGAAATCCATAAAAATATCCTGCAGCCTTTAATGTATGACGCGTTACTGCTCCCGATGGATATGGATTTTACCCAAATTGATACCATCTGGAAGAGTTTGATTTCGATGACAGATAACGTGAAGGTGACGCTGTTAGGCGACCTGCTTGACAGTTTACTTGCCGGGGCAGCCATTCTATTGATAGATGGCTCAAAAGAGGCTTTGGCTATCAAAGCAGGGAAGAGGGATGCCCGCAGTATTGAAGAACCGGGAACAGAGGCTGTTGTACGTGGGCCAAGAGAAGGCTTTATTGAAAATGTAAATGTAAACATCGCTCTTCTCCGAAGAAAAATCAAAGATACAGACTTATGTGTAGAAAAATATGTAATTGGCGAAAAATCAAAAACAGATGTATACATCGTATATTTAAGAAGTGTGGCCAATCCTAAACTGATTGAAGAAATCAGAACACGGCTGAACAGAATAAAAATCGAAGCGATCCTGGAATCAGGATACATTGAGCAATTTATTGAGGATAGTCCCTACTCTGTTTTTCCTACAGTTTCAAACAGCGAAAAACCTGACAAGGTCGCAGCAAAGATACTCGAAGGCCGTGCTGCCATTCTGGTTGACGGTACGCCTTTTGTTCTTGTAGTGCCCATGGTGTTTATCGAAAGCTTCCAAAGTGTAGAGGACTATTATGCCAGACCGTTTTTCGCAAGCGCTATACGGATAATAAGATTTTTGTCCTATATAATTAGTACCCTGGGACCTGCAATTTACGTAGCATTGACTGTTTTCCACCAGGAACTGATACCTACCCAGCTATTGATATCCATAGCGGAAGGGCGTGAAAGAGTCCCTTTCCCGGCAATATTGGAAGCTTTTTTAATGCTATTTGCCTTTGATCTTTTAAGAGAAGCAGGAGTACGGTTGCCGAAACCAGTAGGACAGACAGTCGGTATCGTTGGGGCTCTTGTACTGGGTGAGGCATCTGTTCAGGCCGGCCTTATAAGTCCAATCATGGTAATCGTTGTATCTGCAACAGCCATTGCAAGCTTCGCTGTTCCGGCACAGACTGATTCCGGAACAATACTTAGGTATATTTATCTTGCACTTGCCGGAATTGCCGGCGGTTTTGGTGTAATTATGGGCCTTTTGGCAACATTGATGCATCTTGCATCTTTAAGATCTTTTGGAACACCATATTTATGGCCGGTTTCGCCATTGAATCTTTCAGGCATAAAGGATGTTTTTATAAGGATGCCGTTGTGGACCATGTCAAAGCGTCCTAAGGCTATTTCCAGGAACAGTAGCGATTCCTGCAACCAAGATCCGGGCTTAATGCCTGCACCATTTAAGAAGGGCAGCAATGATTCCAAATAAAGGGAGCGAGGCTTCATTGATAAAAAAGATAACTTCTTCAATTATGATATTTATTCTATGCTTTTTTATGCTGTTTGCCTTAACCGGATGTTTAGGAGCGAGGGAAATAAATGACTTGGAAATTGTCATAGGTATGGGCGTTGATAAGGATGAGGATACTGGAAATATTTTGCTGACGGCACAGGTAGTTAAAAAGGATACAGCGGGAAGAACGTCTGGCGATGCAAGCGGAGGAGGAGACGGCAAGGCATTTTGGAATGTTTCCAGCACGGGCGATTCAATTTTCGATGCGGTAAGACAAGTAACACACAAGACAGGAAACAGGCTTTTTATATCCCACAATCAGGCTGTGATTTTTGGGAATGATATAGCTCAAGAGGGCTTGCAAGAGTATATTGATTTCTTTTTACGCGCCCATGAAATGAGACCTACTGCATTGATTCTTGTTGCCGAGGATAGGGCTTCAGACATCCTGGATGCCAAACCTGAAACTGAAAAGTTTCCCGCTATGAATATTGCAAAGCTCGTTGATACCTATGGTTTTACATCCCATTTCTATGAAGTGAATATGAAAGACTTCGCTTCATGCCTGATGAGTCCCACTACAGCTCCGCTGGTACCTTTAGTCAGTATTGTTCAGGAAAAGGATTGCATGGATATTTATGTGTCGGGCATGGTTGCCTTTAAAAAAGGTAAAATGATTGGCAAACTGAACCATGATGAAGTCCGGGGTCTTTTATGGGTGCTTGGTAAGGTCAAAAGCGGTGTGTTAATCGTTCCCTCGCCCGATGAACAAGGAAAAGCTGTTTTGGAAATTGTAAGAGTCAAAAGCAAAGTAACACCGGAGATAAAAGATGGCAGTATTGTAATGCATATAAAAATTAAGGAGGAGTCAAGCCTTTCAGAACAGACTACAGCCGAAAACCTGGCAACCGATAAAGCGTTTGAAAAAATACAGGAGGCTACGGCAGAAGTTATCCGGCAGGAAATAATGGCAGCCATTGACAAGTCCAGGGAATTGAACGCTGATATTTTTGGGTTTGGCGAAATGCTGCATAAAAAGTACAGCAGTAAGTGGAAGACTTTAAAAGATAATTGGGATGAAATATATCCAACTATAGAATTAGACATTGACGTAGAAACAAAGATAATAAAAACCGATTTACTTAAAAAACCGGTATCGCAAAGTGAAGAGGAAAAATAATATGAGCATTGAAAGAGGGAAAATCAACAGCCAGCAATTACTTTTCCTGATTGCCGGTTTTGTTCAGGGATCAATTTTATTGATAGACTTTACAGTGGGAATAACTGAACACCAAACATGGATGGTTATATTAGCAGGACTGGCTATATCAGCTCCTGTCATTCTTTCCTATGTAGCGCTTGCAAAAAGGTTTCCAGGTATGAACCTGGTCCAAATTAATGATATGGTATACGGACGATTTCTGGGTAAAGCCGTATCCATGTATTACATTTTCTTTTTTGTAATGACTTTATCTTTCAATATTCGTGATGTAGGCGAGTTATATGTAACTTTTCTAATGCAAGACACACCGTTTATTTTTTTTCTGGTAGTTTTTGCCGCAACCTGTGCATATGCCGTTACAAAAGGTATAGAAGTATTGGGAAGGGTAAGCCATTTGTTTGTTGTTACCGGGTTGTTTGTAATAATCAGTACATTCATCCTTTTGATTGACCAGATGGATTTTTCCAATTTCTTACCGCTTTTTGAGCTGCCGTTCATAAGAATATTTCAGGGTATCCATATTGTGTCGATCATTCCCTTTGGCGAAACGGTTGCTTTTCTAATGATTATGGGGCGCCTGAACAAGACTGAGCATGCAGTTAAAAGAACTTTTTTTGGATTATCAATAGGCGCGTTAAGCCTTCTTGTTGTGGCTGTCAGAAACACTGCGGTTTTAGGCAGAACGCAAACTATATGGACTTCACCATCGTTTCAGTCAATCCGCCTTATTAATATTGGGACTGTATTAACAAGGATGGATTTTCTGATAGGCATTGCACAGACGGTTCTGATTTTTTTTAAATGCAGCCTCTTCCTTTATGTATTGGTAGTGGCTGTTTCACAATTATTTGGCTTAAAGTCATATTTACCGCTGGTTTTACCTTTGGCCGGCATCGAGGTCATTGTTGCTGCTACTGTTTTCCAATCACCTGTAGATCATGCCATGATTACACAAAATGCGGGCATTATATATTCCGTCCCGCTTGTATTTATTTTTCCGCCATTATCGTTATTGATTGCGAAAATACGCGGTTTGCCGAAGTTCGAAAGAGGTAAGGAGACATGATATATCTTTTATTGATATATGCTTTCATCATTATAATCAACGTTCCGGGGCTTATAAAGAGAAAGGAATGGAGGGAACTAACGGCTTTTTCCATCCTGTATGCCATTGCTTTTGCATTAAGCTTAATGTACGTTCTTGACATTCCTGTTCCCAGCCCGATGAAGGGTTTAAAGCATCTGATTGTCGATATATTGGGCATAGAATATCCACAGGGATAGAAATTGAGTATCTGAAATGGTTACCGCTATATGTTGAAAAGAAGGATTTCCATTTATCGACAAGCACATATATCTGTTAAGGAACGGCAGGCGATAGAAATTTACGTATGCTAAAAGGAGATAGTTGATTTATTTAAACATAGTATTTTACAATTTATTAGGAGTAAGTTTCTGACAGGTGACGGAATGATGATCAAGCCGGGGATTCTGTGTCCCCTTTGTTTCGCATACATTTTTAATAACTATAAGCCTTGAGGGATAAGGGATTGCGATGAAACGATCTGCTTTTGTGTTAGGTTTGAGCATGTTGATCCTGTTGAGTGGCTGTGGCAAAACCGCCTCACCCGGGGAAACCGTTGTTCCCCATGCATCTGATGCGTCATCTTCTGTGAACGATCCCAAGCATCCTGGGCTTGTGCCGCGAGATGATTACGGTAAGATATTTCCCTATGTCGGGCGGTTGAAAAAATCCGCAAGAACACCTGTAAAAATCCAGAGTTTTTGGGATGGACGCGATAGTCTTTTATATGGTTTCATTGATCAAAACGGCAACATCATTTGCGAACCTTTTTATGATGATGTCGAACTGCTGACATACGGTAATAAATACGCATATCTGCTCACATACAGCACAGGAGAGCCGGATTACACGACGTGTTACGCGATTGCAGGCGCGGATGGTAGCTTTGTTTATGAATATAGCGCAACAGAATTTGATTATTATAGTTTTTTCGATGGGGTCAGCTTGCATAGCAAGCCCAGCGAATTGTATTATAAGGAAACTGACGCGTACGAATACATACCGGTCGTTAAGGACGGCAAATGGGGCGTGATAGACTATGACGGGAAGCAAATACTGCCTTACTCATATATAAACGCTCCGCTTTTTAATGAAGGGCTGGCAGCGGTTATGGAAAATGATGGCGACAGTTATTATTATATAAACAGTAGCGGAGCGAAGGTTCTGGGTCCGTATAGCTCCACTTTAGATTTTTTTTACAATAATCAGAAAAGCTTAGTATTTTACAGGGGCCGGGCATTGTATTATTATGGTGGCTGGGGCTTAATTGACAAAAGCGGCCGCCGTATAACCGAAGGACAATACATGACTTGTTCAGGATTTAAGTATGCCGATACTTCCATAGTCAGGGAGATAGCTCCTTATGGTAACGGGGAATCTGCGGCTATACACAGCGCAATCATTGACTTGGACGGAAACCTTTTAACGCCGTTTATGTTGGGGGAGATGCATTACAACAGCGATGGTTTTTATGTATTATCCGGCGGCATGCGACCAAATGTTTACGAAGAGGAGTTTTATTACCAAGACGGGACTGAAATGCCGTATAGCAGTACATACAAATATGACGGAGACGGATATTTTGTTAGTTTGAACGGGGGAGACAGAATATATGACAAGATCATCGGAGAGATTGTCAGTGCCCCTGGTTACGGCAGGGAATTTGAAATATTTGAGGTTTACGGCACTGAAAGTGGAGACCTAAGACTTTATGGTATCAAGAAAAAAAATGGAGAAGTGCTTGTGGACGCTGTTTTTAACTATTTGACGGAAATCGGCGTGAATTATCTGGCAGTTCAGGGGGATTACGGCGGTTTGATTGATGTAAACGGTAACTGGATTATTAAGGTTACAATACTGGATGACTCTACAGCAAGCGAACACCGGGAGAAAGACCCGAAAACGGACTATGAATATACCATTGAGAATAACGAGGCCACCATTTCAAAATATATAGGAGAAGGAACGACGCTGGTTATTCCTTCCGAGATTGATGGAATAAAGGTTACCTCTATCGGAGAAGACGCGTTCCGCGGATGCGCCGGTTTCCTGTGTGATATTCCTGAGAGCAAGTAATTTCAGTGACTTGCCAGGTCAAGTCCATTTGAGCAAAAGTATAAAAAGCCCGGTAGATAAAGGCTTTTCAAGGGTTGGGTACCCGCTGGCAATCTTTTATTGCTCTGGCGGGTACTTCTTATATACACCTGAAAACACCTATCTCCATAAAAAACTACTTGTCGCCCGCAAATAACTTCCGTACTGCATTTACCTCTCCGGACAGATTTCCTGTCATGCAACTTCTTAAGAGTTATCCTCTAACGCCATAAACACAGTACGATATTGGTCGCCATGGGGGAATAACTGTCGGTAAGCTTCTCTCCATATGAAACTTCCGGGGGTTTCGTCGAAAAATGTTGCGCTCATATACTATCCAAATCGGACAAACTGTAACCCATTCGGACAAGCCCACATATGATGTAGTACAAGTTTTTAAAATAAAGGAGTGATTGCTGACATGAGTATTCAATACTATACTTTACCGCAAAATACTTCAGGAGCAGCTAATATACCGTAAATATCCCAATCTCCGCCTCGGCGACACCGTTGGCTGCAATAACTGCACAGACATCCCCTGACCTCGATTTAGTCCTGCGAGCTGCAGTCGGTTGGCAGCTTCCGCCCGGACCTGTTACGCCCATACTCTTTAAAATTTGGCGTGGTTCTCCTAATACAGGCACTTTGATTTACAGCGCAACTGACACCGGGGAAGGGAACTTTGATTTCCGCAAAGTCACTTCACTGGCCCATGTTGATCGAGGATTCTCCACTTCCGGGCTGGTGACATATACCCTTACGGCCGAACTTACAAACCCGGGAACTGCGGTAAGTGTCATAGGACCGCTCACGTTTACGGCTGTTCCAGAGAATTAAGCCAAACCGCAAAATGCCCCATGGACAAAAGCCTTGAGACGCTGCCTCAAGGCTTTTGACGTTGAAGCGGATAAACTTATCTCTGTCCCAAGTTTCCCCGAATAGAGATTGTGACTCGGACAAAGCATCGTATTTTGGAACATGACTTTTGAATGCAAATAAGTTATATTACTGTCAGAAAAGAGGTGGATGGAATGAACTGGATACAATGCTTATCGAAAAGCATTCAATACATTGAAGACCATTTAACCGACAGGATAAGCATAGACGAAATCTCAAACCAGGCTTATACATCAAGCTCTCATTTTCAACTGCTTTTCCACTTGGTATTTGGTATGACGGTGGGCGAATATATCAGAAACCGTCGGTTGACTTTGGCAGCGTTTGATCTGCTGGCACCAGGAAGCAAGATAATCGATGTTGCAATGCGTTATCAGTATGATACCCAGGAGAGCTTTTCCAAGGCGTTTACACGGTTTCATGGTTTCCCGCCGTCAAGGGTGCAGCCTGGCAAAATCAGGATATTCCATCCTCTGAAAATAAACATTACCGTTCAGGGAGGTTTTGAAATGTCCCATTCATTCATTGATGAATTTTATTGGAACGACTTAAAAAATCAAAAAGACGAATTGCTGCCTGACATCGATAAATATCAAAGGGTTATAAAATGGGCGATTGAAGCAAGAAAACATAATCCGAATGTTTTCGATGCTCTGACTGAATGGATTCTTGACGATTCAGAATGGACCGATGATAAGCTGGCCGAGAATGAGCAAATCTTAATGCAGGGTATACTTGCACGGTTCAGAAATCAAAATGTACAACTCAGGGCATATCTGAAAGATATTGAGCCTTCCGGGATTGTTAATGGAGCTGTTTTCAATGCGTTAGACAGGTTTGATGACGAGTTATCGGGAAGAACTAATTATGATGATCTCCGGGATGTGGTATCAAAAATGTTTACTGATTTCTCGGTCATGCGTGATCGAAAGATACGCGAACAAATTGCGGGAGGCAAAACAGGTCCTTTAGGAACATACAGCGTTGATATTTTCGGTTTTGTAAATGCGTTAAAAGAATGCGATGCCAGAGTTCAATGGACACTTTTCATGCCCGATGCGGTTGAAAGGCTGCAGAAAGGCTTTAAGGTTGAGAAATTCGAATATATGAAAATGCCCGCCCTGCGGTTTATCGGGAAAGAAAGCTGCGAATGTGACGGCCTGGATACTGTCGGGGGCCTTAAGAAACTTTTCAGCATACTGGATACCATGAGCGAATACAAATCAGGCTTTGACTATGATGTTTTACTTCAGCACCATTATGGCAGAGGAGTGGATGCTGAACGAAGGCACTGCTTCTGGGGGCGTTTTATGAAAGCTGGTACTCCCGTACCTGAAGGCTTTGTTTATTTTGATTTCACACCGCAAAGAACCGAAGACAAGATTGTCGCAGGACTGCCATTCATCTCACAGTTTGCATTTGCTGTTTTTTCGGGCGATATGGAAGCAATGCATAATAGCGAAGGGTATGACAGTAATGCCATGTATGATATCACTCGGAATATAATACTTGGTCATGATGTAAACATTCCTTATCCGGATAAGTACTGGACAGCGGAAGTCTTTCCTGATGGGTACGATAATTACAGCACTGCTTATATGTTTAGTGTTGAACTGTAACAAAACCAAGGGCAAACCAAGGGGACGGTTTGGGGTGACCCCCTGGCAGTGTACACTTTGGGTACGGTTAAATTAACTCGATTTTTTAAGTATTTTTTATCCTATAGGCGCTTGGGGACAATCCCCCAAGTGCCTTTTGCGGTCTATGATTTATATAGTAA
>JAAXZX010000091.1 GCA_012719645.1 Clostridiaceae bacterium
AAACTAAAAGCCGCAGGCTTATCCGGTGCCGCCCAGGCTGCCGAACTATATGGGAGATGCTTGTTGTCAAGGGCGTGTCCGTAGAGGACTATTCCAGGATACATCTACCCTCAAACTCCCTACAGTAAATTGACGCTATCCGGCACAACCTGCAGTTTGTCCGTTGTCCGACTTGCTGGTATGATAGTATTATCACAGAAATTTGACGGCGAAGGATCAATATACATGAGCAAACTGGTCATCGGGATACTGGCGCACGTGGATGCCGGGAAGACAACATTGTCCGAGAGCCTGCTGTATCTCAGCGGCAGGATCAGGAACTTCGGCAGGGTGGATAAAGGGAATGCCTTTCTGGATAACTTCGAACTGGAAAGGGCAAGGGGCATCACCATCTTCTCCAAGCAGGCCGTATTTGATATTGGAAGCATACAGGTCACCCTCCTGGACACCCCGGGTCATGTGGATTTCTCGGCCGAAATGGAGAGGACTCTACAGGTGCTGGATTATGCCATACTTGTGATAAGCGGGGCCGATGGCGTTCAGGGCCATACCAGGACCCTGTGGCGGTTGCTGGCTTTGTACGGGATACCTGCCTTCATCTTTGTCAATAAAATGGACCAGGAAAGATACGACAGGAATCAGCTGATGAACATGCTTAAAAGCCAGCTGGACGAGGGCTGCGTTGACTTCGGCCAGGCTGGGAAGTCGGCCTTTTCCGAGCAACTGGCCATGTGTGATGAAGGCCTGATGGAAGTATATCTTAAGACCGGGCGAATTGAAACGGCACAGGTCAAAGAGGCAATAAGGCAGCGCCGGCTGTTCCCGTGCTATTTTGGCTCGGCCCTGAGACTGGAAGGGGTAGAGGAGTTCATGCGCGGGGTTGCGGATTATGCCATCGTGCCGGCCTGGCCGCAGGATTTCCGTGCGAAGGTGTTCAAGATCAGCAGGGATGAACAGGGAAACCGTCTCACCCATATGAAGATAACCGGCGGAAGGCTCAGGGTAAGGGATATTTTGTCCAACGGCGCCTGGGAAGAAAAGGTCAACCAGATCCGGATCTATTCAGGCCCCAAATACCAGGCGGCAAGCGAGGCGGAGGCCGGCGCCGTATGCGCGGTAACCGGGCTTACCCGGTCAAGGCCGGGTGATGGCCTGGGCGGTGAGGAGGCCTCGGGAAGGCCCATACTGGAGCCCGTGTTGACATACCAGGTCATTCCGCCGGACGGTTGTGATCCAAAGGTCCTGGTTCCAAAGCTGCGCCAGGTTGAGGAGGAGGATCCTGAACTCAGGGTCGTCTGGGACGACAAACTGGAAGAGATCCGGGTGCAGGTCATGGGCGAGGTCCAGCTTGAAATACTGAAAAGCATCATACAAAGCCGGTTCGGACTTGATGTATCATTTGATTCAGGGCGTATCCTGTATAAAGAAACCATTGCCAATGTGGTGGAAGGCGTGGGGCATTTTGAGCCCCTGCGCCATTATGCCGAAGTACATCTCCTGATGTATCCGGGCGCGAGGGGAAGCGGCCTTCGATACGCAGTGGACTGCAGCGATGATGTGCTGGCGAGAAGCTGGAAGAAACTAATTATATCCCATCTGAAGGAAAAAGAGCATGTGGGCGTCCTTACCGGATCTCCGGTTACGGATATGAAGATCACCCTGATATCCGGGAGGGCCCATGTAAAGCATACACAGGGCGGCGATTTCAGGGAGGCCGCCTGGCGGGCTGTGCGCCACGGACTGATGGAAGCAGAATCAGTGCTGCTTGAGCCTTATTATTCATTCCATTTGGAGCTGCCGGAAAATATGGTGGGCCGCGCCATGTCCGACATTGAAAAAATGTACGGGACATGCAGGGTTACACACGTAAGGGACGGTATGTCGGTGCTGGAAGGCAGAGCGCCTGTTGCCGCCATGCAAAACTACCAGAAGGATGTGGCGGCATATACCAGGGGTACCGGGCGGCTCATGTGCCAAATCGCCGGGTACGGTCCATGCCATAACGCTGAAGAGGTAATTGAAATGTTCGGATACGACCCGGAGCGGGATGCCGAAAACCCGACGGGTTCGGTCTTCTGTGCCAATGGCGCGGGGTTCACGGTCGGCTGGGACAAGGTAAAGGAATATATGCACGTGGAAAGCTGCCTGAAGCCTGAAAGAAGGCCGCAGGAGAGCGCTGATGGCGGCAGGGCTGAAAAAAGGAAGGAAAAATGGATCGATCCCGAAGAGGTTGACAGGATCCTGCAAAAGTCCTTCTTCGCCAACCAGGGGAAAAAGAGCGTATGGCATAAACCTGCAGCTGCTGCTGAAAGCCCTTCGCAGCCTCAACCCCGTATCGCCAAACCGAAGGAGCCCAGGGAGAAGTATCTTTTGGTGGACGGATACAACATCATCTTTGCGTGGCCTGAGCTCAAAGAGCTTGCGGAAGAGGACATGGATGCGGCCAGGACAAGACTCCTGGATGAACTCTGCAAGTACCGCGGCGTTAAAAAATACCGGATCATCGCGGTATTCGACGCTTACCGGGTGGAAAGGCACAAGGAGGATGTCCTGGACTATCACAATATCCATGTGGTGTATACCCGCCAGGCTCAGACGGCTGACCAGTATATTGAAAGGTTCGCCCACGACAACCAGCAGAAATACGATATAACAGTTGCCACATCTGACTACCTGCAGCAGATCATCATCCGGGGCGCAGGCTGCGCCATATGGTCGGCTAATGATCTCCGCGAGGAAATTATAAGGACCAACGAAGGGGTCCTTCGGACATTCCGGGAAAACCAGGTGCAAAAAAGGGATTCCCTTATGGACAAGCTTTCGGATGAGGCCAGGCAGCAAATGGAATCATTGGCCAGGAAAGAGGACCAATAAAAGCCAAGGGGACGGTCCCCTTGGCTTTACTTTTTCAAACTCGAACTGCACCTTATGGCTTCGGGCAGCAGCACGCCAAGCTCGCTGAGGAACTTGTCGGCTTCACGCCTTATATGATCCAGGAGCAGGGGAGTGGAAACAATGCTCAGAAGCTGGCAGAGCGTTGCCAGCTCAAATGCAGCGGCCTTGAAATCACGAAGCTGCGTCGTGCTCCTTATGACATCCTGGGTAAAGCGGATCACGGTATTGAAGTCCTTAGGGTTGACCTCATTCATGGACAACAGGTCGCGGGCTGTTTCAAGCAGGCGTGAGAAGGTTTCCCGGAACTGCACGGCCTGCCTGATCAGTTCCCTTTCAGACGGATCGAGCAGTTGTATTACGAATTCTATATGCTCTTTCATGATGCGCAGCCAGAACACTTCCTGCTGCAGCAGCAGATCCAGAACTTTTCCGGGTATTCTTGTTTCCAGAAGGTCCAGGAAGCGCATGGCTTCTCTCCTGATATGGTCCAGGAGGAGCGGGTAATTGCTGCCGGGTTCTTTTTTGCACTGGATTATAAGCCTCAGCAGCCTGGCCTTGAAATCGATGATTCTCTTTACGGCGTCAATCAGGTCCCTCAGGAGGTCACCTTCAAGCCTGCCGGCTTTCATAAGCTTCCTGTTCAGGTCGTTGAACAGGTCCATGAAAAACTGCGCCTCTTCCCTGAAATTCTGCTGGTCTGCCGGCAATCCCAGCTTGATGAACAGTGCGTGCTCGGCCATTATCCTGGACCAGAAGCGTGCTTCTTCCAAACGGTTATACTGGCATATGCATTCCTGGCATTTCGGGCTGCCGCCGGTTTTCATATCGAACATAGCTTCAGGCCGGGAAACTTCGGACAGGGGATAGTCATGCTCACCGCACGACCGGCAGTTCGGCCTGAATTCCGGATTGATATAGTCTTCCATTTGAATCCTCCTTATCATAAAATAGAACAGGACAATCCTTGCTGATATATCATATACAAGCCTGCAAGGAATGGTTCTTGATCCGCGGCATGACGGCGTGAAGGACCAGTGTTCAAAATGCGGCTGTTTACTGCCTGAAAGAGAAAAAGGGCCGCGGACGGGTACATTCCATAATTTGTGGGTATATAATAAATGATGTTTTATTAAAAATTAATACGGGGGGTCACCATGAATAAGGTATGGACAAATCTGCTTCAAGGCCTTAATGGTGCCTTGAGCAGAATCAAAGGCTTTTTTCTGTCTTTGAACCGCAAGGTCTTCTCTAAGAACTCATCCCATCGTAAGGCTGCAACCAAAGCGTCTCGCACTGAAACCACAAAAAAAACATCCGGAAACTCATCTAATGCCAACAAGAGCGGAAGATCCCTGTTAGACAGACTGAACAGCATAAAATACAGACTTTCCATCGGCCTGCTTTTTCCCATAATTCTGCTGGCTGTTTATGGAATTGTGTCGTACAAGAGGGCTGAAGCAGCCATAATCGGCAATCATGAGACAAGCACCCACAATACCATAGATGCCATAAGCCGGTTTATTAATTTTGGCCTGAACATGATTGACAAAACCGCAATGGAGATTACAAACGACATTAATTTCAGAAATTATTTCAGTTTGAAATATGATGAGGCGATGGGCAATATAAAAAGCTATGATGATACCTATGACAGGATATCCATGAACGTCCTCGCCAACAGTTTTATTTCAAATATCCATCTGATAGGTAAAAATGGCGTTTGTATTTCTACCTCGGGAGAGATCAACCATCATCTGTATGATACTATTGCAAAATCCGAAATCAACCAGGAGTTCAAGACAAAGAAGGTCCATTTCCTCTGGAGGGGAGACCATACGGTTCTGGATGAAGCAATGCCGAAATCCGGTGTTTATGGCAAAGACAAGTACGCCACCTCCCTTATACGGAAAATTGGCCAGGGCGAGGGCTTTTTCATCGCGGATGTTTCCAGTGAACAGATAAGAAAAATGTTTGCGGAGTATGATCTGGGTGAAGGCAGCATCCTGGGATTTATCACAGGTGATGGACGGGAAACATTGTCCGTTGATGGGACTGAAAAACTCTTTACGGAACTGCCATATTACCAGAGCGCGATGGATGCGGAGGAACTCAGCGGTTATTCATATGAGAAATATAACGGTGAGGACTACCTGTTCCTGTTCAGCAAGTTCCAGAATGTTGACGGGGCTGTCTGTGCCCTGATCCCCAAAAGCATCATCCTGGGCGAGGTAAGCGGAATACGGGCGCTGAGCATTGTGTTTGTGACCCTCTCATGTGCTCTTGCAGTATTAATCGTGTTCGTCATTACCGGTGACATCACCAGGCGGATAAACTCCCTGAATGAATCCATCGCCCGGGTTGCCAGGGGTGATCTTACCACCGAACTGGATATGGGCAGGAATGATGAATTTTATACCTTGTGCAGCGGTATATCAGACATGATGCAGGACATGCGCAACCTTATCGGGGAAGTTCAGCGGGTAAGCGTTACAGTGAGCGGGTCTGCGGAAAGCCTTGCCGGTACCGCCAGCGAGTTGCTGGATGCCACCAAGGGTATATCCAGCGCCATCGATGAAATCGGGCAGGGGATTATCCAGCAGTCTGAAGACGCTGAAAAATGCCTTATCCAGATGTCCAACCTGTCTGAACAGATCAGCCAGGTCTACTATAACGCGAATGAAATCGGCCAGATTGCCGGCGGCACCCAGAATGTCGCCAATGAAGGGTTGTACATGATTGAGGACTTGAGCAGCAAATCGAAGGCTACTTCAGAGATTACCCAGGATGTAATCCGGAAGATCCACGAATTCAAGGTACAGTCCAGGACCATCGAGGAATTTGTCAATGTGATCGACAGCATCGCGTCCCAGACCAACCTGCTTTCCCTGAACGCTTCCATAGAAGCGGCAAGGGCAGGCGAAGCCGGCCGCGGATTCGCCGTTGTTGCCGAAGAAATCAGGAAGCTGGCCGAGCAAAGCCAGAATGCCGCAAAGCATATCAGGGACACCGTAAAAGTAATAGAGCGGCTTAACCAGGAAACCGTGACTACTGCGGAGAAGGCAGAGAGTATAGTTGCTTCCCAGGTTGAAGCCCTGACAAAGACTGTAAGCGTCTTTAACAATATCAGCGACCATATTAATGATCTTGTAAGCAACCTCAACGACATCCTGGAACGGCTTAAGAATATCGAGACAGCCAAGGACGATACGCTGAACGCTATTCAGAATATCTCTGCCGTAATACAGGAATCATCTGCATCAACCGAGGAAGTGAACGCAACGGCTCAAAACCAGATCGACTCCGTGGAGCGCCTGCGGCAGGCGGCGATAGTCCTGGAGCAGGATGCCAGGAAACTGGAGGATGCCATCAGTATATTCAGGATCCAATGATATATGTCCCCAGGCAAGTGGTGACCCCATATTTACTTATGAACCAGCAGGCTGTTCCATCCGGGGCAGCCTGCTGTTTATCTTCGCCTGTACCTGTTGATGTAGCCTTCAAAATCCCAGGATCGGATAAACTCCTTAGCCTTGTTGTATCCGCTGTCATACAGCTTCCTGCATTCCTCCCGGGTTATGTCGAACCTGGTTGCCTTAATGCCGAAGGTCGGTATCGAGATGGTTCTGACCGCATCCTTGTCGTTCAGGTATATTTCCTCATTGCGGTCGATTATTGTTTCAGCTATGTCCAGCGCGTATGAAAGGACGCCTTTTATGCATTGCTCCCTTTGAGTCTGCCTGCCGCCTGTGAGTTTGAATCCTATTGTTGGCCAGCGTGGTATCCCTTTTACATCAAACAGCCAGATAGGGAAATTGCTCAGGATACCCCCGTCAACTACCACGCTTTTCCCGCCATGGTATGCCAGGAGCACCGGGCTGAAGTAAAAGGGGATGCTGGAGCTCATCCTGACAGCCCTGGCGATCTCAAAATCCATCGGGTTGATGCCGTACCTGGCAAGGTCGTCCGGGAGGATCAGGATTTCCTTGCGCGTGACATCAGCGGCTATTATTTTAAGCCTTGACCGCTTTTTTTCGCTTACATCCCTGAATTTGGTTTTTCCTTTTGCCTGAAGCAGGCTCCCGATCCACTGCTCCAGGTAATTCCCGCTGTGGATGCCTTTATGTACGATAAGGCCTAAAAGTCCTCCCACCAATGGCACGGACTGAATCCCGTCCTTGTCCATGAACTGTCGGTAATCAATATCCTCAATGATCTCCTTGAGTTCCCTGCCTGTATAGCCGACGGCCAGCAAAGCCGCCACAATGGAGCCCGCCGATGTTCCAGCGATTCTTTGCCACTTGTAGCCATGGTCTTCAAAGCAGCATACGGCGCCCGCAAATGCTATGGCCCTGACGCCGCCGCCCTCGAAAACAGCGTCCGTTTTCATCATTCTCATTAACAAACCAACCCCGGTTATGTTTATTTCCAGCTAATATAGCATATTGCCTGATTGGCCGAATATGCGGCATGGTTTTATGAGGGCCTCAAACCAGGTTTTCAGACAATTATACGGCGGAGAGGTATTACTTATGGGCACAGTTCTTCTTCTATCGGTAAACATGATTAATATTATATAGGGAATAACCAGGCGGGCAGTCAGGAGGGAATGCATTGCTTAAACTGGCAGCGTTGAGAAAGAAAATAAACTGGAGAAAGGTCACAGGGGCTTTTCTTTTCGTATCCCTGATCGCTTCCATAGTGTACATAGCAGTGATGTTCATACTGTCGCCAGCCGGCATCACGGCTTCCGATACCTCCGACCATGTAAAGGGGGATTATGCCCTGATGCTGCTGCAATGCATACTCGGGCTTGTGGTTATGATGCTTCCTTCGGTGATTGAACGGAAATGGTCCATAACTATACCTAACTTCATGTATGTGCTGTATTTTATCTTCCTTTACTGCGCCATTTACCTGGGAGAGGTGCGGAACTTCTATTACGCGGTCCCATACTGGGATCTCATACTGCATGCCTTCAGCGGCGCCATGCTTGGGGCGCTGGGATTCACCATCGTCATCATGCTCAATAACAAAAAGGGGATTAACCTGCATTTAAGCCCGTTTTTTGCATCGGCCTTTTCATTCTGTTTCGCCCTGACCATCGGCGCTGTCTGGGAGATCTATGAGTTTGCTATTGACTCCACCCTTGGTCTTAACATGCAGAAATACATGCTTAAGGACGGCACGCCGCTTATAGGACGGGATGCCCTGCTCGATACCATGGAGGACATAATCGTTGATGCCATAAGTGCTCTGGTAATTACGGCAGTCGGCTACATATATGTAAAAAGTAAAAAGCTCTGGGGTCCGGACAGGCATGAAAGCCCGGATAAAACGGCCGATCAATAAAGGCTTCAAGGGTGCCAAGCACCCTTGAAGTATAATCTCATCAACGGTAATCAGAAGCAATTGAGACAGAGTACTGCCAGTATTGCAGCGACTACACCGAGTCCTATCGAGGTTAAACCGATGATTCCCGGCAGGGCGATGATACCGCCGATGATCAGGAATAGTGCAACCAGCACAAGTGCGAAGCACAGTATCCTATTGTTGCGAAGGAAGTGGCTTACGCCCAGAAGCAGCAGCAAGAGGACTCCTGCGATGATTGTTCCGATAATGATAAAATCAACGCCAATGCCAAGACCGAGCAGAACCACGCCGAAAACAATCAGCAGAAACCCAAGTATGCCGGAAGCTATGAGGACCGGGCGCTTACAGGATCTTCTTACTTCGTCCATAACAACACCTCCAAGAAAACTTCTCTCAATACCAATATATTAGACAAGCACTTAGAGTGTGTAAGTCAGATATTCTCATCGGTTACGTATTTTGTACCTGCGCTTCGGCAGCTTGGCGCGGATAATGGCATCCAGGTGTTCGTCATTTTTTTTGTCAAAAATATTCTGTTTTTCGCATCCGGCATCAAGAGCGATCCATATGGCTAAAAACGCGTTGAATGACGCATTGACCAGCAAACCCAGGGAAAAGCACAGGATGCCCGTCACCCTGGAAAACCCGTCTGTCCGGAGACAGGATGCCAGGCCGGATGTCATCAGGAAAACCAGGGCCAGGTTGAGTATGATTATGTTGAGTAATACCCGCTTCTCCTGGCGCGGGCAGCAGAATGCAACCAATTGACCCATGCCCAGGACGACCAGGCCTGTTGTTACAAACATCACAGGGTACGCCAGTACCAGCAGCACGATTCCAAGGGAAACCATGATGAACCCGATTATCCCCAGGCATATAAAGACCGCACGAAGGAAAGCCTTCCCGTGCATCTCCCGTCACTTCCCGCGAAACGGTGAATCTCGCCATGAATGTGTCTGAGTACATGGCTTGCACCTGATAACAGAGTATTCCGGATAAGCGGAACAGGTGTCTTTCCGACTTCTGTTATGCGGTTAATACATGCTGCAGATCCATTGCCTTTTCATCAAATGCATCCGCATGCAAAGGCTGTGCCGGCAGGATATTCAGGAAAACAGAACCTGTGAGAGAACGGGGTATAAAATGAACATATTTACTTTTTATAATAATCAAGTGCATATACAAACGTTAAAATTTGCCTGATAATGGGAAAAGCCATATGTGATCCGATCAGTACAGCTATTTCATGGCTCCTCTGCCAGCGCCATTGGGCCGGAGTTTATAAGAAGCCTGATGATTTATAGCTTAAGTAATGCTCACTTATCAGGAAACCACCGAATAACGATGGTTTCCGGTATTAAATTATAAATACAAGGAGGTTTTTTGCTCATGAAAAAGCTTGTTGCTCTGTTTCTGACAATTTGCCTGCTGATTCCGGCTGGGATTGCCGCCTTTGCGGACGCTCCGGCAGCCTTGGAGGCCCCGCAGTATCCCAGCCTCCGTTGGGTGAGCGGAGCAATCCACTTCCGTTACACCATCCCGCAAAGTGTCGTTGATGCGATGGAGAGATATAGTGGGCATGGAGATTTGATAGTTTGTGTGGACTATAAGCTCAATGACGGCCCATGGCACTATGATGACCCCGTGGTGACGCAGGATACCTATGATATAGACGATAATATTGACAGGCAGTTTGTCTGGACTGCAGGCAGCATATTTATGGATGATTACAATGCCCAGGAAGAAAATTTCGTGTTTTGGGACTTTGGATACAGCAGCAATGAAGAGATGAATATATCGAAGAACAAGTACACATTCCGGGCCCGCTTTGCCTTCTACGACTATGATAAGGGAGAATACGTAACATCCCCATGGTCCGAAGAAGTATCCATCGGAGGAAGCGCCGGTGTTCAGACCTTAAAATCTCTTGAGGCGCCTGCCGATCTCAAGGTTGAGGTCAAGGTAAGACAGGAAACCGGCCTGCCTTATTTCTACCTGACCTGGACCAATCCCAAGTCCGTCATTGAAGCCAACAGGAAATACCCCATCAGTGTCAAGGTTGACATGAAGGTTGGCGACGGCAAGTGGATTTCGGAAACCATAAACCATGATTGGTGGGGTTCCGACCCCATTACAACCCAACTCGAATTTGATCCTATTGTAAAAGAATATGTGGATCATATTGAGGTAGAGGAAAACACCTATTATCTAAGGATCATGTATGCATTTGAGGAATATGAAAACAAGGTATACTCACCGTATTCCAATACGGTTGCAATCGGCGTTGAGAAATTCTTCTATTCCAAGGCTTCTTCCTGGGCGGAATCGCACCTTCAGAAAGCCTGGGATCTTGGCATCATTACCGACAGATTGAATGGTGAGGATATGACCCAGCCCATTACCCGGGAGGAGTTCGCGGAAATTGCGGTTAAGTTCTATGAGATGGTGACAGGCACGAAGGCCACAGTGGGTGATAAGAAATTCCTGGATACCAATAACCCGGAGATCCTGAAGGCAGCCAACGTGAATATCACTGCCGGTGTTGGCGACGGCACCAGGTTTGAGCCAAATGGGCTGCTGCAAAGGCAGCAGATGGCTACCATGATTGTAAAGACACTCCAGGCATGCTACCCGAATATCATAATTGACATAAGCGGCCAGCCCGACTTCAAGGACCAGGCGCAGTTTGCCGCCTATGCGATAGAAAGAGCCAAGTTCATGGCCAAGTACGGCATCACCGCAGGGGACGGACAGGGCAACTTCCTGCCAACCGCTACCTGCACCCGCCAGGAAGCGATCACCTTCCTTGTGAAGGCGTACGAGGTGCGGGATACCTATAAGTTCAGCAACTGATTAGTTCGTCAAAATAGTGAAAGTCCCCGGAGCCAATCCGGGGACTTTTTTCCTGAATGGGCGGTATTTTTCCGCCGCTTTGGGCGAATAATGAGCGGACCGGGCGGCATTGTTCCGGAACGATGTTTTTCGGATGTTGTATTTATGTTATAATAACTGGAAATCTTCATGATGCATGTTGGTCCGTATGGATTTGAGGGAGATGAGAGAAAATGATCAAGGTCGGGATAATCGGTTATGGAAGCATGGGAAGCATGCTTGTAGGGTCTTTGATCAGGTCGGGCCGGATAAAGCCGGAGGAAATGATCGTATCCACAAGGACAAAGAACAAATTGCAGGATATAAAAAACCTTTGGGATAGCATCAATGTTACCGAAGACAACTGCGAGGCGGTGCGCAGGGCTAAATATATTATCCTTTGCGTAAAACCGCTCCAGATAAAGGATGTCCTTCTTGAAACAAGGCATTGCATAACTCCGGATACAAATATCATATCCATTGCGGGAAGCGTGCCCATGAAGTTTATTGAAAAGGTATCGGGGGCAAAGGTGACAAAACTGACCCCCAGCCTTACATCCGAGGTATTGGATGGTATATCACTTGTGTGCCATTCCGCTTCTGTATCCGCGGAAGAAAGGGAATACATAGAAACACTTTTGGGCGGTATCAGCACCGTTATGAAAGTGAAGGAGGAAGACCTTGAACTGGCGGCAGAGCTTACAAGCTGCATGCCCGGATTCATAGCCGCCATATTCAGGAACCTGGTTGATTCCGCGATGAGGCAGGAAAGCGGGCTTGGCAGGAAAGAGGCGGAAGAGATGGTTATGAGGACCCTGTACGGCACCGCAAAGCTCTTCATTGAGAAAAACATGGGCTTTGACCGGATGATTGAAAGGGTGGCCACAAAGGGCGGAATCACGGAAGAGGGTGTGAATGTCTTTGATGAGATGCTGCCCGAAGTATTCGACGAGATGTTCCGCAGAACCCTGGCCAAGCGTAAGGTTGTCAGGGAGAAGGTGGAATCGGGCCTCGAAAATGTATAGACATGCCGAAAGTTTTCAAGAACAGGATATCCTGTTCTTTTTATTATCAATGAAATATTTTGCTTGCCTCCCGTGTCTTAATATATGGAGGGAGCCAGCGGAGGTGGTTCGGTGGATGACAAGGAGCTCCTGTTAAGGATAAGCCATGGCGATGTAAAGAGTTTCGGAAAGCTCATTGACAGGTATTCCAGGTATGTGACCGCCATAGTCTGCAGGATTGCGGGGAAAGGCCTTGCTTTTGAAGATATCGAGGAAGTCGCGTCGGATGTCTTTATCAGGATCTGGCATCATCCATTACTTTGAAGGGATCCGTGAGCAGGATTTGGAGTACCTGTATCCGGCGGCAGGATGTCTGGTCATTGATGATCCGATGCCGACCAACCTGAGCTTTGAGGTGAATACCCGTTCAGGGTTGGAAGAAGTTGAATATAAGGATGGCTTTAATCCAATGGCAGAAACAAATGGGCTCGACATCGAGAGCATCAGGATCAGTCCGCTGGGATTCGTGCTGACTGCTGCATCAAAAGATCAGTTGGATGTTGGTTCCGCTTTTTCCAACTCGCATACGTATTGCCTGATGGAAGACGGCTCAAAGGTGGAGGTGGAATATTCGGGTTCAAGCATCTCGTCTGGCGGCACAACTCGTTACAACCTAAATTTCATTGTGAACGATATGCTGTTGGATGCCCGAAAGGTTAAGGCCATTTATATGAATGACCAGCTTTTCTGGAGCAGGCAGCAGTAATTTGAAACCAGGATTTACTCAAAAAGTCCCTGTGATTACAGGGGCTTTTTTATTGTCATTGGGCCCGGCAAAGCCAACGTGGCAATCTCGTCAAAGCCATCTGCTACGTCGTCCCTGATCTGCCTGCCAATGGGAGTAAAGATGAGCGCGGGAATATCGGTTCTCTTGACGGTGTGCCGGCAGTTGGGTATGATGAAGCTATCAACTGCCGGTGGGAGGATTTGACGTGTACCGGTATTTCGGAGATTCGCTGAGCACCATTACATCTCTTCTGATCATAGGTGTTTTAAGCTATATGATCGTCACCGTATCCATTCACAGAAGGATTTCCCTGTGGGGGAAAAGGGTGGCAATCCTTTCAGTATGGGGGTTTGCAGCCTGTGTCTTTGCCGCCGCCAGGGACAGCTATTACCTGTCTGTGCAGGCTTCCTCCAATCCCGGCATCACACCGGGATTGTTTGCCGCAGACAGCGCCCAGTCCATACTTGGAAGCCTTGGAGGGGCCATTATAGTCCTTTTCGCCCTGTTATGCCTGCCCATCAGGAACCAGAAGTTCCGGAAGGCGGTTTTTTTCGTGGTATCTGTAATCACCGCGGCTAAAATCCTGCTGGTTGAAATAGCGCGGGCAGGTTTTTAGGAATAGCATATAAAAATCTGTTAATCAATTTTTGAAAGGAATCGGTTATGGGTTGTGACAGGCAAAATATTGACTTAACGAATTACGAAAGCAGGGAAAACGGGACAGAAATAACATGCGATGCAGCCATCGTCGGGGGCGGACCCGCGGGATATGAGGCCGCGATCCGGTGCGCTAAAAACGGCCTGAAAACAGTATTGGTCGAGAAGGACCGGCTGGGCGGAACCTGCCTGAATGAGGGTTGCATTCCCACAAAGGCCCTTGTTTCCGTGGCCGGCTTTTTAAACCAGCTCAGGCGGGCTGAGGACTTTGGGGTTTCGGTCGCGGATTACCAATGCTCCCTGGAGAAAATAAGGGATAAAAAGCGGCAGATAGTTTCTTCGCTGGTGCAGGGGATTGAGTTCCTGATGAAAAAGAACAAGGTGACGGTTATCCCCGGCAAGGCTGTAGTTTCTGAAGGTGGCGTGCTGGCCATGGAAGGCAGCCAGCAAAGGATCCGCTATAAGCATTTGATACTGGCGACCGGGTCGGTTCCAATCCGGCTTCCCATACCCGGCGCTGATGCCCCGGATATCCTTGACAGCAGGGATTTGCTGGAGCTTTATGATGTTCCCGAGTCCCTTGCCATAATCGGCGGAGGGATTATCGGGATGGAATTTGCCTTTATATATGCCGCCCTGGGCAGCAAGGTCCATATAGTGGAGGCCATGCCCCAAATCCTGAACCTGGTGGACCCGGATGTGGCCTCCATAGTGAAAAGGTCGGCTCGGAAGATGGGCATTGAAATCCTTGAATCTGCCCAGGCCCTGTGCATTGAGGCAGATCCGGACGGCAGGAAACAGATCATGATCGAGCGGAAAGGACAGCAGGAATCCCTAATTGTTCACCGGGTTGCGATTGCCGTGGGCCGCAGGGCGAACCTAAAGGCTATTGATCTTGAAAAGCTGGGTGTTGAACTCAACGATAGAATGGATGGGATCAGGGTCAATGAGTTTATGCAGACAAGCAACCCATCGGTCTATGCAGCGGGGGATGTGACCAACCTGATAATGCTGGCCCATGCCGCATCCCGGCAGGGAATAATCGCCGCCGACCATATTGCCGGAAAGGCAGGAAGTCTTGACCCGCGCCTTGTTCCCAGCGCCATATTCACCTTTCCCGAGATCGGCCATATAGGCTTCACAGAAAAGGAAGCCAAAGAGAAGAATATGGACGTACTGACCGGGAAGTTCCAGATGCGGGCCAACGGCAAGGCGGTAGCCATGCAGGAAACCGAGGGCTTTGTAAAGGTGGTGGCAGACAGAGAAACGAGAAGGATCATCGGGGCGACCATCATCGGGGCCGGCGCGACCGAACTTCTCAGCCTTGCCACGAACCTTGTTACCTGCGGTATAACCATCGATGAAGCCGCAAAGGTCATCTATGCCCATCCTACCCTCTCCGAGGCGGTATCCGAGGCGATACTGGACCTGGCTGGCGAATAATTATTCATTTTCAATGTGTTTTGTATTGACAAACGTCCGAGGATAAGGTAATTTATAAATATACGGAATATGCAGACGCGATGCATAAATATGCATGACTGGATTAAGGAGAGGTAATTATGAAAAAAATGGCAATGTTGACTATCGTCGTTGCAATGATGGCCGTTATGCTGGCAGGCTGCGGCGAAAGCGCCGGAGTCAAGGTCGTCAGCATCCCGCTGACACAGGAAGAATATGCTTTTGGCGTTAGCAAAGACCAGCCGGAACTGCTTGAAAAGGTGAATGAGTTTATTGCCAAGATCAAGTCGGACGGCACCTTTGACAGAATACTCGACAACCATTTCGGTGACGGCGAACCTGTGCCGGTAACATCTGCCCAGCTGGACCAGTCGAAAGACCAGCTTGTTGTTGCAACAAACGCGGCTTTCGAGCCCTTTGAGTACATGAAGGGCGACAAGTATTACGGGGTTGATATGGAAATAGCCCAGCTTTTAGCCGAATACCTGGGGAAAGAACTCGTAATCAGCAACATGGATTTTGAAGCCGTTTGCCTTTCGGTAGGCCAGGGCAAGGCCGACATCGCAATGGCCGGCCTTACCATCAAGGAAGATAGAAAGCAGTATGTAAATTTCTCGGATAAATACTATGACGCAGCCCAGATGATCATTGTCAAGGCAAGCGACAAGAGATTTGACAACTGTAAGACGGCTGAAGATGTTGAAAATGTGATTAAAGGCCTCAAGCCCACCACGAAAGTTGGCGTTCAGAACGGCACTACCGGCCAGTTATATGTTGAAGGTGACGAGGAATGGGGATTTGAAGGCTTCGATGTCCAGGTCGTAGGTTACAAGGCTGGCTCACTGGCTGTACAGGATATGCTCAACGGCAACATTGACTTCGTCGTTATTGATGAGGCGCCCGCCCACAAGATTGTAGAAGCCTTTAATGCGATGAAATAGTGGACATGATTGAATTGTAGGTTATAATTAAATACAAGAACTTATAATTATGCAATACCCCGCCGCTATTGACCGCGGGGTATTGTGGTGAAAAGGGAAATGGTATGGGTAGCTTCAGTAAAAAATTGGAACGGTTTTGGGAAGTCTTCTACGAGTATAACGGGTACCAGAGGGTCCTGACAGGGCTTCGCAATACGGTGTATATCGCTGTTTTAGGGCTTGTCATAGGAATAATCATAGGAACCCTCATAGCCATTGTTGAAGTCCTTCCAAAGTATAAGCGGCTGCCGAGGATTCTGAACGGCATTTGCAGGTCATATGTGGGTCTGTTCAGGGGAACGCCTATTGTGGTACAACTGCTGGTGGCATACTATGTGGTCCTGCCCCTTATTGGCGTGAACCTTCCCTCCCTGCAGGTATGTGTTATCGTATTCGGGCTGAACAGCGGGGCATATGTTTCCGAGATAATGAGGAGCGGCATCATGTCGGTGGATCCCGGTCAGTTGGAAGCTGCGCGCGCAGTAGGGCTGAGCTACCGGGTGTCAATGATGAAGGTAGTGATACCGCAGGCCGTCAAAAACATTCTTCCTACGCTGGGCAACGAGTTTATTGTGCTGATCAAGGAAACATCGGTGGTGAGCTTTGTCGGGGCTGCCGACCTGTACGTGGCGTTCAGCTATATCGGTACAAACAGCTACGAGTTCATGGTTCCCTACCTTGTCATGGCGCTGATCTATTTGGTTATGGTCATGGCCATCGCTTTTCTCGTCAGAATGATGGAAAGGAGCCTGAGAAAAAGTGATAGACGTAATTGACCTGAAAAAAAGCTTTGGCAGCCTCGAAGTCTTAAGGGGCATAACCACCACCATTAAAGAAGGTGAAAAGGTTGCCATCATAGGCCCTTCCGGAAGCGGGAAAAGCACATTTCTTCGCTGTCTTAACTGCCTTGAGGATCCCACAAGCGGATCAATCATATTCGAAGGCGTTGACATCGCGGATATGAAGGTAGACATCAACATCCACCGGCGGCATATGGGGATGGTGTTCCAGCAGTTCAACCTTTTCAATAACAAAACAGTGCTGGGAAACATTACGCTCGCTCCCGTGTACCTGGGAATACATGATCTGCGGGTCAAGCAGTTCAAGAACTTCTTTATAAGGATAAAGAACCTGTTCTCCCGGAAAAAAACGCCTCTTTACGAGATAACCAAAACGCGCCGGCAGATAATAGATGAAGCGAATGAAAATGCCATGCGCCTGCTTAAAAGGATTGGCCTCGAGGATAAGGCCGATGCCTATCCATCGACGCTTTCAGGCGGACAGAAACAGCGCATTGCCATAATCCGGTCATTGGCCATGAACCCGAAGGTGATGCTGTTTGATGAACCTACTTCAGCCCTCGACCCGGAAATGGTGAAGGAAGTGCTGGATCTGATCAAACAACTCGCCGACGAGGGTATGACAATGGTTATTGTAACCCATGAGATGGGCTTTGCCAGGGAAGTCGCGACCAGGGTGCTGTTCATGGACGAGGGAAGGATTGTCGAAGAGAATACTCCCCAGGAGCTCTTCACAAACCCGCAGCATCCCAGGACGAAGGAATTCCTGTCAAAAGTGCTTTAAAGCCAGGGGAACAGTCCCCCTGGTTCGAGGGCTTCCCTTGGCTTCGAACCAGCGGAACCGTCCCCCTGGTTTGAACCGTCCCCCTGGTTTTACCTTGGATTTCCCTTAAGCTCCCTGCGCCAGACCACAAACATCATGGTGGCAAAACATGCTATACCGCCGATGAGCTCGGAAATGGGCTCGGACAGAAACACCCCGCTGGTTCTGAGCCCACCGATCCTGGGGAGCAGGATAACAAGAGGCATAACCAGCACGACTTTCCTGAATATCGAGAAGAAAACTGCAAACCGGGATTTGGCCAGCGCCAGGAAAATGGTCTGGCCCGCAAACTGCAGAGACATGAAGAAAAATCCCATAAAGAAAAGCCTTATACTGGGGATTCCGGCCCGGAGGACCGCCGGATCATCATCGAAGATCCTGATGAAGAAGGCCGGGAAGCCCTGGATCAGAAGCCACATTAAAACGGTGTAGCCCAATGAAACGATGGTAATGAACCTGATGCTGCTTTTTACCCTGTCATACTTCCCGGCTCCATAGTTATAGCCTATAACAGGCTGCGCCCCGTGTGTAAGACCCAGGACCGGCATGGCGACAACTTCCCGTACCGAGTGGGTAACGGTCATGATGCCGACGTACAGATCGCCCCCGTAAAACTGGAGGGTCGAATTGCACAGGAACTGGATCAGCGAGTTGGTAGCCTGCATGACGAAGCCTGAGATTCCAAGGCCGATTATTCTCCGGATTCTTGCGCCATCCAGTATGAAGCTGCTTCTTTTCAATGTATAAATGGCCTTTTTGCCAGTCAGGAACCTGAGGACCCATGCGGCTGACACACCCTGTGAGATGATGGTGGCGAGGGCTGCTCCCTGAATACCCATCCCAAACACAAAGATAAAAACGGGATCGAGGATGATGTTGAGGACAGCCCCGATAATAACGGTCAGCATCCCCGTGCGCCCGAAACCCTGAGAGTTGATGAAGTTGTTCATCCCAAGGCTTATCATGACAAAAACATTGCCAAGCAAATATATGGTCAGGTAGCTATCCGCATATGGATAGGTTATATCGCTTGCGCCGAACAGGTACAGCATGGGCTTTCTGATAAGGATCCCCAGCACGGTAAGCACGATTCCGGTGGCCGCAAGCATGACGAAGGAGTTACCCATAATCCGTTCGGCTTCCGCATGGTTGGACCTGCCCCGTTCTATGGAGCACAGGGGCGCGCCTCCCATGCCGAAAAGGTTTGCAAAGGCCGCCACAATGGAAATAGCCGGGAGACATATCCCCAGGCCTGTCAGGGCTGTAAAACCGATATCGGGAATCATTGATATGTAAATACGGTCAACTATGTTATAGAGAACGTTGACAAGCTGCGCCAGGGTCATGGGAATGGCCATGCTTATTATGTTTTTTACAATGCTGCCCTTTGAAAAGTCGTTCCTTGTATCCATGCCGCGCTCCGGTTAATGATTAATTGCCGGTCCTTTTACCGGCTTAGATTCCCATCCATTATAGCATAAAACAGAAAGCCGGTGACGAAAGTGACATCACCGGCTTTTTGCATTTACCAGATATTCATTTGCAGGAATGGTTATCAGCCTGCAGCCTCGGCAGAGTCATCCTCAGCAGGGGATGCTTCTCCCTTGCGCTGCTTTGAAACGGCCAGGATGGCTTCAATTATGAGACCAACAGCGAGCAGTGCTATAAGCAGCGAAAGCACACCTATTACAATGTTTCCGGCCTTGAGATTCTGCACCATTAGGATGACCAGGGCTGACAGGGCAACGCAGATCATGAATACGGCAGGAATTGCCGTATAGATGCTCTTCTTCTTGCGCTTGAGCAGCCATACGCTGATAGCTGTGAGGGCAAGGGCACCGAGCAGCTGGTTGACTGATCCGAATATCGGCCATATCTTTGTGTAACCATATTGCAGGAGTCCCCAGGCGGCAAGTATGCTGATGACGGTGGCGACATACTTGTTGCCGATTATCTTCTTAAGGGCTGGTACTGAATCTCCCAGTTCCTGCAGCATGTACCTGGCGATACGTGTAGCCGTGTCGAGAGATGTGAGTGCAAACGTTGCAAATGCAAGAACCACAAAGACCATGCCGAAATCTTTCGGAATTCCGAAGCCTGCCATCATGGACGAAACGCCATTAGCGAAGGTTTGGACGGGAGTGGCATTTTCAAACGGCTTTCCGTAGCATGCGATTGCCAGCAGGGCCAGGACTGCTACCATCCCTTCAATGAGCATGGCTCCATATCCCACGGGTTTGATATCTTTTTCGTTATCAATCTGCTTAGCAGTGGTTCCCGAGGAAACCAGCGAATGGAAGCCTGAAATAGCTCCGCACGCAACGGTTACAAACAGTAACGGGAACAGCGGGTTGCCCTGTGAGGGCAAAAAGCTGGTAACAACCGGCATATTAATGCTCGGGTTGGTTACGAACAGCCCAACGATTCCTCCAGCAAGCATTGTGTATAGCAGGAATGAGCAAAGGTAGTCACGGGGCTGGAGCAGTAACCAGACGGGAAGGACCGAAGCAAGGAATATATAAACCAGCAGGATATATGTCCATGTTACCTGGCTGAATTTCAATACCGGGAATAAGTAACCCAGGGTTATGAATATTGCCAGACCGGCAATGCCCAGGGGTACCGATGCCTTGCTCGAAAGATTAAGCTTTCTGGTTATCATTCCAAATAAGATGGCAAGGACGATGAACAGTATTGAAATTGTTCCTGAGCGGGCTCCGTTCAATACATCAGGTGTTTCGGGATTATGCGCGAATGTCGAAGCGCAGATATCGGTGAAAGCAGCCACTACAAGGATGAGTGTAAGCCAGGCAAAAACATTGAACAGGATCCTGGCACGCTTTCCAATATTAGTTGAGATAACCTCACCGATGGACTTGGCCTTGTGCCGTACAGATGCAAACAGAGCACCGTAGTCGTGAACGCCGCCTACAAAGATGCTGCCCAGTACAATCCACAGATAAACCGGAAGCCAGCCAAACACTGCTGCAAGAATAGGTCCGGTTATCGGGCCTGCGCCGGCGATTGAAGAGAAGTGATGTCCCAGAAGCACGCGTGTGCTGGTGGGATCATAGTCAACACCATCTTTCATGGTGTGGGCAGGAGTGGGTTTGCTTGGATCAATGCCCCATTTTTTAGCCAGCATTGAGCCATAGGTAGCATATGCGGCTATAAACAGGACAAGACCAATGAATAAGAGTAGGATAGCCATTGTACCGCCTCCTCAATTAATTGGGGTGTATTCCACAACCGATGGAATCGGTTTGTGTCAGGTTTGGATCCGGACCCGAAAGATCCGGGCTTAGAGAATCTTCAAACAGCTTTTTCATCTCAAGGACTCTTTTGCCGCAAAAAATCTCTCCATCCTGCAGGGAAACGCCGGTAATCCCGGCTTTGGCCCAGCCATGGAGAGACAGAAGGAAACTCCTGGTCAGTGAAAATTTTTCTATATATTTTTTCACATCATCGGCAACTGGGTTTTGAAATACAATAACCAGGTTGATAAGGGTAAGATAACTTTCGCTGTTGGGTTTCGCTATTTCCCGGATATTTTCCTTAAGCCATCGGGATAATTCCAGTACCTGGTCCAGGTTTTCGGCGGTATGGACAAGAATTATACTCTGGACCTCAAACTTGTCAATGACATCCTTGCTGGTGATCAGCGTACGGCCGATAGTATCGGAATAACAGGCCGAAAGAAGGAAGGAACGGTTGGCTACAACAGGATGCTTTATGACCCTGAAATACTTCGACAGTATATTTTCGAGACTGTCTATGTACGGTTCAAGTTCAATCACGATGATTACCATCCATAAGTAATAGTCGGTGTTTCAAGTAACTGTTTGTATTACTTGAACTATTCCAGCAAAGTCTTAATAATAATGTTTATTAAAAATATATAATAGGCAACATCATTTGTCAATGTTTGTACATTCTATGTATGGAGTCGTGTTGCCGCCGGCTTTTTGGCAGGCTGACAGAAAAATATTTCCATAGCCTTCCCGGGCCTTTTTCGATGATTAATGCTATCCTTATTTCAACGTTCATGCGGGCTGCCCATTTTCCTGCTGATTTTTGACGATGGCACAGATGTTTTTTACAGCGCAAGCTTAAGCGGCAGCGATGCTGCCGATTTGGCATACTCAACGGGATAGGCCTGAGTCTTTTTTAATTACGTCAGGTAACTTTTTGCCCCGTCATTCGTCAATATAAGTGTTTACAGACTATACGACCGGACTAATGAGGAGAAGGAGCATGCTTAAGAGAAAAACCGGCAATAAAGAACATGAGGATACTGCCAGGTCCATTGAGGAGATATGCGTTTCCACCTGGGAATCGGTATACCGCTATATATACTTCAAGGTCCAGAACCGTGAGGAGGCCGAGGATATTACGCAGGAAACCTATGCCAGAGCGCTCTCGTTCCTTAGGGACAACCGGCTCAGGGAGGGACCCCATCTTGGGTTCTTAAGGTCGGTGGCGCTGAATGTCCTGCGGGACAGGTGGCGCAGGAAAAAAAGGATAGGACCAATCGTCAGTATTTACGGAACCGAATCCAACATGGCTGTGGATGATATTGCCGAGCAGAGCGCTATCCGCTCCATGGTGAGGGAGGCGTTGGACTGCCTGACTCAGGAACACCGTACGGTTATAGAGCTCAGGATCCTGAAAGGCTTTTCAACCGCGGAAACTGCTGAAATCATGAATAAGAAAGAGGGCACCGTACGCGTTATCCTGTATCGTGCCCTGAAAAAACTTGCAGAAAAGCTGGACGCGAATTATTGAAGGAGGGCTGATATGGTGGGCAGCATCGAGAAAAAAATATCGGATTATATTGACGATCTGAACGCCGGGAAAAAGCCGGATTCTCATGAATCGGCAGATGAATCCCCGGAATTCGAGGAACTTGCCGGGATTGTCAGGATAGTGCGCTGTCTGAAGGAACCTGAAATGCCCGGTGCGGATTATCCGAAGAAACTGGTTGCGGCTGTAACCCCCGGACAGACACATACAACAGTGAGTAAAAAGAAAAAAAAAGCATGGTTTGCCTGGACGGCCGCCGCGGCGGCAGTGCTTGTTTTGGCATTGCTGCTTAATTTCGTGCTTCCCTTTACCGGGAGCACCAACATAGTATACGCCATGGAACAGGCGTTTTCCGGGGTCAAGGCGTACCGCGGTGTTTTGGAGATCGTGAGTATAAATGAGGAAGGCGAGGAAATCCTGCAGTCCAGGCGCGAGGTATGGGCAGACCGGGATGGCCGGTATTATGTTAGGGAACTTGAGGGAATCCGAAGGAATCTGGTTACAGTGAACAACGGGCAGAAGAAATGGCAGGTCCTGTCCGAAGAAAAGACTGTAACCATTTTCCCGGCGTTTCCGGACCCGTACCGGTTCACCTTCGAACTGGGAGATGAAATCCGACAGGTGGGAAATGCCCTGAAAACGAAGGTGGTTGGCGAGGAGAGGATAGCCGGAAGAACAGCAATCGTTATTGAGGTTACACCCGGCGGAGGATTACCCTACAGGTTATGGGTGGACAGGGATACCAGTCTGCCGCTCAAAAAGCAATGCGCCATGTACAACGCGCTTCAATACAGGGCTTCCTATACCGAAATAGAATTCTTCGACGCCATACCTGATGAATTGCTGGCGTACAGCCTTCCCGAGGGATACACCGAAACGGACAGGTATCCCGGGCAGATGGTGAATAATATCCAGGAGGTCGTGGATATGGCAGGGTTTGAACCCAGGCTTCCGGCAGGGGTTCCCGACGGGTACAGGCTGGACGGAATGTCGGTGATGGATGGAGATAAAACCGTAAAGTTCAGTTATGTGTCACTTGATGGGAAAAACACTGTTATCATACTGCAGGCTGTTGCCAGGGATGGGTTCAGGCCGGCTTCCATGGCAACCCTGGGCAGGATCGGGGAAAAAACCGCGGAGGTCCAGTCGCCTGTATCTGATGCGGCAGGTGTCCTTGCCGATGCCGGGCCATATGAAGGAGCGGCCGGTATAAGCTCCATACGCTGGCAGGCATCGGGCATGGAGTATGCCGTTATTGGAAATGCTTCCCTGGGTGACCTTATCCTCTTTGCCGACAGCGTTTCAGACGGCCTGGTGCAGATCCCCGCGGAAATCCCGGAACATGAAACCATCAAACCTCAGGTGGACGTGGAGGTGGATATGGCGGTTGAAGAAAACGAACAGAAGAGCGTGGACAACGGCCATACCCCCTGGAAGCTGGATCCTGTTTTTACGGCCCATGTATTTGTCAATCTGCATATATCACCAGGTGGGATACATGGTGAGTACGCTGTTGATTACACGGAACTCGCGGTAATTTCGAACAATGGGGTTGAGGCAATTGTGGAAGTCGGCGGGGATGTTACGCAAATCAGGAGGGTCTACCTGAAGAAACTTGTCAGGCAGGACGGCACCGGAATATGGACCGTTGTCGGCTACGATCCCGTGTCACCTTAAGGCTATTACACCTGCCTGATATACAAGGTTTCACAGACGGACTGCGGCTCCATAAAGAAAAACAGGGCAGGAAGCTGTCATGCCCCGGATATGGACATTTGGCAAGGCAAGACTTAACAGGTCTTGCCTTTCATTTGATTGAAATTACTGACTGATATGAGGTAAGCTAATGTAAAAGGGGGTATGAAGTGTGGATAACTATATCGTCACCATAGCCCGTGAATACGGCAGCGGAGGCCGGTTGATAGGAAAGGAGCTTGCAAAGGAACTGGATATCGCCTTCTATGACAGGGAACTCATTGTCCTTGCTGCAAAGGAAAGCGGATTGGCCGAAGAGTTTGTGCAGAAGATGGAGTACAAAAGGACTATCAGCTTTATTAACAACCTGTATATGACCGGTTATGAGCTTCCGGTATCCGAGAAGATTTTCCTTGCACAGTGCAAGGTGATACGGCAGGTCGCGGAGGAAGGTTCATGCGTGATTGTGGGCAGGTGCGCCGACTATGTCCTGAGGGATGTGCCCAACTGCATCAGGGTCTTCGTACACGCCCCGATGGAAGAAAGGATCAAGAGGATCAGGGAGGTTTACGGGGAAGAACAGCCCAACCTGGAGGATTTCATCCGGAAGCAGGACAAAAACCGCGCTTCGTATTATAATTATTATACCCATGGCAAATGGGGAAAGGCACAGAACTACCATCTCTGCATAGACAGCAGCATTGGTATTCCGGCCTCGGTACGCGTTATCAAGGAACTCGTGGCAGAATATACGAAAAGGTGATACATGAAATGGACGATACGACTCAGGTACGACAGGAAAACAAAATGGGCGTGATGCCCGTTGGCAAGCTGCTAATCACCATGTCAATCCCCATGATGGCTTCAATGATTGTACAGGCACTTTACAACATAGTGGACAGCATCTTTGTTTCCTATGTCAATGAAAACGCCCTTACGGCCGTATCCCTGGCCTTCCCGATACAGAACCTGATGATCGCCTTCGGATCGGGTACGGGCACAGGTGTTAACGCACTGTTATCGAAAAGTCTCGGGGAGAAGAATTTTGATCGGGCCAACAAAGCCGCCGTCAATGGTATTTTTCTTTTTTTCCTGACCTATGTCGCGTTTGCGGCCTTTGGACTGCTGGGATCAAGGGCGTTCTTTCTGTCCCAGACCGACACTTCTGAAATAGTGAATTACGGGGCCGATTACCTGTCGGTTTGCACCATATTCTCTATTTCCCTTTTCGGGCAGATCATATTTGAAAGGCTTCTACAGGCCACCGGAAAGACCTTTTATGTCATGATCACACATATCGTCGGGGCCGTCGTCAATATCATACTGGACCCTATCATGATTTTCGGGCTTCTTGGCTTTCCGGCACTGGGCGTAAAGGGCGCCGCCATCGCTACTGTAATCGGGCAGACCTGCGGTTTTATGGCTGCCGTATGGTTCAATATGCGGAAGAACCATGATGTCAAAATCTCATTCAAAAAGTTCAGGCCGGATCCCGGAACCATCGGGAGGATCTATGCGGTGGGCATACCATCAACACTGATGATCTCCATCGGCTCAGTCATGAACTATTTCCTGAACAGGATACTCCTTTCCTTCACTGAGACGGCCAGCGCTGTTTTCGGAGTCTATTTCCGCATCCAGAGCTTCGTCGGCATGCCCATCATCGGTATGAACCAGGCCTTGATTCCCATAGTTGCATACAATTTCGGGGCAAGGAAGAAGGACCGCCTGCTTAAGGCAGTACGGCTGTGCATAACATACGCGGTTTGCTTTACGCTGTTAGGGCTCCTGCTGTTCCAGCTGTTCCCGGATGAAATACTGATGCTTTTCAATGCCACTGAAAACATGCTTGCCATTGGCATCCCGGCGTTGAGAATCATAAGCCTCAGCTTTATCTTCATGGGGTTCTGCATAATTGCGGGAGGAGTGTTCCAGGCCCTGGCCAGGGGCGTGCTGAGCCTTTCGGTGTCGGTCATCAGGCAACTGGTGGTGCTGCTTCCGGCGGCATACCTGCTGTCCCTTACAGGTTCGGTAAATGCGGTCTGGTGGGCTTTTCCGATTGCCGAAACAGCATCGCTCATTTTCAGCGCCGTATTTTTGAGGCATGTTTACAGGAAGCAGATCATGAAACTGGACCAGGAGATCGTAGTGCCATAATCAAACCAGGGGGACGGTTCCTCTGGTTCGAGCCAGAGGAACCGTCCCCAAGGAACTGTTGAATAATTTGCCGTGTCCGATTATAATATGTTTTGTAATATTCCGGCGGTTTGTTTATCAGACCCCGGATATTATATGAAGTACGGTTATATGGAACCATATATCCACTTCTTATCAGGATGGTAGAACGGGAGGACGGAAAGAATGCCCATCACTGAAATTCTTGCTCGCAACGCGAAACTTTACGGCAACGAACTTGCATTGACCGAAATCAATCTGGATCTCCAGGATCGCCACAATGTAATATGGCGCGAATATGAACTTATCGAGAACAACCCGGCAGGCGAATACCGTTTAAGTATGACCTGGCGAGTCTTTGACGAAAAGGCAAACCGTATGGCAAACCTCCTGCTGAAGAGGGGGATAAAGAAGGGCCAAAAGGTTGCCATTCTGCTTATGAACTGCCTTGAATGGCTGCCCATCTATTTTGGGATATTGAAGGCAGGCGCGGTGGCAGTGCCGCTGAATTTCCGATATACGGCAGAGGAGATCAAATACTGCCTGAACCTGTCGGATACCGTGGCCCTGGTCTTCGGTCCCGAATTCATCGGACGCCTGGAGAACGTATACGACCAGATACCCCAGGTAAAACTGCTGCTGTACGCGGGAGAAGGCAGGCCTTCCTTTGCCGAGAGCTACGACAGGCTGACGGCCAACTGCTGTTCCGAAGCGCCGGATATCAAACTTTCCGATGATGACGACGCCGCAATTTATTTCTCCTCAGGGACCACGGGATTTCCCAAGGCGATCCTGCATACCCACAGGAGTCTCATGTGCGCCTGTGAAACAGAGCAGGCCCACCACGGCCAGACCCGCGAGGACAACTTCCTGTGCATACCGCCCCTGTACCATACGGGAGCAAAGATGCACTGGTTCGGAAGCCTGCTTGCGGGCAGCAAAGCCGTGCTGCTGCGGGGAATAAAGCCAGACTGGATCCTTAGGACTATTTCGGAAGAAAGAATTACCATCGTGTGGCTCCTGGTGCCCTGGGCCCAGGATATCCTTGACGCCATAGAGAGGGGCGACGTTAATCTTGATGACTATGAGCTGTCCCAGTGGAGGCTCATGCATATCGGCGCCCAGCCGGTGCCCCCGAGCCTGATAAAGCGCTGGAAAAAATACTTCCCGCATCATCTCTACGATACCAATTACGGGCTCAGTGAATCCATCGGCCCGGGCTGCGTGCACCTGGGAGTTGAGAACATACATAAGGTGGGCGCCATAGGCAAGCCCGGACACAACTGGGAGGCAAGGATAGTTGACGAGAATCTGAGCCCCGTTCCCCAGGGAGAAGTGGGGGAGTTGGCAGTAAGAGGTCCGGGTGTGATGAAATGCTACTATAAGGACCCGAAGGCAACCGAGGCAGTGCTTAAGAACGGCTGGCTGCTGACAGGCGATATGGCCAGAATGGATGAAGACGGCTTCATTTACCTGGTGGACAGGAAGAAGGATGTTATTATCAGCGGCGGCGAGAATATATATCCCGTCCAGATTGAGGACTTCCTCAGGGCTCATGACGCCATCAAGGATGCTGCGGTTATAGGGCTCCCCGATGAACGTGTGGGCGAGATTGCGGCCGCAATCATCGAGCTTAAGCCCGGAGCAAGATGTACCGAGGAAGATATCTTCGAGTTTTGCAGGGAGCTTCCCAGGTATAAGAGACCGCGCAGGATCATCTTTGACAAGGTTCCGCGCAACCCCACCGGAAAGATAGAAAAACCAAAACTCAGGGAGAAATACGGCGTACAGAGGCTTGTGGAAGCCCAGACCATAAGATAGCACCAAGCGGCAGTTAAAACCTGCCGCTTGTTTTTTACCTTCTCCGCGTTTATCCCGCCCCGGTATCCCGCTCCCGCATGAGTCTATATGGATCTTGCAGGCTTGTAAGTATATGGACTGGCCGCGTTGTTTTGGATATAATGCAGAGAGAATGGAAATATTGAAGGGAGAAGGATATCATGCAAAAAGCCGTTGAGATTAAGAGCGGAAACCTCACTCTCAGGGGGATGCTGCACGTACCCGACAACGCTTCTGGAAAAATCCCAGTGGTTTGCATATTTCACGGGTTTACCGGAACCAAGGTTGAACCTCATTTTATTTTTGTCAAGCTGTCCAGGCGCCTCGAAAAGGCCGGAATAGCAAGCGTGCGCTTCGATTTCGGAGGGAGCGGCGAGAGCGACGGCGAGTTTAAGGACATGACCCTGTTCACCGAGCTTGATGATGCCAATGCCATCCTGGACTATGCAATGTCGCTGCCTTTTACCGATCCCGCAAGGATCGGAGTGATAGGGCTGAGCATGGGTGGCACCATAGCCAGCGTGCTGGCCGGTGACCGCAAAGATGATGTGGCGGCGCTGTGCCTTTGGGCTCCTGCCGGGAATATGAAGGAAAGGATCATGACGGACAGGACCGACGAGGATATCCGGGCCTTCCGTTCAAGGGGCTGGCTGGACATGGGCGGAAACGTCATTGGTACAGGATTTCTGGATTCTGCGTTCGAACTGGATGTCTTTGGCAGGGCGGCCCAATATGACAAAAGGGTGCTGCTGCTTCACGGCGACAAGGACCAGGCCGTTCCGTACGAGGTTGCAGGGCAGTATCTTGAGATTTACGGCATCAATGCCGACCTCCATACCGTAACAGGCGGCGACCATACCTTCAACAGAAAGGAATGGGAAGATGAGGTGCTGGATTACACCGTGGGCTTTTTCGCGGGCGAACTCCTCGGCACCGGAGCCGGGCAGGGATAAGGAAGCGAAGATGCATATGAAAAAAGGGATAGCAGTTGCCGGCAACATGATCGTGGATACCATCTATCCTATCATGCGGTACCCCGATCCAGGTGAACTTGCCAGTATTGAGAACAATATATCGAGGGCTACGGGGGGCGCGGCCTGCAATGTCATAATCGATCTGGCAAGGCTTGATCCGGGGCTTCCGCTTACAGCCCTGGGTGTGGTGGGGGATGATGAAAACGGCAGCTTTATCCTCGAAAGCCTCTCAAGGTATAATAACATCGATTCTGCCCAGGTCCGCCGCCTGAAGACGACTTCGTTCACATTGGTCATGAGCGACCTGTCTTCAAAGCAGAGGACCTTTTTCCATTACAAGGGCGCTAATGCCGAGTTCTCCGAGTCCCATATAAACTGGGATCTCCTGGACGTGGAAATGCTCCATATCGGCTATCTCATGCTGCTGGACGAACTGGACAAACCCGACCATGAGTATGGGACAAAAATGGCCAGGCTTTTGGCTTCCGCGAAACAGCGGGGGATCAGGACATCCATCGACCTGGTAAGCGACGAGCCGGGAAGGTTCAGGTCCATAGTCCCGCCTGCCCTGAGACACACCGATTATTGCATCATCAATGAGATTGAAGCCGAGCGGACGACGGGCATCCCCCTGCGTGGTACGGCTGGACTTATCGGGGAGAACATGCCCGCGGCGCTTAATGCAATAAAGGACATGGGAGTTGCCCGCTGGGTCGTGGTCCATGCGCCGGAAGGCGGCTTTGGGCTTGACTGTACGACAGGGCAGTTTGTGTCGGTTGAAAGCCTTAGGCTTCCCGATGGTTACATTAAGGGGACCACCGGCGCCGGGGATGCCTATTGCGCCGGAGTGCTGTACGGAGCCTGGCTGGGGCAGTCCCTGCAGGATGCCCTGGAACTGGGCACGGCATGTGCCGTATGCTCATTATCCGAACCAGGGGCCACCGAGGGAATGCACGCATATCCCGAGGTTATGCAGCTTTACACCGGTCTGAAGAAGAAAGCTCACTGATTTACACAATCATTACGGGAAACATATACTATGATATCGATGGATAAACCGGGGGGATTTCCGAAAATGTACCCGTTTACACTGAAGGGCGCCATGGATTATGCCAAAAAAGGGCTTATAGAAGCATGGGTCCACGGATTCCTGAACGGTCCCGGGCATAACCGGGCCTTTTCGGACGGGCTGAAGCTTCACCGGCGGTACTTTGTGGGCCCTATCCCCGTTGAACTGGATAAACTGAAACGGTGCTGCGGACCGGAGCCGGGCATGATCTACCGGGTGGACAAAAAAGGTTTTGAAAGCATTGTAAACGGGATGATCCATGCAATGCGCCACGGGTGGGATATGCCGCCCCTTATCGTCAACTATGCAAACGGCTATTTCGAGGTAAATGACGGAAACCACCGCCATGAGGCTCTAAAGCGCATCGGGGTAAAGGCGTACTACGCCATACTCTGGACAACCGATCCGAAAGACTACCAGGTCCTGCTCAGGATGGCCAACCCGGGCATCGCATGAGATTATTTTGCATCTCCACAACATTTTCCCGTCCTCAATCGTATTAGTGGTGAAAGGGGGAAGTTCGGTGGGACGTTCTTTATTGCGTACGGATGAAGAACTGTCACAGATCTATCATCGCCATGTAAAAACGGTATACCGCGTGTGTTTCATGTATATGAAAAACAACCATGACACCGAGGATATGGTGCAGAATACCTTCCTTCGCCTTCTGAAGGACGGGACGAGGTTTGAAAGCGAGGAACATGAAAAGGCATGGTTGATCAGGACAGCCACAAATCTGTGCAAGGACCATTTCCGCCACTGGTGGAACAGGAGGGTGGGCATGGACGCAATAGCCGAAGTTGCGGCTGAGGATGCCTACACCATTGATGAAACTCTCAGGAGGGTTCTGAGGCTTCCATCAAAGTATAAATCGGTTATCTACATGTATTATTACGAAGGGTATCCGACTGGTGAGATCGCACATATCCTCGGGAAAAAGGCGTCTACCGTAAGAAGCCTCCTTCATGAAGGAAGAAAGCTTCTCAGGATTGAAATGGAGGGAGATGCGGAATGAAACGGGAAGAATTGAAGCGCGCGTTCGACAGTATCGGACCCGACCGGGAAACCGAGAGGAGAATGCTGGACAATATATTTAAACAGTCTGAAAAAGCAAGGGAACGGAAGACCAGGCCATCCTTCAGTCTTCGGAAAGCCGTACCCGTGCTGGCAATGGCCCTGGCGGTCGTGGCCGGCATTGCGATATGGGGCATGTCTTCAGGCAGCCTGACAGGCAGGAATGGCGATGATGGCAGGCTGATCGCCAATGACAGCATAGGGTCGGCGCCAGGCAGGGAGGATGCGGTTTACGTGCTGAAGGACCAGTTCCGGCTTGGAAACAGGCATTATATACTCCTCGGCGACGAACAGCGGAAAGAATATGGGCTTCCCGGAACCATCGGCGACGGGGATATCGGCGGGAAGATTGCAAACATATCCACGAGCGTCGACGAAAGCCTTATAGGCCTGGAAGTGTATGAATACATTCCTGCAGGCTGTGAGGCCGTTGTGGCGGTGAGGAAGGATGCAGGGTGGCAGCTTTTCAGATTTCTTTCCTTCGAAAGCTATAACAACAATAAGGACGAAGACGCCAGGGCTTACCTGGAGCTTTACGGCATCCATGGCGCCGATGATATCGTAAGGATAGTGTTTATCGGCCACAGCGAGCGGGCAAAGCTTGAATACCGTATGGAAATCCTGGCCGAACTGACCGACAGGGACAGGATCAGGGAGTTTTACGATTTCTACTCGGTAATACCCGACTCCAGCGATAAATACTTTGACAAGCTGTTCGGCTATATAGGCGGCGGCCGCGGCAGCGGATATGCGGACCCTGTTCCCGACCCGGTTATGCCCGAAATGAACGACAGGGCAGTACCGCCTGTGCCCCCTGATTACAGGGAAGGAACGACGTATGACATACCGGTCGCGCCTGACCATATTGGCCAGGATGCCATAACCGATCCTTCGGGAAGCTATGGAACGGCGCCTGCGACTATCGCCGGGGACCTGGCAGGAAAAACACCCGTTGATTCCGGAGTGCAGCCGGGTTACCAGGGAGAAACATCGGCAAGCATAGGTGGCAGCGCAGGTACGAACGCCCTTGACAACCCTGTTACCATAAGGGTTTACAACAGGAGCGGTGTCTACCTGGAAACCGTCTATTATCCGAACATCGGGTTCATTTCAAGGCATGAGGTGAGCGATGAATTCGCTGCGTTCTTAAGCAGTTGCATCGCGGAATAAGGGGAAGGCCATTGGATAACCATATTTAAAAGAAGCAAAGCAACAGCACCGGAGCGGGAAAAGCAAACCTGCTCCGGTTTTTTCGAGCAAAATAATGCTTGACATAGGTATTATTAGGATCAGAAGAATGTTTGGGGAGAATGTCGTCATCGACAGGCCAACCCTGGAAGATATCATGCTGTATTATACAAGGAGGAATCAGAATGCTTAGCCTGATGCTCAACTCCTTAATCTGATTCCCGGCCTGTTTTATCCAACCTTCGAAGGCTTGCTCGCGGCTTTCGCTGCGGCTGCCCTCCTGGCCAGCATCTACCTGCCTGTTTATTTCAAGTTTGGGTATATCAAGTCAAAGATCTATAACTTCATCCTGTTTTTCGGACTGTTCTTCGGAATAAACCTGCTTGTGTCCATTGTTCCGGAAGACAGCAGTATTGCCGGCAGTGTATCGCTGTTCTTTGCCAGGCTGAGCGGCGCCATGGTCGGTATAATACTGACAGGAGCGGCACTTGCCATAATGGCCGTATCCTATGGGATATCATTGAAAATATACAAGAACAGGGAGTTTTAAACTCCCTGTTCACCTTTCAGCTTCAGCCTGTGCGCCGGTTCGGCGACGCTGTCTATTTTTATCGCGAACGATGTTTTGTTGCGGATATCCTCATCGGTTATGAAATGGACGTCCAGCAGGCCATCGGCCTCATAGCCTGTCCTGAGGTAATTGATCCTGGCAAGGCACAGGCTCCATCCGTTGAGCCAGTTTTCAAGCAGTTCCTTTTGCTCCGGGGTTCCGTCAAAATGGATCAGAAGGTCGATATCGCTGCCGGGCCTGGCGGTTCCGTTGCTGGTACTGCCGAAAAGATACATGGCCTTAACCCCATACTGTTCCGGGTCAAGCTCGGCGGCAAGCTGTTCTGCCATATAGAAGCGCCAGCGCCAGGAGTTGCCGTCACTGTGGTAGTCGTCAAGGGTTGCGCGGCTGATCTTTCTCGGCTTCTCTGCGGCATGCTTGGCAAGGTACCCCAAAGCTTCGCCAAGGTCCGCGTTCATGGCCACATTGAGCATGAGGCCATCAGATTCCTCCGGGACGTTGATGACCCTGACAACGTCCTCAAGATGCCTGTATTCGGGGAAAAGGTCCGCCAGCATATTCCTGGATCTAAGCAAAAACCTGTAGTTGAACACCGTGTTCGGATCATCGGGGTAGAGGGGAAGAACCCTTATCCCTGCTTCCACGAGATCCTGGAAGAAGTGGGTTCCGAAAGACAGTTCGGGCACATACCCCGCCTTGGTCACGGCCATCTCCATGAGGGCTGCCGTGTTGTTGATCTCGGAATAGGTTACGGGAACGCCAAGCTTGATGTCGCCGCGGCTGCCCCATCGTCCCGGGCCTATGAGGATGAACTGTCGCTTGGGGAGAACGGCATTCAGCATGCCCACCAGCCGGGCTGTGTTTTTCATGTCCTCCGGGTTTTCGAGGCTTCCGTAATGCTCGGGATCAACATACACGATATGGGATATGTTTTTTATCAGGCCGTTTGATATATACCTGTTCGCCGAGAATATGACATTCTCCTTGGGGATATCCTGGGGAATGGAGGCAGGGGCGATGTCACCGCTGTAGCTTTGCGGCCTGCACTGGAGCAGGTACAGGTCTTCTCCGTCCGAAGCGAACTCGATGTCTACGGGATGGCCGATCTTCTCCTTGAGGATGCTAAGCATGGCAGCTATCTGCTTGACGAATTTGGTCCTGGAAATGATGCCATTGAAGGTAACGATCAGGTCGTCGCGTTTGAAGTCAATTTCAAACCTGTTGGCATCCCTGATGTGGTCGTATTCGGCAATTGATACGACCTTTTCAATATTCCCGATCCTGTCGCCGTATTCCCTCAGAATGTCGGCCACATCAACGGTCTTGAAGACGCCTTCCTCAAGATCGATGACATCCATCTTTTTCGGGGAATAGCGCCTGATTTCTTCCGGCACGATATTGACCCTGATCCCGGGCTGCCCGGGAGAGAGAAGCACGGAAAAGTCATCGCTGAGTCTGTCCACGGCACGGGTGCCAAGCCCGGGAACTATCCGCAGAAGCCCGTCCTCCCGCCGTATCCTCGGCGACCAGCGGTATTCATTGTTGCTGAAAGCAACGCCTGAGAATAGCGGGAAGAAATACCTGCCGACCCTGTTGCCTACCACCTGCTGGATCATGATGCCCATTTCCTCATGGACATCCAGGAGGCCTCTCTCCACACGGTACTGTATGGGATCCGGGCTGTAAACCGAGGCGTAGACCTCAAGGATGGCGTCTATCAGCGCTTCCAGGCGCTCCTTCTTGGTGCCTGTGTTGGCCAGGAAAAGACTTTTGTATTTTCCTGAAAAAGCGGAACCTATCTGGTCTTCCAGAGTGCTTGAGCTACGCACTATGATCGGCACGTCTCCCAGGTCGTCCAGCGCGACGGACAGGCTTTTTACTATCTCGGGAGGCAACTGGGAGTTCTTCACCAACTGGATTATATTCGGATACTCAATCCGTACCTCCTGGAGATCCTTGTATTTCTGTTCATTCAACTCCTCAAGGTTGTTGTACTGGAGGAATTCCGTGATGGCATCGGTGGTGATGTACCAGGTCTTGGGGGTCTTCACCGTACCCAGGAGGGGTGAAAACTCGCTTTCGGTTTCCAGTATCTTTTTCGCCAGAATCAGGCCGTTGCTCTTGCCTCCCAGCCTGCCCTGGCTGTTTATGGGATAAATGATCTGGTTTATGATATCGAAGAAATCACTGAGATCTATATACTGTTTTGCCACATTGATGAATTCAGGCCTGTCTGAAAGCAAGCGGCTTATCAGGCCTACGTTCAGCCAGCGTTCCTTCGGGGAATACTTCAGGTCCGAATCGGTCATTACATGCTTCAGCTTCCGGATCTCCTCAATGATATTCCTCAGGGAGGGCGAAGTGCTCTGGATTGCCTTGATCAGGGAATAGGCCTTTTCCTCGCGAATCCACTTCTTGACCAGCGAGGTCAGCTCATTGCCGCTGATATTCTTTCCGGCGACCTGGAACAGTTTGTCGCAGACCGTTGATATTTCACCCAAAGGTTCCTTCATGGCAGGGGCGTTGGCATAGGCCGTATCCCCTTCCTTTCCTGCGGCGGATCCGCTGAAGATTTCCGTTGCTTCGGTAATGCCGTTTATCATCAGGTAATGGGTGAGCTTTCTGCATATATGCTTCAGCAGGGCGGGATCGGCATGCCGGATGAAATCCATAATGAGATCCCAGTCGCTGCCGCCGGGCTGCTGTGTCGTCAATTCAACCTGCGCGCTCATCTTTGACTTCATCTGGCGGTAGCTGATCATCTGGCCTATGCGGTATGCGACAGCCTTAATGAGGGTTTTCTCCTTTTCAAGGAAATATCCCTCTTCGGTTTCGGGCACAAGCTCGGTATAAACTACCTCGATGCTGCCCACAGCCCTGTCATCCACGTATATGCTGCTTGTGTCCGATATGGGTGACGCAATGAATCCTGGTGTCTGGTAGCTGCAGTTGTTGTACACGATCTTGGCCTGGCACAGCTCGGGGAACCTCCAGCCGGAGGGCAGGACCCGGACAATCCTCTCAAAGACCTCCGGAAGGGTGAGCTGGTGGTTGGCAAGGATATTGTCCACCCGGTAAAGGCAGTTCAGTTCCTTTTCACGTTCTTTCAGGATGTCCAGCAGATTCTCGGTTCCATTTGTCCTATTATCCATAGAGAAAAATCCTCCCATTCGGCAGAAGGGTAACGGTATGGGAAAAAGATGGCTTTGCGTTCATTTATTATATTACAAAAAAGAGGGCTGCATTAACAGCCCTCTATTTGTCCGGATCACACCCAACCGCGGCTCTTTACTGCCTGTGCCACACGGCTTATGGCTATTACGTATGCAGCGTCGCGCATGGTCAGGTTCCTGCTCTGTGCCAGTTCGTACACAGCCCTGTATGCCGAGGTCATCTTGGTATCCAGCTTCGCCAGGACCTCGTCCTTTTCCCAATAATAATTCATATTGCACTGTACCTGCTCGAAGTAGCTGCAGGTAACGCCTCCGGCATTGGCCAGGAAGTCGGGAATAACGAATATGCCCTTGTCAATGAGCACCTTGTCGGCATCGTTGGTGGTGGGACCATTGGCTGCCTCGAGGACTACCTTGACCTGGCTGCTGATCCTGTTGACATTGTCAATTGTGATCTGGTTTTCCAGGGCAGCGGGTACCATGATGTCTACATCCTGCTCAATCCAGGCTTCTCCGGGGAGTACCTCGTAACCCAGGTCCGCAGCCTTTTCCTTGTCGATGGTGCCAAACCTGTCGGTGATGCCAAGTAGTTCGTCAATGCTCATGCCGCTTTTCCTGCGGAAGGTATAGGCTTTCTTGTCGTTGTTGTCCCAGCAGGAGATGGCGATGACCTTGCCGCCCAGCTGGGTATAAAGCTTGACAGCATACTGGGCCACATTGCCGAAGCCCTGGAAACTTGCCGTTGTCTTTGTGATGTCTATTCCCAGGTTCTTCAGTGCCTCGCGCAGGACGTATATAACCCCGAAACCGGTAGCTTCTGTCCTTCCAAGGGAACCTCCCATGCCGACGGGCTTGCCCGTGATGAATCCCGGGTACTTTGCGCCGTGTATGGCTTCATATTCGTCCAGCATCCAAAGCATGTGCTTGGCATTGGTCATGACATCGGGAGCCGGCACGTCGGATAACGGCCCAACATTTTTGGCAAGCTGGCGTATGTAACCGCGGCAGATCTGTTCCTGCTCCCTCTCGGACAGGCTGTGAGGATCGCAGATAACACCTCCCTTGCCGCCGCCGAGCGGGATATCGACAACGGAGCATTTCCAGGTCATCCACATGGAAAGGGCGCGGATGGTATCTATCGTCTCCAGGGGATGGAACCTGATACCGCCCTTAGCCGGTCCTCTGGCGTCGTTGTGCTGGACGCGGAAGCCCTTGAACACTTTATAGCTTCCGTCATCCATGCGCACGGGAATCAGGAAGTGATACTCGCGCATGGGCTGCCGGAGCAGTTCCCTGGTAGCATCGTCCAGACCAAGCTGGGCGGCTACCTTGTCAAACTGTGCCTGTGCGGTTTCAAAGGGGTTATAGGGTGAGTTACTCATGGTCTGACCTCCAAACTTTATATTTCTATTTTTTAGCAATAACACATTTATTGCCTAATGCCATACAAAATATGAGATATCTGGAAAGACCACTTAAATGACAATGGGCACTCAACCTAAAAATTGAGGTGCCCGGTAACTCAGTCAAATCAAGGTCTTAAATATTGCTGGAATTCATTATATCCGTGCTTCCATAGGCTGTCAATCATTGAAATGGATGGATTAAATAGAAAATAGGTAATTTAAAGGGCGTATAGGATAAAAATGGTTTATGATCACTTTAATTACTGCCAGCGCTTTTTATGGCTGATGCTTAAAGCCATGCCGACCGGGGAAGGCCGGTACGCCGGTCGATGTATGGGTTCCTATCGGTATTCTTCTTATTAATGCCCTATACGCATTGGAAGGATTCTATCTGGTTAAGGTCAATACCAAAGAATACCCAACTGAAACCGGTCCATCTGAAACCCGCAATTGATCTGCGCCCCAGGGTCACCGGAAAGAGCCAGAACGGCTGCCCCCTTCTTGGCCATATGAAGGTGAACCTGAACAGACAGAAACGTATGGAACCCGGATCAACAGCAAGCGGAACAATGGCTGGCCTGGCTGGTATTGTACTGGGCGGCGGGCCGCTGGGCACCTGGAACCCGGGCCGGGGAGGGAATCCCGGAAAACCTGGAAACTGCTGGAGTTTTAGATCAAATACAAGTCTGAAGGGCTGTTTAACGTATGTTTTCGGTATATCGGGAATAATGCTTATGTCCATGGCAAAACCACCTTTCAAAGCAACCTCTGTTACCAGTATATGTACAAGCCTGCGGAAAGGGACATGCCAGGTGCTTTATGCGAGGAGGCCGCAATACAAAAAGGACGGCGGCCGGGCTGCATGCCCGTGCCGCCGTCCTTTGAAGGTTTTCCGTATGTATCAATCGTAGGGTTTTATGGTCTGTATTGTACCGTCGGGATTGTATTTCAGCTCCGTGTATTTGACGCAGCGCTTGTTGTCGATTCCTCCCGACAGGGAACTGTCGTGATAGAACAGGTACCATTTGCCCTTGAACTCGACTATCGAATGATGGGTTGTCCAGCCGATAACCGGCTCAAGTATGCGGCCCTTGTAAACGAAGGGACCTTTAGGGTTCTTGCTGATTGCGTAGACAAGGTAGTGGGTGGTGCCTGTGGAATAGGAGAGATAGTAATAACCATTATACTTATGCATCCACGGGCCTTCGAAATACCTCCTGTCCTCGTCTCCCGCGGTTATGGGCTTTCCGTTCTCATCAAGGATCTGTACCTGCTGGGGCGGCTCCTTGAAACTGAGCATATCATCAGTGAGTTCAGCGACCCTGGGCCCGAGGGCAGGTTCATCTCCCGCAGGGCCCATGGCATCAGGCTTAAATGTTCCCGTCTGCCATTTCTCCAGCTGTCCTCCCCACAGGCCGCCGAAATACATGTAAGCCCTGCCGTCATCATCAACTAATACGGCCGGGTCAATACTGAAGCTGCCCTCTATGTAATTGGGTTCCGGCTTGAATGGGCCTGCAGGGTTCGGGCTTGTGGCGACACCGATTCTGAAGTTGCCGTCCTTGTCCCTGGCGGGGAAGTAGAAATAATACATATTGTTTTTAAATGCGCAATCCGGCGCCCACATCTGCTTTGAAACCCATGGGACGTCCTTCATGTGCAGCACCTGGCCATGGTCAATGACTGGAGAATCGAAGTCATCCAGGGAAAGAACATGATAGTCTTCCATGGCATACTGGTCTCCGTTGTCATTGGATGGGATGTCCAGGTCAAGGTCATGGGATGGATAGATGTACAGTTTTCCCTCAAAAACATGGGCTGACGGGTCAGCGGTGTAGATGTGGTCCACTAAAGGATGTTTTGGTTTAGGAATCGAACATTTTTTCATGTCGGTCATCCTCCTGGCAAAATATAATGTAAAACAAAAGGATTAACTAAAGTAAAGGTTATTACTATATCAGGTATACCCAACTATTCAATCCTTTAAACTTCTTTTTATAAAGCGTGTGAACAGGCGTTCAAGAAATGACTTTCCCACAGGTTTTTTCGGACTGCTTCTGCCCGCCCCTGTATTATCCCCGGTGCTTATTATTGAAGGCTTGGCCGCTACGAATACAGGCTTCCCGTTATTCTTCGAATTAACTATGTTGATCCGTCCGGCAGGTTTCCTGTCCGATGGCTGCCTGCCCGCGGCCTTGTTCCCTGTCGAGGAAGCCGCTGCAGCGCCGGTGTGTTCGCCTTTGCTTGCTTTCCCCTGGCCTTTCGCCTTCCCGGCCTTTTCACGGGAGCTCTTTGAACGGGAAGATTCCCTTCCGGTTTTGCGGGAGCGCTGCCGTTTTGCCGGCAGCCTTCCTGCCGCTTCAGCAGTCCTGGCCTGAATGGCGTGGGATTTTATCCATTGCTCCACCTCTTCGGAGTGGATGACAAGTTCGGACTCATCCGGCCATTCGGCTTCCTCGATCAGGACGCCGATATGTTCCTCTATTTCGTAAAGGGTCATGATATCATCCCTTGTTACCAGGGAAACGGCCTGTCCCATCTGCCCGGCACGACCGGTCCGGCCTATTCTGTGGATATAACTGTCCCTGTCGTTGGGGACATCGTAATTTACCACCAGTGTTAAGCCTTCAACATGGATTCCCCGGGCTGCCACGTCGGTGGCCACAAGGAGTTGAAAGCCACCTTCCTTGAACTGCTGCATTGTGGCAAGACGCCTGCCCTGGGGGATATCTCCATGGAGAGCCTGGGCTGCGTATCCTTTCCTGATCAGAAACCTTGCGACCCGGTCCACGGCTATTTTTGTATTGCAGAAAATCATGCAGCTTTCGGGGCGCATGTAAAGGAGCAGCCGGTTCAGGCGTTCAAGCTTTTCCTTTTCCTCAACACGGTAGTAGCGCTGGCTGACTGTGTCCACGGTCTTGACAGGAGATTCTGTCTCGATGGTCAGGGGATCCTTCATGTATTTGACGCATATATTCCTGATTTCAGGCGGTATGGTGGCAGAGAAAAGAAGGGTTACACGGTCCTCGGGGAGGGTCCGTATAATCTTTTCAACCTGGTCTATAAAGCCCATATCCAGCATCCGGTCAGCCTCGTCCAGGACCAGGAAGCGTATATTGCGGGTGTCCAGGCTGCCTTGCTGTATATGATCATAAACCCGTCCCGGCGTACCCGTAATGATGGACAGGCCCTGGTTTATGGCCTGGATTTCAAGAGCCATGCTGTGCTTGCCATATACAGCCGTTGTCCTGTGACTGAGGTGCCTGGACAGTAGCTTTAGATCGTTGTCCACCTGGACCGCCAGTTCCCTTGTGGGAGTGAGGATAAGGCACTGGGGGCCAGGCGCGTCAGGATCGGTCAACTGTAATATTGAAACACCGAAAACCGCTGTTTTCCCGCTTCCGGTCTTGGACCTGACGATGATGTCCTGCTGCTTCAATATGTGTGGTATGGCCTTGCTCTGGATTTCTGTTGGCGCGGTGTAGCCCATCTCCTCAATAGCCTTCAGCAGTGGAGGAGAAATGCCTAATTCACTGAAACTGCTAATCATCCTTCTCTTTCTTTCCCTGGTGCAATTATTATGATTATATCATCTATCCTCACAGGTTTCCATATGTATTGGGTTAAATTGTAAATGCAGCATAATACTTGATGCAAATACTATCAGTCTGCCTTGATTGACAGCGCCGGGAAGCGTATGCTATGATGTAAAAAAGCTGACAGGAAGTCGGCATTTCGGCAATAGCCATATAGCCAATGAATGAAGGATACCATGAAGGTATTTGCCCTGTTAACGGAGGGCGATATTTTTATGGTATTTTTTATTGCCAAAAAGCGAAACGTGACCTTTAGAGAAAAAAGTACGGTCACACATGATTCC
>JAAXZX010000092.1 GCA_012719645.1 Clostridiaceae bacterium
AAATGCTGTATACTGTTATACATGAAGACGTCACCCTTTCGTTGAGTTTTTGTTGCAAATTCTTATCTTAACAGGATGACATCTTCTTTTCAATTCCTCTGGTCTTTTTTCCCATTTACCCTACAGTAACTTTACGCTAAGATTCACCCGTTCCGGTCCTCTGCAGCATGCAGGGTCCGGCTCCTCCCAACAGCATCACTATCTCGGCCTGGGAAAGAGGTTTGCTCAGAAGGAAGCCCTGCACCCGCTCACACTTCCTTCTTTTCAGATAATCCAGCTGCTCGGGATGCTCCACACCCTCTGCCACAGTGCTGAGGCCCAGCCTGCGCCCGATGCTCATTATGGTGCTGACCAGGAGCTGGTTCCCCTTAACATGCCCTATATTGTCTATGAAGGATTTGTCGATTTTCAGGGTGTTGATGGGCAGATCCATAAGATAGTTCAGTGACGAATAGCCCGTCCCGAAGTCGTCAAGGGCAATCCTGACGCCGGCTCTTCTCAGATTGTTGATGTTCTCAAGCACAACGGACGCCGATTCCATCATTACCGATTCGGTGATTTCCAGTTCCAGAAACTCGCAGGGGATACGGTTCTCCTTCAGTATATCCAGCACCATGTCGGTAAAATCCTTCTGCATGAGCTGGATTATTGATATGTTGATGCACATGATGAGTTCGTTATGGCCCATTCTTCTCAGTTTTCCCAAAAAGGACAGCGCCGATCTCAGCACATATTCCCCTATGGGGATGATAAGCCTTGTTTCTTCGGCCACAGATATGAACCTGGAAGGCGGAACATTGCCCAGATGCCTGTTCTCCCAGCGAAGAAGCGCCTCAAGCCCAATGATCCTTCCGCTGCGGGTATCAAACTGGGGCTGATAATTGATATAGAACTCATCACGCTCAAGGGCGCCCTTCAGGCAGTTGATCAGGTTAAGGCGCTCTACTACCGCGTCATTGAGTTCCTTTCTGTAGAAAAGGTATCTGCATTTTTTATCCTTGGCCTTGTACATGGCCATTTCCGCATTCTTGTACAGTTCGTCAAAGTTCTGCGCGTCCTGCGGGAAGAATGTTATCCCGATGCTTGAGGAAATGCTGATATTGGCTTCTTCCAGGTAAATATACCCGTCAACCCTGTTCTCTATTTCATGTGCAAGGCGGGGCAGGAAGCCTTTCGACTCGAAATCCCATACCAATATGGCGAATTCGTCAGCCCCCAGCCTTGCAAGGAACATGTTTTCACTGGTGATCTGCTTTAGCCTTTTGGCTACTTCGACCAGAACCCTGTCTCCCGTCAGGTGGCCGTATGTTTCATTTACAAGCTTGAAATCGTCCAGATCTATGATTACCAGGGCCATGCATTCATGGTTTTTCTCCAGTTCCCCTGTGAATCTTTCCATCAGGCTGATCTTGTTGGGAAGACCGGTCAACTGGTCAGTATAGGCCAACTTGTTTATCTTCTCCAACTGTGCCTTGAGGGCGTCCTCTGATGCCGCAAGTTTCCTGTATACAGCAGTCAGTTCCTCATGGCTTTCCTTCAGTTCAATCTCCTTCTGCGCCCTGTCGGTAATATCAACGGCAAGCAGTTCGTAATGCTCGTCGCCATCTTCTGACACAACAGGCTGGACCGAACAGTAAAGATGCCGGTATCCCGTGTCCGTTTTCAGTCTCAGTTCAAAGTGCGGATTCATGCCGGACGTGTCGTGGTTATCCATTCTCCTTATCAGTTTCCGGGCGTCCTTCTGTGACAGCAGTTCCAGAAAATTGCCCTGCTTCCGGGCGCCGACATCGTCAAACAGTTCCTGGGCGTGCTTGTTGAGTTCCAGAACAGCGCCATCCCGGTCAAGGATTATAATTATGATATTGGCCGCATCAATAGCGTTTTTCAATGTGTTCTGGCTTTTTCTGACCCTGAACCTGAGCCGGGCAAAACAAAAAACAGCTATGGCAATAATGGTAACCAGGACGACTATGCATGCCGGGACCCAGGCAAGCAGGCCTTCAATATCGCCTTTTATGCTCTGGGCAACGGCTGAAGCGGCCTCTCCCTGGGCGTTGATACCGTTGAAATACCTGTCAACAGCCTTTTGCAACGAAGTCCCGACAAGCAGGTATGCGAAAAAGCCCATAAGGGTGGATACCATTATGACATCCAGATAACCCCTAATATTGCGGAAACACTTGAAAATACGCACTGCTCCGTCCTCCATAGCTGCTGATTATAGCAACAAAGCCGCTAAACACGGTATAGTTACCCATTTATCGGAGGTTGAAACATGTATTACAACTATTTTTTCGGAGAGGCGTTCCAAGTGTTTATTGCCCGATGTTTGCTCCTGTTTACTGCTGATTTCCTGAATCCTGCAGCTTTTCCCTGTTCTGCCCTTCAGCTTCTGTAACTGCAGGGGTTATGCTCTTCTTCCTTTTCTTTCGAGCCTTCAGGATAACGACGATTAAAACGGTTACGACAATTATCACGGAAAGCAGTATCCAGTTGTACACCAGCCAGACAACGAAGTTTTCCAGTTCGTCCACGAAAGAATCGATGGCACTCCGGAAGGCCGTGCTCATACGGGCGCCGAGAGTCCTGGCGACAGGAGTCTTTTGGGTCGGTTCAACTACTTCGGCAAGCTCCACTGTAATCCTGCTGTATTGAACCAGCCGGTCATAGTTCTTCAGTTGATTCTCAATGGTTTCAATCTGGTACCGAACATCGGAAATCCTGGCCTCCAGGGTAATTACGTCTTCAAGCTTTTCGGCCCTGGCGAGGATATCAAGCAGCGTATCTTCCTGTACCTTAAGGTTCCTGAGCCTTGTTTCGGAGTCTATGTACTGGTCAGTGATATCGGTACCGCTGGTATTGCTGTAGGTCACAACCCCTACAGTACCCATATTCTCCATGATCGATTCGAAGTGCTGGGCGGGAACGCGGAATACGATAGTGGCAAACCTGAGGTCGTCAGCGTTGTAGCTGTTGCCCCTGATATTCTTTTTCTCCGTAAATCCGCCGGATTGGGCAATCATTTGATCAATGACTGACATGGAATGGTCAAAATCCTTGGTTTCGACATATGCGCTGCCTTCCTTGATGATCTTCCGGTCATAAGGAACCCCCGGATCCCCGATCTCTTCGGAAAATTCCATTTTAACCGCATCGCGGTCATAACCGACACCTTCGTATGATGCGTCGTCCATGGCAGTGTAATTACCCGGGACCGCTGGGGCCTGGGCAGCCGTAGCTGCCTGCCCGTACTTCAGGTAATTGCTTGAGGTAGTGTTGACCTTAGCTATACCAGGAGCGGAACCATATGTATACTTATCCGGGAAATTTCCGAATATGGCGAAGAGGAGGAACAGCGCCACCAGGATGCCCAGAACGGCAAGGAATCCTTTCCACCTGAATCTGGTAATAAGTCCCTTCATAAAGACACGCCCTTTCGGTTTGAGCTTTACCTGATTATTTAGACGAAAGGATTGCCTGCCGGTTCATTTTCTTCCATTTGGCATTCCGTACCTGTGGCGGAATCTTCACGGTCCGATCTCGTTAAGCTTCCGTTTAACCGTTGCCCCGATTTCTTCAAGATCGTAACTGGCCATGACCTGCAGCGCCCTGTCCAGGAGCAGGGGTGGTTCCTTGGCAGCGATTATAACCGAATTGCAGCCGTCGTATTTGACTACATAGATTTTATATGAGCCCTTCTGCAGACATTCGCTCCATTCAGGAAGCTTTTGGGATATCCGCATCAGGTCATTTTCAGTCAACAGGTATTTTGACTTGAACAGCGCCAGGGTGTACATAAGGCATACTTCCCAGAAAGTGCAGAAACCTTTTCTCATCTTGTCGCGGAATATTTCAGCCGAGGAATAATCCATTATCTCCCTGCTGAGCGCCTTGTCAACAGGATAGTTTATTCCGGTTGTTTCAGGAGACAGCATCCTGGCCAGGTCATCCAGCGAATACCTGTCCTTCAGGTGTTGAATGGTTTTGATGCGCTCAAGTATCTTGTCTTTGGGAAAAAATGTTTCCTGCCCGGTGTAAGAGGACCGCTTGATGAACCATTCTTCAGGGATGAGATTCTGGCGCTTCCAGCGATAGAGTTGACCGTAAGATATGCCCGTTTCTCTGAGAAGATCCTTCTTGGAAATCTCAAATTGCATAAAGACCACCCCATATCTTTTGTATTCTTTTACCTTTAGCATAACATAGTGATGTTATGGCAACAAGGATTTTATCTGTAATTTTGCAGAAAAATGATACTATCTGACGAACGAAAGGTTATCCTGGCATGACGCTGCAGGATATTTGACAGCAAGCCATATAATTCGGAGTCATCCGAATGCATGCGCATTTGCGGCTTTTTTGCACCCGCTCTGACCATTTTCCCAGTACTTATAATCGAGTACATAGTATGATAATATATGTACTAATAGAAAATTCAGGTGGTGCTTGATAATGAAAAAGCCTGGCAGCCTTTTGAATTCATTGGCAGCAATATTTTTAGCCATCAGCATGTTGCTGGCCGGATCTGTGAATGCTTTTGGACTAATCAGCCTGGATGATCTGACACCTTACTGGACTGAGAGTGACAAAATTATCGGAGTATCGGGCATGGACCTGTCTCACCTGGACTTAAGGGGCAAACTTGAGGTCTTAAAAACACTGACCTTTGATACCAATACAATATGGCCATCCAGCGACAGGATGCCGGAAGGCTTTGATCCGCAGGAAGTGCTGGAATGGGGCAAAAAACCCGGACTCGGCATAAAGAAACTTCATGACATGGGATACACCGGAAAGGGAGTCAACATCGCCTACATAGACCAGCCAATCCGGGAGGATCATATTGAATTCCTGGACAGCAACATCATATATACGAAAATCCGTCCGGAAACACTGGGAATGCAAAGCGGAAGGTGGATACCCGGAAACACATCCCTGAGCATACTTGCAGGAAAGAATACAGGTGTGGCGCCCGACAGCACGGTATTCTTTTTCGGGCATCCTACATGGATCGAGGACCAGAGCACCAACGCCGAAGCGTTGGAGAAGATTATAGAGATAAACAAAACACTTCCTGAGGACCAGAAAATCAGGGTTGTCGGCCTTTCAGACGAGCCGTATCCCCGGGTGAAGAATTCGGACGCTTACGCCGAAGCCATTAAAAAAGCCGAAGACAGCGGTATAATGGTCATTAACCGCCAGATGCCGATCGGAGTTCTGGAAATACAGTACCCCTCCGATAAGGACAATCCAAAATCCTACAGATTGGCTCACAGGTTCAGTCCGAACCATATAAGCAATTTATTGTGGGTTCCTGCAAACGGAATAACAACAGCTTCCGATGGCAACCCGAGCCACTTTATTCACTGGACCGATGGGTTTGTCAACCTGTCAATTCCTTACATTGTAGGAACTATCGCCCTCGGTTTGCAGGTGGATCCCCAGCTGACCAAACAAGAGGCTGTTTCTTTCCTCTACCAGAGCGGAACTCCTTATAGAAACGGAAAAATCATTAATCCCGAAGGCTTTCTGAACCTTGTTAAGGAGAATATGCTTCAAAACAGGGATATTGATTATACCGTCATCCTTTATAACCGAAACAGGGTCACAAGCAGTGACAAGTATGCAATTGAAAAATATGCTGCCAGCCTGTTTGATGGGAAAAGCGGGTGCGTCCTGATAGACACTTCCGGTTATAATACTGCAGCGAGTATTTATGCTGCTTTGAAGGAAACTGCAGGCAAGTACAGGGGAAAAATCAAGGGTATTCAGATTTTCGGTTCATCCGAAGATGTGCCGGCCTTTGACATCCTTCTGGAAGATGCAGCGTCCGGGGAAAATAAAGAGGGAAGTACCTTCAAATCCGACTTCCTTTACAGCAATCTCAGAAGCGACATAACCGCCTTAAGTGACGCTTTCAGTATAAGTAAAACGTTCAAGCAGGGAGCATATATCCGTTTCATGCCCCAATGGCCCGTTGCAAGGCTTCCCCTGCGTTCCGGGGAAATAGCCCCCTTTATTGAAAAGTGCTACGATTATTCAGATCAAACGCAAGGAAAAGAAATACCCTATGTAAGTTTTTCCAGCCCCGTTTCCCAGAAAACCTCACCTGCGGATGATATGGGTTATTTCATTTCCAAGAGACTGGACAAGGAATTCAATCTCCTGGGAAGCAACCAATACAGGCTTTATGGCAACATAGAAGGCGAATATCCGGTAACTGTAAATGTCCTTGGCAGATTTGACAATAGTCTGCTGTCTGCGGAAAACGGGAAGGGGATCGCACATTTTATCATCAATGCCCACGGGCAGCAGGACAGAATTGATCAATGCATCTTCTTCAAATATCAGGACTTGTTTAAATACAGCAAATACAAGGACAGAATCACTGACTACTTCTTACATGGGGATTTGTGGGAGTTCAGGATATCTTTCCTCACAAAATATAACATCAATAACCTGCTTTCCAGTAATTATTACACTTTGACGCTGCTGACGTCTTTCGGCGCAAACAATCTGCAAAGCGACAGCCTGGCCTGTAAAGCCCTGGCTTTGGGCAAAGCTGTTGATGCAATCGCGCCATCCAGCATGCTATCCCGTCAAGGCATGGACAACTCCGCTTCCCTGGATAACCTGAGAAAAAACAACCTGTTTTACTTCATTTACGAGTTCTTTAACAGTCAGAATGCCGGGTACTCCAGGTCAGAAAGCTTCTTCAACGCCCAAAGGCAGTATGCAATCGCAATCATGGGGACCGCCAGTACGAGCCCGGACAACGCCAGACTCAACATGCACAATGTTTTGTCATTCCATTACCTCGGATTGCTGGATTTTTCGAGATCTATATCTGAAGCTCAGGACTAATAGCCAAACAATGGATCTCGTCATTTGCTGAAGAAGTATTGAAAACCCCTGAAGGCCTGATACCTTCAGGGGTTTTGGCGCGCCCAGCAGAGCTCGAATCCACAACCTTCTGGTCCGTAGCCAGACGCTCTATCCAGTTGAGCTATGGGCGCATATAACTGCCCCCGCATCGAGGGGCATAGATTATATTAATACAATTCCGGATAAAAATCAACTGGCAGCTATATTTTCCATCAATCTTTCCGGCATATGTAATGACGGACTTACACTCGCTTCTTAGCCTGTTCCGATTGCCGGCCTGCATCCGGTTCCGAACAATCAGAACATGTCGCGCTTATAGAGGATAAACGCCACTATAAGGGTTATGACTATAGCGCCGGCAGTGACATAGAGCCACATGAAAGGATTGTTGCCGTATGGCCATACGAAGTTCTGGCCGAAAAAGCTGAAAATGACATTGGGGACGGCCAGCACTATGGTGATGGCGGCCAGGAACTTCATGACCATGTTCTGGTTGTTGGATATGATGGATGCAAAGGCATCCATCATGCCGCTCAGGATTGAGCTGTATATGTTGGCCATCTCAATGGCCTGCTTGTTTTCAATGATGGTATCTTCCAGGAGGTCCTGGTCTTCCTCGTACATCTTTATGAGCTTGCCCGGCAGAAGCCTTTCCAGCACAGTCTCATTGGATTTCAGGGACGTGGTGAAGTACACAAGGCTCTTGCTGAGCTCCATCATGTTGTACAGTTCCTTGTTCCTCATGGATTTGTACAGCGATCTTTCTATGAACTCGCTCTTTTTATCGATATGCTTCAGGTATTTCAGGTAGTCCTTTGCCACATGGTACAATACCTGGAGGATAAAGCGGGTTTTCTTAAAGGTATACAGATTCTTTATCTGCCCGTTCCTGAAGCGTTCCAGGACAGGGACCTGCTTGCTGCATATGGTGATGATATAATCGTCCCTCACCTGAAGCAGACCCATAGGCAGCGTTTCGAACTTGATTGATTTATCATCCTCATATATATATGGAATGTCAACGATGATGAGTATCTGATCGTCTTCCACGTCAATACGGGGCTTTTCCTCTACATCAAGAGGATCACGAAGGAAAGCAGGTTCAGCGCCGATCGTTTGGGTAAGCAGATCGAGTTCCTCCTCATCGGGTTCGGTCAGATTAATCCAACACCCCTTCTCAATAGCGTCTATTGAGAGGAGTTCAAGTCCATGCTCGGATGTCTTGAAGATTTCCACCATTGGAAATCACCTTCCTTCTATAATAATCACCTCACAAGAATTATGCCTGAAGGCCGTAAAAACAAACGCCATGTTTTCGCACTGCCTAACGGTTCACAGCCTTCATTCCGGTATCCGCGGGATCCCGGCACAACAAAACAAAAGCCCGCGAGAGCGGACCACCTCATTATGTCGCATAATGACCACACTCCCATCATCGAGTTTTGGCACTATACGGCTTAGGCAAAAAGCCAACTGCATTAAACAAAACCTTAATCCGGCAATGTTTGTTCACCCATTGGCGTCTCTCGACGTTTCCGGGCAGCAGCCTGTATCCGTATAGGAGCCTCACCTAACAGAGGTTATTAAGTTTACATCTTGATTATAGGATTTAATGAACCGGGCGTCAATAGAATAAAACCGGCGGGTATGTGGATTTGCACGACAAGTAAGAATTTTTTAATTCACCATTTTTTAGAAATGTTTGCCTTTTTAATGGAATACCGTTTTAGTACAAATTAAGGAGTGGTATCTAATAATAAACAGGCTCAATGCCTCATGTCCCCGGAAGATGGTGTGTTTTATGAGAATAGGGTTGCTGACCACCACCGCATACAGCAATTATTTGCATGCCCTGATCAAGTCATTATGGAGAGCATTGGAATTCTGCGATTGTTCGCTGGACATTGTTGAGGGATACAGCCTTATGAACAATTCGGTATCCGACTACCAGTGCAACGTCGTATATCGCCTTGTATCCCAGGGACGTATCGATGCGCTTATCATCTCCGGCCAATTGGCATCAAGAGCCGGAGTTGAACTGGTACAGGATCTGGCCGCCAAGGCCGGCATCCCGGTGGTATCCTACGGCATCGAGCTTGAAGGCGTTCCATCGGTTATAACAGATAATTTTTCCGGATTTGAGCAGATTGTTTCCCACCTGGTATCCCATGGTTATAGAAAGATGGCCCATATCAGCGGTCCCCTGAAGAACCCTGAGGCCCTGATACGCCGTGACGCGTTTTTAAAGGTAATTTACCAGAACGGCCTTGAGGTTCCCAAGCAATTCATGCTTGAAGGAAACTTCACCGATGTGGCGGGATACAACCTGACAAAAAAGCTCATACCCCATATAAAGTTGAAAGAGATCGACGCCATTGTCTGCGCCAATGACGAAACGGCCATCGGCGCGATCAAATGCCTGGAAGACAGCGGCATCAATGTGCCCAGGGATGTTGCGGTCACAGGCTTTGACGACGCGGCTGCCTCCCTCGGCATTGTAAATACCCTGACCACTGTTGCCCAGCCCTTTGAAGAGATGTCCCAAAAAGCGGTTGAGCTTCTGATGGACAAGAGAAAATACAGTGCCGTCAGCCAGGTTTATACCTTTGAACCCAGCCTGGTCATACGGAATTCCTGCGGCTGCAGGGCAGTAAGGTACGCCGGCGAAGCCAGCTATTCGGGACCCATATTCAGCCCTCTCAGGACCCATGGAAGGTTCGCGTCCCTGGACGAGGTAACATTCTATTCGACCCTGACCGACTGCCTGGCGGACTACGGCATGAATTCCTGCTACATTGTCCGGTTTTTGTCCCCTACCCGGTTCGATGATTATGCATCTTCCGGCCAAAGCCTGAAGGGGACACTCTTATATGGCTTTTCCCACGGCACGAGAATCCAGTACGCCAAATCCTTCGATGTATCAAAGGTCCTTCCTGACGCCTTCTTTAATACCCTTGACGGGATAACCCTGGTCAAGCTGGTCTTCATAGGGAAAAACCAACTGGGATATATCGTGATGTCGGCTCCCGAGAACATGACGAGGTTTATGGCCGATTTGTGCATTGATGTCCAGCAATATATGGAGAATGCACTCCTTGCCCATGAAAAGCAGCTTGTGGAGAAGAAGCTTTCGGATACCCTTGAACGGCTTGTAAACACTAATCGCAAGCTGAACGAACTGACAGTCAGGGACAACCTGGACAAGATGAAGAAGATCAGGTTCCTGGCCAATAAAATGCTACAGAACCGGGATATAAGCAGCGGCGAATATTATCTGATCATCGTTGAGATAAACAATTTCTATGAGATCAACGCCCAATATGGATTCAAAGAGAGCGAATTCATCATGAACTCGGTCTCCGAAATCCTTGCAGGCTGCATCAGGGATGACGATTTTTTGTCGCACCAAAGCTGCGAGCGATATGTCGTTCTCATCAAGAACGTCCAGGGAGACGTGATAAAGAGTATCGGAGAACGGTTCATGAACAGTCTCAACGAGTTTAACTCCTCCCACGGCAAGCCCTACACTATCTCTATTTCATGGGGATACTGCCATGCCGGGATGGATTCCGACTTTGAGAAAGTCTACCTGGAGGCTGAGGCCGACCTTTCCAGGAAAAAGCAAGCAATGGAAACCTCCTGATTCATGTACCGGATATAAAAAGGCATGCCCTGGTATCAGTGCCGGGCATGCCTTTTTTATTAACGCTTTTCCTCTTTAGTCTGTCTTCTCAAATATTTCCTGCTTTTCCTTCACGAACTGGCTTGTATACAGCCTGTAATAGTATCCTCTCTTATTGATCAGCTCCCTGTGGGTTCCTTCTTCAATGATCCTTCCCTTGTCTATTACCAGAATCCTGTCCGCCGAGCGGATAGTGGACAGCCTGTGGGCGATAATGAAGCTTGTTCTCCCTTTTAGGGCCTTGTTGAGCGCGTCCTGTATCAGGTGCTCGGTTTCGGTATCCACAGAGGAAGTAGCCTCATCCAGTACGAACATACCCGGGTCGGACAGCAACGCCCGCGCGAAGGAAACAAGCTGCTTCTGGCCGGTGGAAAGGAGGCTTCCCCGTTCCCCTACCTGGGTATCATAACCGTTTTCGAGCCTCATGATAAAGTCATGGGCATTGACCGTTTTTGCCGCGCGGATTATATCCTCCATGGTCGCATCGTGACGTCCGTAGGCTATGTTCTCCTTTACGGTTCCGCTGAAAAGATGCGGCTCCTGGAGCACATAACCGATATTGGAATACAGCCAGAGCAGCGGCCTTTCGCGGTAGTCCACACCATCTATCAGGATGCTTCCCGCGGTAGGTTCATAGAAGCGGCATACCAGGTTCACGATGGTAGTCTTGCCTGATCCTGTTTCTCCTACAAGCGCTATCTTCTCGCCCGGCTTCACCTCCAGGTTGAAGTTCTCCAGGATATTGCCCCCTTCCTTGTAACGGAAGGTCACATCCTTAAATACGATGTGCCCATGGAACTTCGGCCATTCCGACTTGTCCGAGTCCAGCATGCTGCCGTACCTGGCAACCACTGCGCTGCTGTCAGCTATGTCATTCTCGGTTTCAAGCAGCGTAACCACACGCTCCGCCGCCGCCTGGGTGTACTGGAGTTCGGTAAAGACCCTGGCAAATTGCCTGATGGGTTCGAAGAACTGAACGGCATAGGACAGGAACAGCACCAGCGTTCCGTAACTGGTGACATTCCGGCTGACCTCAACCCCGCCCTTCCACAGCACCAGGCCGGTGGCAACGCTTCCGAAAAGAATAATGAGAGGTATATATATGGAGGAAACAGTCGCCGCCCTCACCGAGAAGTCCTTCATCTGCCTGGTCGTCTTCTCGAACTCGCTCAGCATGTAGTCCTCTATCCCCAGCGACTTTATGGTCTTCGCGCCCGTAATCCCTTCATTGAAGGCTGCGGTGATCTGTGAGTTGTATTTCCTGGCCTTCCTGTAATTGAACAGGATCTTCTTCTGGAAGAACATGCTGAGGATCACGAGGACAGGGACCACGCAAAGGACCATCAGGGCATATGCCGGGTTAGTAGCCAGCATGAAGATGGTCATGATAATCACCAGGAAAATTGACCAGAAGAAATCCACGACATGCCAGGAAAGGGAAACGCCTATCCGGTTGACGTCGGAGGTCATCCTGGACATGATCCACCCCACAGGGGTCCTGTCGTAATATGAAATGGGCAGTTCCTGGAGCTTTCTGAACACAGCTTTTCTCATATCATATGGAACATGGTACTCAATCTTCCCTGCATTCCTGATCATGAGCCATACATTGGCTGCCTGGAAAACTACCAGGCCGACCGAAACCAGGCACAGAATCCAGAACCCGTCCAGCGATTTCCTGACTGCGAAGTTATCTATGGCGTACTGGCTGAGTTTTGGGAAGATGGCATCAACCAGCGCCAGGAAAAACATCTGCACCATAAGTATAATGATGTTCGTTTTATATGGTTTCGCGAACACGGCAAGCCTTTTCACAACATTCAGGTCAAGTTTTTTGCCGTATTCCATCTCTTCGAAATACAAGCTTTACACCTCCCATGCCAGGCTCAGACAGCTTCTTCGCCCAGCGTGCTCTGGATCTCCCATATCCTCCGGTAGGGACCTTCCACGTTTATCAGTTCCTCGTGGGTGCCGGTCTGGACGATCCTGCCCCTGTCCAGCACCAGGATACGGTCAGCTTCCGAAAGGGTGGTGATCCTGTGGGATATGATGATGGTAGTAGTGTTTTTACGCCGCTCTTTCAGAGCCTGCCGGATCTGGGCATCGGTTTCTGTGTCCACCGCGCTCAAGGAATCATCGAATATGAGGATCGGAACACTCCGGGCAATGGTCCTTGCTATGGCGACACGCTGTCTCTGGCCACCGGAAAGCGTCACTCCACGTTCTCCCACAATTGTGTCGTATCCGTTCTCGAATTCCTGTATGTCCTGGTCGACACAGGCCACCCTGGCGACAGCGAGTATCTGCTCATCAGAAAGCTGCCCTGCGCCCATCCTGATGTTTTCCCTGATGCTCCTGGAGAAAAGGAAGGGCTCCTGGAGCACTATGCCTATGTTTTTCCTGATCCACTCCCTGCTGATATCCTTCAGCTCTGTTCCGTCTATGCGGATGCTGCCGCTGGTGTAATCGTACAGCCGAAGCAGCAGGTGCACCAGCGAACTCTTCCCGGAACCCGTGCCGCCCAGTATCGCCACTGTGCTCCCTTTTTCTATCCTGAAGGAGATCCCCTCCAGGACGGGTTTACCCTTTTCATACTCGAAACTGACATTGTCAAATACGATTTCGCCTTCAACGGGAGGGCGGCTGCCCGTAGTATAGTCTTCGGGCTTGTTGTCCAGGATCTCCTGGAGTCTTCCCAGCGATACAAAGGCCTGGCCCATGAAGCCCATCATCTGGCCAAGGTTTCTCAGCGGCCATACCAGCATCCCGGTGTAGGAGGAAAAGGCAACCACCGTTCCTATTGTTACCTGGTCTTTTACCACCCAGTAGGCTCCGACAGCGATGACCAGCGCGTGCTGGAGCATGCACAGAAGGTCGGTGCCTGACCAGAAGTTGGCCATGAGCCTTATGATTTTCATGGAAAGGTCCCGGAAGGTCCTGTTCTTCTCATCAAATTTCTCCATCTCGAAGTTCTGCGCGCCAAAGGCCTTAACCACCCGCACCCCGGTAAGGTTCTCCTGGAGGGTTGTTGTCATATGGCCCTCGGCTTCATCCGACCTGATGAATACCTTCATCATGTTTATGAAAAACCGGACGGTTATAACAAACACGATGGGCACCAGCGCTATGGAGATCAGGGTATACCTTAAGCTCATGGATATCATGATGCTCAAAACCACGATGACCTGCGCGATGATCTGAAGCGCGTCCACGGATTGGCTTGCGATGAAGTTCTGGACCGTTTCAATATCGGATGTGCACCTCTGGATCAGATCACCGGTCTGCGCCTTTACATGGTAGTCGAAGGGCAGGTGCTGCAGGTGGTCATACAGCTTCTCCCTCATCCTCTTGGAGGATACCTGTGCAGACACAGCAGAGTATTTCCCCCTGAGGAACAGGAAGACGCCCTGCAGTAAAGTGATTGATACAAGGACAAGCAGTATGATCCACAGATTATTCCTGATATAGGCAACAGCGCTTTCCGCATCGATCCGGGACTCCAGAAAAGCAGGCAGGTCCACGGGCTTGCCGCCTATGACCGAATCCACCGTGAATGCGATCACGAGCGGGGTCATTGACGAAAAGACAGTCATGAGAAGCACTGCTGTCAGCGTTAAAATATAGGTTTTTCCGCTTCCGCGCAAATATTCCCGAAGCAGCCTGAAGTTCTTCACAATAAGCCTCCTTTCAGCCGGTAAGAGGTCAGCTTAGGCATATCGGATAACCTGATAGTATTTTTCCCTCTCAGGTATGAAACGCAAAAAAGAGCCATTGCAACTTCATCATATGACTCAGCAAGCAAATGGATTTGAAATTGTCGTGGGAACAGTACAGCTCAGATTGGACGATCGGCCGCGACAAAGCCAACTTCATTATAGCTTCTGAATCTTCTGATTTTAAAGCCTCCGTTTGCCATTTCGCGGCCTCCTTTCAACTCATGGTCAGTGTTTGGTCTGTTTATCAAACAGCGTTAACCGCCAGTACAATATACCATAAAAGAATTGAAAATGGAATAATTTTTTCTTTGTAACGGTTATTTAACATAAACGGGGAGGCAATCCCGAAGATGCCTCCCGTTATGCTTGCTTAAGTTTTTATTTCCCGTTAAGGCTTATTCCTGGCGCAGCGCCTTCATAACACTGAGTCTCATGGCCCGCCTTGCGGGAAGCACTCCGGCAAGCAGGCTTGCCAGGAAGGAGAATCCTGCTCCCGCCAGCATGAGCCAGACAGGAATATATGAGGACTGCAAACCCTCTCCCTGGGGCATCCACATGATCTGCCCGCCCAAATTGATATTGAACCTGTTCAGGGCCATGGAAGCCAGAAGGCTCAGCCCCACACCCATCACACCTCCGAAGATGCCAATCCACCCGGCCTCCATAAGAAAGATGCGCCTGATATCCCCCAGCCTTGCGCCGATTACCTTTATAATTCCTATTTCACGGGTTCTCTCATAGATGGACATATACATGGTGTTGGCAATACCGATGGCCGCGATGACAAAGGCTGTGATACCTATACCTCCAAGTATCTGCCTTAAGCCTGCCGACTGCTCCTTCATCTGCTCAAGGATCTGGATGGGGCTGTAGGCTTCGTATCCCATGGCCTTTATCTGTTCCATCACCTCTGTCACGCTGTCTATGTCCTTAACTTTCACGATGGCCTGGTAATAACCTTCTTTTTCACCGGAGCTGCTGGAGCCCGCGCGGCCTATTATGACACCACCGCCTCCGCCGTTTCCCTGGTTGAATTTATCCTGTTCCTTCTTAAACTTCTTAACGGTTTCCAGGGGCATGACAATAGAATAATCGTATTGACCGCCGCTTTGGGACACCATGCCCACAACCTCTATCGTTACGGGCTTTACCTTCTTTTTTGGTGTCGGCTGGCCGGGATATGGCTTTTCTCCATAGCTCATGTCCCAGCTTACGGTGACCTTTTCCTCCATGAGGTTCAGGTCTTCGGGTGCAGGTTCCCATCGGCTGGACTTGGGATTATAAAGGTTATATTTCGCATACTCCCCTACCACCGCATGGTTGGTGTCCTCGCCTGTAAGCCCGCGGCCGGTGCTCACGGGAATATCAAGCATTTCAAACATATCGGGATTAATGCCCAGGATACTAACCCAGCCCACATACTTTCCGACCACCATCTTAAGGCCAAGGTCCATGATGGGGGTTGCCCCCTCCACACCTTTCATCTTGGCGAATTCGGCGATCTTTGCGTCGGTGAGAGGCTCGATCTTTTTGCCGTCCGGCGTCATGCCGCCTTCATTCCAGTTGTAGACCTGGATCTGCATGATGTTTCCCATCTGGCTTACCTGTTCCAGGAAGTTTTTGTTCATGGCCAGGCCAAGTGAGATCATGACCACGATGGCGCATGTTCCGATCATAACGCCGACGATGGTCAGTGTGGTCCTGAGCTTGCGGCGCCACAGGTTCCTTACGCTTAGAAACAATGTGTCGAAATATTTCATCAGAACTCAAACTCCTTGTTCTTCTTGCGCTTCCTGACCACGATGATGGTGATAGCTATGCCTGCAGCTACCACAACGCCAAGAATAATGTAGAACCAGACGCTGCTGAAGAAGCCGCCTCCCTCATTGCCCGGTTCCATGCCAGGGTCCATGGGGAACGGTCCATCCACGGGGAAACCCGGATCATAGGCAGGCATTTCAAGGACATTCATGGCGAACTCCTTCTCATAGGTCATGATCTCGCCGCTGGTGGTCTCGTACTCCACAACGATTTTGCCCATGCCCATTCCCGGCTGCATTGGTATGAGGTTTATCTCGCACCACTCCATGTATCCGGGCGTGAAATTGCCGAAATAGTTGCTCATGGGGTCCGCGGCGAAATCACCCTGGACAGACATTTTCACGTTATACAGGTCGGTCTTGCCCATGTTGTACAGGCTGAAGCTGATATATACCGGTTGTCCCATATACACTTCTGAGGGCAGGGAGATTTCCGAAACCTCGAAACGGGACGGCTGATAAACGGGTATGCCGATAATCTCCTGCGCAGTATAGGGGTTGCCATATTCGTCTTCATATTCAAAGCTGATGATGACGGTATAGGTCTTGGACAGGGCATCGGGTATTGTATACAGGTTCACTGCCCAATCGTAGCTGTCCCTGGGCCTGATCTCATCGATGAAGAAGGTATTGCTGCTGTCAACTGGGGTGAAGACATTCCCGGTTGTATTGGACTTCTCTTCCACATTGAAGCTTCCCTTGATATTTCTTATGGTCTTGGATGAATGGGTGTTGCGGAAGGACATATACAGGGTGAACCTTTCCCCTGCCTTTACCTGCTGGGGCTCATAGGAGTAGCTCCCCACTATGATCTTGGGAACGTTCTTGCTTGGGTCCGTAGAGCCTTTGTCCGCATCCACAAAGACCGAAACAGCCTGTGAGATCATTGCGTTATTTCCCGAGCCGTCCAGGGACTCCACCCTGATCACTATGGGTACGCTTCCCCTCTGCGCGTCGGGGGATGGCTGGTATTTAAAGGTCAGGGTCCTGGTTTCGCCGGGTGTAAGTTTTGAAAGGATGAAAAGGTTCTGGGAAACCGGCAGAAGGGCGCTGGTTCCATCGGCAGACACCTTGACCTGTTCCGCGTTTACAGTCCCTGCGTTCTTTATGGTTACTGAAACATCGAATATGTCGGAAGTTGTGACAGTGGTTTTGGATGTCTTGACCTCAAGGATCTCCAGGGAACTCACGGCATCGCCGCTTCCTGTTACAGGGATCCAGATCTCCTGGGTTTCACTGTCCTTTTCCCCTGATTCCGTGGTGTATTCAACCCTGAAGGACAGGGGATAGCTTGCAGTTTTCAGGCCTTTGGCCGCTACCAGGCTGAGATCGATTTTTTTAAAGTCTTTGCCGTTTATACGGTCAATACTAATGCGGTTGGTTCCCGAACTCAGTATGAAGGTGTCCTGGGACAGGCCCTGAAGCGTAATGAGAATGTCCTTGGCATAGAAGTCGCCCGTATTTGAAACGTAAACTGGTACCGTAAAGCTCTTCCCGGCAACGGCACTGACATTGTCAGCTGACGAGGTCCTGACCGTCAGTCGAGCATTGAGATTGTTGTTTGCTACGTTTATGTAAACGATATGCTCACTGGAGAATTCATCTCCCCAGGGATTTTTGTATGTCAGTTTGAACCTGAACGGGTACAGTCCAGGGTTTGCAAACTTGTCGGTATTGACGGACAGCTTCAGTGTTTGCGAGTCATTAGGCCTTAAGTCCCTGATGGGCATGTCGCTCAGGGTTTTTACATGGGTGAAGGGAGAACCGCTTTCATAAACAGGCGTGAAAACTATGTTGCCGGCCGAAGTTGAGACGCTGGTGTTCTTCAGTGTAACATCCAGCCCTGTATACTGTCCGGCCATAACCGTGGCATTATCCGCCACTGAAGCTACCAGGCCGGGATTATACTTGCTGGAATCGAAGGGTGGTTCCGGATCTTTCACACCTTTATCAGCAGCTTCAAGATAGAAGAACGCATCCGCAGAATGGTCACTTGTACCTACTTTATATTCAATCATTATGTCAATTCTATTATTATCTGCTCCTTCGCTTACAAAATATAACTTATAGCTATTCAATATTTTCTCTGATGTACCATTTTCAATTTCATCTTTATCGGGCTCAATATCTTCCATACCTGTCATGATTACAACACCATTATTCCTTATACTCAATTTGTCAATGGTAATCTTCTGGCCACTCTTGTTCTCCATAGTCAATGTAAGATTAAAAGCCTGACCCTTCTCCAGAGCACCGACATCTGCCATGATTAAGTTAAAGTGATCATGCTGGTATGTCAACGCTGTAGCCACGTCGGGCGGCAAAATCGAAATCATGGTTACCAGCACAAAAATAAGAGCAAGCGTGAGGTTTGAAATTTTCTTAAGCACCTGTTTCATATCCATTTTCCCTTCCATTCTCAATTTTTTCTATCCTGCCGTCACGCACCCTGACAATGCGTGTTGAATAATCCGCTATTTCCGGGTTGTGGGTAACCAGCACAATGGTCTGTTTCCTCTCATAGGCAAGGGATGTCATGAGCCGCATCATTTCATGGGTTGTTACCGTATCCAGGTTTCCGGTGGGCTCATCGGCAAAGATCACCTTCGGATTGTTCACAAATGCCCGGGCAATGGAAACGCGCTGCTGCTGGCCGCCGCTCATCTCATGGGGCTTATGCTTCATCCGGTCCTTCAACCCGACAGCCTCCAAAAGCTCCTTGGCCATCTTATTCCGTTTTGACCGGGGTACGCCGCAGAATGTTAAGGGCAGCGCCACATTTTCCAGCGCGGTAAGCGTGGGAATAAGGTAGTAGCTTTGAAAGATGAAGCCGATATACTTTTGCCTGAACAGGGCCAATTGGTTCTCGTTAAGCTTGTCAATACGGGTCTTGCCGATGGTGATGGATCCCTTTGTGGGCTTATCCAGCCCGGCCATCAGATGCAGCAGAGTCGATTTGCCTGAGCCCGACGGTCCCTGCAGGCAGCATATCTCGCCTTCTTCAATGCTTAGACTTATCCCATTGACAGCGCAGATACGTTCCTGGCCCATCCGAAAGATGCGATATACGTCGTCCAAAACAATAATTGCAGACATTTATGTATCTCCTTGGAACCTCTGTAAATTATCTTCGTACTAATTTACATAAACTGGTACTGACTGTTCGCTCTTATTAATTATAACAGCAATCATGCAATAAAAGTATGTTCTAATCTTAAAATTTTCTTAAAATTCCAGCGGGTACGCCTTTCAGTCCTTATATATTTGACGGGCCCGGCCAGGAATGGTTCATTATTTTTCCAACAGTTTTTCCTTTCCGGGCAATAAAATGAAACCCCGGCTCAAACCGGGCTTTACTCCCATTATCAGAAAAGCCTGCCGGGTGTGAAGGGCAATAAAACAGGGATGATCACAGGTATTCCTGAGATCATCCCTTGCTCATCGTACTGTTATCAGTCGATTACCCGCCTGGCTCCATAATATGGAGCAGGGTATTCGGACAATGAAGTTATGACTACCTTTCCCTTGGTTGTTGAGGCATGGATGAACATATTGTTTCCAATATAGATTCCCACATGGCTGACGTCCCAGTTTCCGCCGTCGGTATCAAAGAGCAGGATGTCCGAAGGTCTCAGATTCTCCCTTGAAACCCGCTGGCCAAAATTGGCATAGCTTGCAGAACTCCTTGGAACATCGATACCGAAGTGGGCATAGACATACTTCACAAATCCCGAACAGTCCATCCCGCTGGTGCTGTATCCGCCGTATTTATATCTCACACCCTGCAGGGTCTTGCTGTATTCAACAATCTGCTGCGCCAGGCTGGTTACCGTGCTGGAGCTGGCGACAGGAAGGGAAGAACTCCTGTCAACTTCGCTTTCGCTGTCCACCAGGTACTTCATCAGCATGTAACCCTTTTTACCCGATGGGGTCTGGACCCTGGCCCATTCGCCTTGTTCATCGAAATAGCCCACCTTATCTCCGCGTTTTAATGTTTCAATCTTTTCATAATCGGTTCCCGGCCCGCTTCTCACGTTAAGCGTATTAGCGTTGATATACCAGTAGGCAATGGGTCTTTCAGGCTCAACCTTATCCTCGCTGTCCACCAGGTACCTGGCAACCGTATATCCGATGATGCCCGACTCTGTTTTGACCTTTGCCCAATCGCCTTCTATCCTGAACAGGCCGACCTTGTCGCCTCTTTTCAGTGTGGTCAGCTTGTCATAGTCGGTGCCGACACCGCTCCTGACATTGAGTTGATTAGCGTTTACATACATGTAGGCGGAAACCTGCTCCATGGATGCCGCGGCTTTGCCTTCGCTGCGCGATTCTTCAACCATGCCCCGGGCAATGGAAGCAGTCATCATTAATGGGGCATCCGCATCAGCTGCCGCTTCGGCGCCATAGGCTGAAAGGTCATACTGTGTTGAGTAAAGGGCAATTATTTCTTCTGACTTGGACTGGAATTCCAGTTCCCGATATGTTGCTGAGATGTATTTGCATGGGAGTGAATAAACAGACAGGTCAGTGGAAAGGGGGACGGCAGATTCTTCGCTGGATATATTAATCGTTTGCTGTTGGGTTGGTCCGGTTAAGCCGGAATAAAACAATACGCCGACAGTAAGGGCAAAAAGAAGGACAATAGTCCCCCAGGTATATATATGCGAGTTCTTGCCTGATTGCATGATTATCCTCCTATTTTAGGCTTCCGGAGTTAGCTGACGGGCTCGGTAAAATAGGGAACCCTACCTCTCAGGGATTAGCCCCGTTATAATTGGTTCCTCCGTACTCCTGTGGAGATTCAGCCTTAAATCTATATCTCTGTATGGTTACCGTCACTGCAATATATTGCCTGTTACTATGCGCAACGCTTCTATTTATTGGATTCTATTATATCAGTTGCGCATTTCATAAGCAATACAAGGTAACAATTACCAATGCCAGGGGGGATTCTGCTCTGGTTGCCCATTGACGTGAGTCCATGCCGGAATGGAACTGCTGTTGCTATAATTGCGGCCTTCCAGCCTGATCTTGAGGCCTTTGGCCATGCGGACCTGTCTGTCGCCTGGTTAGTATCCTGTCGTGATGAGCTTCAAGTGCCTTAATAGAACCGGACCAGGACATTCCGGGTTACAATAATGCCGTCCTTTATCAATATATGCACCAGGACCGATGCTTGTGCAGACAGCCTTCCATGCGCTCATAGAAGAGATGCTGGGAGCATGACTGTCTGGCCTGCCAGGAGCATGGGTGACCATAGAGAGGTTTGCATGACTAATTTCTACATGTTGAATTGCATGATTAAATTCAACGCTTTAC
>JAAXZX010000093.1 GCA_012719645.1 Clostridiaceae bacterium
AAATTAAAGCAAAAGGAGGCATTCATATGAGCGAAGCTGTTATCAGTGCGCAGTTAAGGAATGAAAAGGCCAACAAGGCGAGAAGGCAGGGTTTCATCCCTGGTGTAATCTATGGCAAGGATGTAAGGTCCGCAAGCATAAAAGTGGATCAGAAAGAATTCAGAAAGGTTCTGCAGGGACGCAAGGTTTCCAGGGTCATACTGAAACTCGGAGATGAGGCTAAAAACTGCATTATAAAGGAAGTCCAGAGGGATCCCATCAACGGGCAGATTCTCCATGTTGACTTCCAGACGATCCACAGCGATGATATCATCCGGCTGAAAGTGCCCATTGCATTTCACGGGAAAGAAAAACTGGCGGCTCACCAGCTGCTTCTCCAGGAGTTCATCACCGAGGTGGAGATTTCGGGCAAGGCCGCTGATCTGCCGGAGTTCATAAGCATTGATATTGGTGACAGCAGGCTGGGCGACAAGATCACCGTTGCTGATCTTAAAATCAGCGATAATATAAGGATCCTGGAAGATTCAAACGAGATCCTCGCGGTTGTATCCACGGCGAAGTTTGAGGCCCGGGAAGAGAGCGAAGCCGGCAGCGAGGAAGAGGGAGAAGCCACCGGTGATGGTGAGTGACACCGGTTTACCGCATTGATAAATTGGATGGCGGTAAAGCAATAATTAACGAATTCATACGGTAAAGCTTAACAGAACCTGTTTCTGACGCCGAATACGGGGTTATGAGGCGGAAAGCACATGGGATTTATATGCTATGCAGGATTTCTGCGCCTTCAAAAGGCGCTTTTTTATTGTGCAGCAACAAGGAATGGCCGCAAGGTGCGTAAACCTGTTCGTGAACATGGTTCACTTCCCTGCCGTGCAGCCTTGCTCCATTGTCCTGCTGGTGTCCATTGAATGACTTCAGCCATGTGCCACCGTTTTTATTTTTTTGACAAAATACAATAATTCCCCTTGACACTAATCTGTGATCTGGTAATCTGTAAACATATTATCTTTTGGACGGGACAAATACAATACGAACGGTGGGCTTATTATGTAGGGCGTACGGGGAAAACATCACCATGGAAGCGCTTAAGAGCGACAATTTGATGTGCCGGAGACAAGGAATGCATGCTGCAGGTATTAGTTTGTTTGCCCCAGCCCGAAGAAGCGAAACTGGTCTTTGATTATACAACATCGGTTGTAAAGGACCTTAAAACAAGGTGTGAAATCTATTGTTCCGCAAATTATGAAATCATCCGACAAAAACTGGTGGATAATTTCTATAGTTATGACATTCTCCTGCTGGAAGCATTGGACAGAGGATGCCTGGCAATAGCAGAGTTTCTCCGCAGTCGGAATTTCATCGGTTCAATCATTTTCATCGCAAAGGACTCAGCAAAAATAAGTAATATATTTATTTACAGACCTTCGTATCTTGTTACCAAACTGGAAGACGACAGACAGATTCGCAGTGCGATGTTCTGGGCCTATAATGAGCAGATCAAGGCACGTCCCTATTTCTCAATCAAAAACAAAGATGAGATTCTGAGAATACATCATGCAGATATCCTTTGGTTTGAGAGCCGGCAAAGAATAGTCATTCTGCACTCCAGGAACCAGGAAGTATCATTTTATGCCAAGCTTTCAGATGTTTACGAGATTCTTCCGAAGGAACTTTTTATCCGGTGCCATCAAAGCTACGTTGTGAACTGCGATAAGATTACCCGTGTTGATAAAGTCAACAGACGCATTTCCCTGGTTACGGGAGATGTGATCGAGATCAGCAAGAGTTACTATGCCCAGATGATGGCATTCATGGATATGCGTGATTTGAACAAGTGAAAAAAATGTCATTTCCTGTCCCGAAAATTACAAGCCTGTTGAAGGTGAGCCTGTGATGCGGATATGATGCATATAACGGAGAAATGAAAGCTGCTTCGCAGGATTTTGGGAGGTTTAAATCATGTTTGATTTTAATGGTCTCAACTTTGATCTGGATGGTGACGGTATTCCTGATTCCCATGCAGAATTTTATGATTCCGACGGGGATGGATTTGATGACTCTGCCGTTGCAGACATTAACGGAGACGGTATTCCGGATGCTGTCTTAACCGACTATAACCATGATGGTATTTATGATCCGGCCATGATTGACACCAATGGTGACGGAACCTTTGATGCCGTTTGCTATGATACCGACGGTGACGGTATTGTAGATACCCTCGTGTCAGATACGAATAAAGACGGTATTTTTGATTCTGTTCATTCGGAATATGATACCGACAGGGATGGAATAGTTGATACCATCGTCGATGCCATTGATTACGACCAGGATGGAATAATTGACAGCCAGACCGTTTATCATGACTATAACCGGGACGGCATATTTGATGAAGTCGTAAAAAGCTATGATTCCGACGGAGATGGCATGTTTGACACATCCATAACCTATCAGGATTTCAATGGCGACGGCCGTGAGGACGCAATCATCAAGGAGCAGTTCATAGACCAGGATGGAGACGGTCAGGTAGACACCTATATCATCAACACAGATTTGGATGGAGACAATGTGTTTGAAGCAGTGGAGGTCTACAGCATAGATGCCGAGACCGGCATCATCGAGCTGGTCCAGTTTGATGGTGAGGATGCCGGAAATGGCGTCTACATAGATGACCTGGAGCAATTTGATCCGGAAAAAGCGGATATGAGCAAAGTCTGCGGAGATCCGGCAAGCGCAATGGAGGAATGGGAGTTCCAGGGAGAAACAGGGCGGTGCGCCATATACTCCCAGAAGTTCGTGATTGAAGAGCTTACAGGCCAGGAGATTGATATCGAAGAGCTTGCCGACCTGGCTGAAGAGAACGGCTGGTTCAGCGAGGAAAGCGGAACTCCTCTTCTTAATATGAACAAGATCCTTGATTACTACGGCATTCAAAACGAGATGAGCTTTCACAATGATATTGACGATATCAGGGAATGCCTTGAATCAGGCGGAAAAGTCATAGTTTCCATTGATGCGGATGAGATATGGTTTGGGGAAAGCGATGATTTGTTTACACCAGGCGATGGACCCAACCATGCGGTTGAGGTTATCGGTATTGATTACAGCAATCCCGATGAGCCCATGGTTATACTGAACGATTCCGGTAATCCCAATGGATGCGGGTAAATGGTTCCCCTTGATGCATTCATGGATGCCTGGGAAGACGGAAACTTCCAGATGATTGCCTGTATGTGACAGAAAAAAAGAAAACGGGGTGCGCAAGATGGAACAAACAGTATTTATTGAACAAGTTAAAAAGAATCTGAAGTCAAATGCATTTTTCCTCAACTGCAAGATTCCCATGGGCTATACGGCGGGATTTCCGATTCTCCAGGTCAGGAATGGAAGCCTCTGTGTTACTTTTCCCTACTTAAGGTACAAGACCACCGGAGTGGTAGACAAAACCCTTGTTTATCCAATCAGGTACATGATCACCATGGAGCTTCCGACAGAGAAAATTTTACTATTTGAAGATCTTGAATATAACGAGAAATTCAGGAACATAGATTTCAGAAAGCCGGTGGGATATTTCCGTCATGAGGAAATTCGCCAGTATAATAAGGCCCGGTATAAAGCCTTATATGACGAATTGATGCAGGAGTACGACAAGGTGATCAACTCTTTGATCTACTGCACAGATTACAGCGCTGAAGACGAAAAACGGATGAAAGAGTTGCTGCAGCTTCTGGTCGAGCCGTCTTTGCTGCCCATGTACAAGGCATTGGACAACGATTTCTATAACAAGTATTTAGCGAAAGGATAATCGTGATGGCCTTCAAGATTTCAAATCCTGACTTCTTCAGGAACAAGCTTAATGACACAACGAATGATAATGGGCAGGCTGAAGGGCATATCAAGGAACCCGCAGCCGGCAGCGACTGCGGCCATGGCATGGTCAGGGCCGAACCTCTGCGCCTTGGCATTGAGGTAAACGAACTGGTTGAAGCCTCCTGCAGGGTGCTTAAGGAAACAGGGTTTCCCGCCCTTGCCGCAGAAGTTGATACCGTTCGGAAAAGGGCCATGCGTGAGCGGTTTGCCATTGCAGTTGTCGGCGAGTTTTCCAAGGGAAAGAGCACCTTTATCAACAGGCTGCTGGACAGGGATATTCTTCCGACAGGAAACCTTCCCACCACTGCGGTGATGACGCGAATCCGTTTCAACCAAAGAGAGGTTATTGCAGCCTTTGATGAAAACAACAAAAAATCCTTCGAACGGCCGCTGTCCCCCGATTCATGGGACAACCTCGTAGCCCAGAATTTTGGCGGAAATGATTTCAAGGGCACCGTTCTGGTGGGTGTCAAATCCGACTGGCTGGATGCAGGCAACATTGAACTGATCGATACGCCCGGCGCCGGCGATCTGAATGAAGAACGCATGAAGGCGATCGGGGATGCCCTTTTGGGGTGTGACGGCGCAATTATCGCCATCAGTGCGACAGCACCTCTCAGCCTGAGCGAAAAGCTCTTTATAGAGGAGAGGTTGCTTGCGAGAAAGCTGCCATTTCTGCTTTTGATCATTACGAAGCTTGATATGGTGCAGTACGAAGAGAGGGCAGGGGTTATCCGGTACATAAAGGATAAGCTCAAGAGCTGGAAAATGGATGTCCCTGTCTATGTTCCCTATCGGGTAGAGTTGAGTGAAACCGGATTTGATGACATGATCGGGATGGACAAGGTCCAAAAAGAGATTGCCGGTTGGATCGGATGCCCTGAACGCGCACGGCTTACCGAGGCCTGGGTCCTGGGAAAAACATTGGATGCCTTGAAGAATACCGCCTCGGCCTTAACGGTGCAGATGAAGCTGTTGGAGGAAGCCGACGGGAAAAAGCGTGCCCAGTTGATAACAGAGAAAAGGAACCAGCTTGCACAGGCCGAATTGCTCTGGGGAGATCTGAAGCTTCAAATGCAGCAGAGATGTACGAGCTGTTACCAGGCGCTTTTGAAAAAGGTTGACGAGTATTCGGAAAGCATCACCGAACGGCTGCAATATGAAGCCTCCCATGCCATGAATCCGCAAAAATGGTGGAAAGAGGACTTTCCATACCGGACAAAGGTCGAACTGACCAATATGGCTGTTGGCGTTGAGAATTTCGTATCAAGGATTATCAGTGAAGATGTCCGCTGGTACAGCACAGCCATTGAGACCAGTTTTAAATCCCATGTTTTATTTCGGAAAGCCACTATATCCGATAAGGAACTTTTCGGAGATTTTGCCGTGGGAGGAAAGCTTGAGTTTGAGAATCTTGATAAACAGCGCACTTTTGTAAAAATTGGATCGGCTGTCCTTAGCATTTCGGGTTTTGCCCTGTTCAGCGCCATGGGATTTCTACCCATCGTCGCGACCATGGGGATAGGCACCGGAACTGCCATTATTTCTGAGAAGTTTTTCCGGAACAAGATTGAAGAGCAGAAGGAAGAACTGAAAAAAGAAATCGCCCGCTGCGTCCCCCTGTTCATCCAGGATGCCATGGCTGAAAGCGAAAGCCGCCTCAGCGCAGTATACAACAATATTATAAGCGAGGCCGAAAAGAGCGAGCAGGCATGGCTTTCCGCACAGTTGGCCGCTATCGAGGCGGTAAAAGTCAACGACAGCAAGGACCAATACAAGGAATTATGCAGCCGCCTTACACGTCTCGAACAGCAGATCGATAGATTTCATTTGGAGTAGCAAAAGGAAGGTTATTGGGTATGCATAACTATCATGTGATTGATGATTTCAAAGCCTATCAGAAGCACCAGCAGAATTTGGCGGAGATTTTAAGGGGAGCGGCTGAAGTGACCTGTTCCCTGAACATGTCGAAGGAAAAGGAACTTTCCGAGTTGAGCACGAAGGTGCAGAACGACACATTCAAGGTGATGGTGACCGGTACGTTCAAGAATGGGAAATCGACATTTATCAACGCGCTGTTGGGAGAGGAGATACTTCCAGCCTATGCACTGCCATGTACAGCAGTAATCAACGAAGTAAAGTATGGCACTGAAAAACGCGCGGTTCTCCATTTCCGCAATCCATTGCCCGACCCGCTGCCCGAACGCCTGGCAGATAAAGCAGTACAGCATATGAACAAGCACAAGGGGTCACCTATACCGCCCTTTGAAATCCCCTACGATGAAATTGAGGACTATGTCGTCATTCCTGTTGGCGCAGACGAAAAACAGATCAAGTTGCAGAGCCCATATGAGAAAGTCGAACTATTCTTTCCCCTTGAACTCTTGAAAAACGGCGTTGAAATCATAGACTCGCCCGGCCTGAATGAGGATGAAACCAGGACCAGGGTTACCATGGATTATCTGCCCAAGGTGGATGCGGTTTTATACGTACTGAATGCCAATGCCATCTGCGCCGGGGACGAGATGAAGTTCGTACAGAATGATCTTCGCGGCAACAGTATCGACTCAGTGTTCTTTATCGTGAACAGGTTTGATCAGATCAGGTCAAGGGAGCAGCCCCAGATACGCCAGTATGCGGAGCTTAAACTGAAGGAGTTTTATCCCAAGCCGGAATTGTTTTGCATTTCGGCATTGCATGCGCTGGACGGCCGCCTGGATCATAATGAGGCTTTAGTTGAGCAATCAGGAATGATTCCGCTGGAAAGAAGGCTGACCGAGTTTCTGACCAAGGAAAAAGGCAGGGCAAAGCTTGCTTCCCCGGCGAAGCAGGTACGCCAGATCCTGAGCAGAGAGACCCTTGAAGTTGTTATCCCAAGGGAAAGGAAACTGCTTGAAAGCTCCCTGGATGACGTTAAGCAGCGCTATGAGAGCATTAAGCCGAGGCTGAAGGCAGCAACAGCGAAAAAGGAACAGCAGCAGGCTGAAATGGCCACAAAAATTGAGCGAAGCTGCAGGAAGTTTGAGCGTTTGGCAAAGCGCAGCATGGCCGATATTATCAATTCGGTACCTGTATGGATCGAGGAGTTTACTCCGGCCACCTCGCTGGGCGCAATACCCTCAAAGGCAAAAACCGAACAGGTTATTAAAGACTTGTCCGAATACCTGAAAGACAAGCTTAGCGAGACCCAGGCAGATTGGCAAAAGAACGTTCTTCTTCCCGAGATAGAAGAAGAAGCCAACGCCATATTCAGCGGGGCTGAAAAAGACCTTTCCAAAATATTTAAAGAGATTGATGACATCAATGTTGAGTTGACAGGCGAACATTATTCAGCGAACCGGTTCCTCTATGGCAGCGTGTAGCGGGGGTAGCCGGCGGCCTGGTTCTGGGAGATGTGGGACTGGCATTTTCGGCCGGCGTGAACGGTATTGGAAAGGAGCTTGCCAAAACAGCAGCTTTTGAATTTGGAGCAGGCTTCATACTGAGTATCCTGGGCTTGCTTAATCCGGTTACGCTTATCGGAATCATCGTCGCAGCATTTATAGGCAATTTCAGGGCAGGCGCCACAAGAGCCCTTGAAAAGCTGAAGGAACGGGTAAGTGAAACCGTGGTTAACAGTATGGCTGAAAAAGCCGAAACTCACGCGAAGGAGCTTGCAGACAACATTGAAAAGAATTTCAGAGAGGTTGCGGACCAGATTATCAGCAGCATCTCCAAGGAAATCACCGATACCGATACGCAGGTTAAAGCGGTTATCCATGAGTTGCAGCAGGGCCGGATGGCAGTTGATGCGCGAATGGAAGAACTGACGAAATGCGAGAGGACAATTCACGATTTGAACGCAAGACTGGATAACCTGATCTTCGCGCTGGTGGGTGCATAGACTATGTATAAAACAAAGTTTGATCAGAGCGCCGAATATTTTTCCCTGGAGAATCTGGACAAGCTGGCCGAGGTTGACGAACACCTTGAATTCGCAGAGGCGCTTTTAATAAAATACGGCAGCCAGGCAGCCGAAGACTCGTATCCGGAAACGGGAGTCGACTGGACCGACCTCAGGAAACAGCTTGAAAGCATCCGGAAGAAACAGGATGATAAAAAACTCAACTTAAGTGTCATTGGTGAATTCTCAACAGGGAAAAGCACTTTCATCAACGCTCTCCTGAGAAAAGAACTGCTTGCCTCCAGCGCATTGCAGGGAACAACGGTGGCATCAGCCGTCATCGATTATTCCGAACACCATATGATTCATCTGCAGTATTTGGATGGCCGTCCTGAGGACAGGTACCAATATAATGATTTTTACAGCATGAAGGTGGCTCTTGAACGGTTTACTACTGATCCCGACATTGCCAGGAATCTTAAGGCGGTTCATGTATATCTTCCGGCAAGTGTCCTCAAGGATGTATTCCGCATCATCGATACGCCTGGAACAAATGTTACCGAAGCCTGGCATGAGGATGTAACCATCCGTACGCTTAAGGATATGTCGGATCTGTCCATTGTCCTGGTATCGGCTGAAAAGCCGGTGCCCGATACCATGTTAAGTTTTGTCAGGAATCATCTTGGAGCGATTCTG
>JAAXZX010000012.1 GCA_012719645.1 Clostridiaceae bacterium
AGGTTCAAGTCCTCTCACTTTTGCTAAAAAGACAGCGGATTCTGATTTCTCAGAATCCGCTTTTTATTGGTCGGAGTGAGAGGACTTGAACCTCCGGCCTCTTGGTCCCGAACCAAGCGCTCTACCACCTGAGCCACACCCCGTCAGCAACATACGCTATTTTAGCATAATTCTTTGCCCGTAGCAATGACAAAATATGAAGCCACTGGGCAAAGATTATTATATGACGGAATGGTTCTGAATTCAAGTAAATTGTGACCAAAGCATGGCATTGGCGAAAGTGTGCCAGGGGGACCGTCCCCGTGGCTTTGCTCTAGCCAGAGGAACCGTCCCCCTGGTTTGAGAAGGCACGCCGGGTGACCTTACGCATGCCGTTCTCGAAGCGCAGCCGGAAGCTCTGCTGGTGGTGGATATCCACAGAGGAGGAGCCGACCATCACGTCCAGGACGCAGTCTTCAAGCCCGAGTTCGTAGTCCTTGTTATGGTAGGCAAGGGAATCATACAGGATATCTAAGTTTAAAGTAACCCGCTCACCTTTCTTCAAAGAAACCCGCTTATATGCTTTAAGCTCGCGTTCAGGCTGTATGACCGAGGTATAGCGCTTCCTGACATAGACCTGGACCACCTCGTCGCCGTCATAAGGGCCTTCGTTCAATACTGTCACGCTGACACGGATGCGGTCATCTTCCTGGCTGAAGGCGGCATCCTCATACAAGAAGCGGGAATAGCTCAGGCCATAGCCAAACGGGTATAGCGGCTTTGTATCCATTTCCAGGTAGGAGTCCTTCCAGAACTGGGTTTTGCCCGTGGCATGCTGGGAATAATATATCGGAAGCTGTCCCAGGCTCTTGGGAATGGAGACGGGAAGCCGTCCTCCCGGATTGTATCTTCCGAACAGGGCATCCGCAATGGCATCGGCGCCTTCCATCCCGGGACGCCAGGCCTCGAGGATGGCGTCCATCTCCGTGCTCTCATAGGAAAGTTCCAGGGGCCTTCCATTGCACAGGACAAGGATTATGGGTTTTCCAAGCTTCTTCAGTTCCTTCAACAGGGCCCTTTGCTCATGGGAAAGGCAGATTTCAACACGGTCCACCGATTCGCCGCTGTCGTTTTCATAGCCCAGCCCGCTGGTATCGCCGCATACCGCTATAACCACATCGGCTTTTGATGCGGCCTCCACCGCTTCCTCAACGGCATAGAAATCCGAATCGTGATTATAATCAGTCGTATCCTTAAGACCGGGAGCCAGGTAAACCCGGGTTCCATGGCCTACCCTTTCACAGATGGCCTGGTATACGGTTTTTATGTCATGGTACAGGTCCTCGAACCGGGTACCCTTCTGCTTCAGGAAAACCGAGGTCGGAATGTTCTCTCCTTCCAGGGTCTCAGTCCACCGGTACATGTATTCTATATGGGACGGATAGGAATAGTCGCTGTATGCGAATTCCTTCTTATCTGCAAGAGGTCCCACCACAGCAATGCTCCCTATTTCGGGAGACAGGGGGAGGATATTGTCCCTGTTACTGAGCAGCGTGAGGGACTGGCGGGCTATTTTCCCCGCTATTTCCCTGTGCTCCCGGCAGCAGACTGTTTCCTGGACTCGGTTCACATCCACATAGGGATTGTCGAACAGGCCGAGCCTGAACTTGATGGACAGCATTTTTGCAACAGCCCGGTCTATTATGGATATGTCGATACGCCCCTGTTCCACCAATGGCTTTAGGTTGTTCAGCAGACTTTGTTCCAGGAGTTCCATCTGGATGCCCGCCTTCAGAGCAAGCTCAATGGCCTCATTTAGGGTCTCGCAATAACCATGGAACTCCCTGATCAGTTTTATGCCATTGCCATCGGCCATTAAGAGCCCGTCAAAACCCAGCTTCTCCCGGAGGATACCTACTAAAAGCTCCTCCGAGACGTGGCAGGGCCTGTCATGCCACTCGTGATAGGCCGCCATTACGCATGCGGCGTTTGCCTCGCGGATAGCCGCCTCGAAAGGAACGGTATAGCAGTCGAGCATCTCCCTTTTTGTGATGTGGATGGGAGAACAGTTTCGTCCGCCGTCACTTATGCCCTGGGCTGCAAAATGCTTCAGTGTGGCAGCTATACCCTGATTCAGGTTATCGGACTGAAGGCCTTTGGTGTAGGCCATGCCGCACTGGGTAACGAGATATACGTCCTCGCCGTATGATTCCTCATAACGCCCGAAACGGTGGTCCCGGACCACATCGACAACAGGAGCCAGAGCAAGCCGCTCACCTGTTGCAAGCATTTCTTTCCGTATGGCATCTCCCATCTGCCGAACCAGGTCTTCATTAAACATGGCGGCAGCCCCTAAATTCTGGGGGAACAGGGTATGATCACGGCTTAAAACCCCGGAGGTGGCCTCGGTCACGAACAGGGCGGGAATACCCAGCCTTGTCTTCTCCGCCAGGTATTTCTGGATCCTGTTGATGACAGCAGCCATCTCAGCGGGCCTGAGTTCCGTTTCGCCGCCAATGCGGTTGATGTAGCCGATGCCATGGGGAATATTTTCTGTTGCCTTTTCCTCGGAGAAGGTCAGGGTATGGCGGTCGGTAATGATATTAATCAGCCTGACCCATGTCATCTGGGCAATTTTCTCATCGAGGGTCATCCTGTCCAGCAAATCCTTAACGCGCTCTTCCACAGGCTTGGAAGGATCCTTATAGATCATGTCCTTAAGTCCTCCATTCTTCATCGGTTTTTTACGATTTCTGAACTGTAACAGGGAGGTTCATCCCGGCCGTTTTATGCCATCTGATTTAATGATACAGTCATGGTTCATAAAAGTAAAATGAAAAACGGTTGCAAATTATTCAAAATGTACAAATCCCTATTGCAATGCGGAATAAATTAGGATAGACTTAATAATGTCAGATTAATAAGTTTTGGAGGTGGGGTAACCATGGCATACCTTCTTGGCATCGACATAGGTACATCAGGTACCAAAACGGTTCTGTTCGATGAAAATGGAACGACAGTAGCAAGTGATACCCAGGAATACCCGCTTTATCAACCCAGGAACGGATGGGCTGAGCAAGACCCTGAGGACTGGTGGAAAGCTACTTGCGTATCTACACGCAACGTGCTTGCAAAGAGCGGGGTCAATCCCAGGGACATCAAGGGCATAGGCCTTTCGGGGCAGATGCACGGACTGGTTCTCCTGGATGCAGACAACAAGGTATTGAGAAAGTCAATTATCTGGTGTGATCAGCGCAGTGCCCAGGAATGCGAAGAGATCACCTCCATCATTGGTGCGGAGCGCCTGATCGAGATCACCGCCAATCCTGCTCTGACAGGCTTTACAGCTTCCAAGATCAAATGGGTAATGAACAACGAGCCTGAAATATATGAGAAGGCGCGTAAAATCCTTTTGCCCAAGGACTATATCCGTTTCTGCCTGACCGGTGAGTACGCCACCGAGGTATCGGATGCCAGCGGCATGCAGCTCCTGGATGTGCCCAACCGTAGATGGAGCGACGAAGTCCTGCAGAAGCTGGGCATTGACAAGGGTATGCTGGGCAGGGTTTATGAATCCCAGGAAGTTACCGGAACAGTGACAAAGAAGGCAGCCGAGCTTACCGGCCTTGCCGAAGGCACCATCGTTGTGGGCGGCGGCGGCGACCAGGCCGCAGGCGCTGTCGGCAACGGTATCGTCAAGCCGGGTATCATTTCATCAACAATAGGAACATCTGGCGTTGTCTTTGCCTATACCGACAAGGTGAGCATCGACCCCAAGGGCCGCGTGCATACATTCTGCCATGCAGTACCGAACACCTGGCACATCATGGGCGTTACCCAGGGTGCAGGCCTGTCTCTCCAGTGGTTCAGGAACAATTTCTGCCATGAGGAGATCTCTTCTGCAGGCCTTCTGGATGTCGATCCGTACTACCTGATTGACAAAGCTGCCGAAAAGGTACCCGTCGGCGCCGACGGGCTGATTTACCTGCCCTATCTCATGGGAGAGAGGACACCCCATCTTGACCCTGACTGCAGAGGCGTTTTCTTCGGAATCTCTGCAAAGCACACCAAGCGCGAGTTCCTGAGAGCCGTAATGGAAGGCGTGGCCTACAGCCTCAAGAACTGCCTGGATATCATAATGGAAATGGGTATCGGGATCAATGAGGTCCGGGCGTCCGGCGGCGGCGGAAAGAGCCCGCTGTGGAGGCAGATCCAGGCCGACCTCTTCGGAACACCGATCTGCACCGTGAACTCCAGTGAAGGACCCGCCTTGGGAGTCGCCCTCCTGGCAGGCGTGGGCGCAGGCGTGTACAAGAGTGTTCCCGAGGCCTGCGACCAGACCATCAGGGTGGTTACACGCCAGGATTACAACAGGGATAACAACGCTGCTTACCAGAAATTCTATCAACTGTACAATGACATCTACCTGTCATTGAAGAACGACTTTAAAACACTTGCAAAGGTAAACCAGAACTGATTTTTGAGGTGTGTGCCTTTTGAGGGAAACAACGACGGGCAATAACAAATACCTGAAAGAACTGAATAAAGCCGCCATACTGGACCTCATCAGGACCACCAGGGGTATTTCGCGAAAGGCTCTGGCCGACCGCACGGGGCTTTCGCCCACCGCTACGGGAGCAATTGTGAGAGAGCTTCTGGGAGCCCAGTTCATAAGGGAGGTGGGCGAGGGCAAGTCCTCCGGGGGCAGAAAACCGGTCATGCTTGAGATAAACCCGGATTCCTACTACTCCTTTGGTTTTGACATAGACATGAGGTTTATCTATACGGTAGTGCTGGATATCACTGGAAAGGTGCATTACGAGGAGAAATGGGAAAACCATTCATCCCTTACTCCTGAACAGGCTGTTGACCGGATCGGGCGCATTTATGATACCGTGGTATCAAGCCTGAAGATCAAAAAGGACAGGATCCTGGGGGTCGGCGTATCCATTCCCGGAATGCTGGACATAACAACACGAAGGATCTTCCTTGCTCCGAACCTGGGATGGTCCAACGTGGATATCAGGGAAAGCCTGAGCCAGAGGCTTGATGCTCCGGTCTACCTCGATAACGAGGCAAGATGTTCAGCCTTTTGTGAAAACTGGCTGGGCATATGCAAGGGTGTGGAGGATTTCGTCTGTATCAACATCGAATCCGGTATCGGCGCCGGTGTCTTTGTGAGGGGAAAGATCTATCGCGGGTACACCGGAAGCGCAGGCGAGGTAGGGCATATTTCAGTTGATGAGAACGGCCCCAGGTGCAAGTGCGGAAACGTGGGCTGCCTTGAAACCATGGCATCCATCAACGCCATGGCGGAAAGGTACAGGGAGATGGCATCAAAGACCAACCCGGACGTTTCCGGGAACACCATCGACCAGAACTTCGAAGCCCTTCTTGCAGGCGCACTTGATGGAAACCGCGCATGCCTGGAGATCTTGAAGGAGGCTGCCGTGAGCCTTGGAAAGGCCATCGGCTACCTCATCAACGCCTTTAACCCGCAGACCATCGTTATAGGCAAGAAGTTTCCACGGTATGCCAAACTGGTCATTGACGACATAGCCGAGTCGGCAGCCAAAACAGCCCTGGCACACCTGGCAGAGAACTGCAGCATCGTCCCGTCCAGCTTTGGAGAGAACTCTTCAGCCCTGGGCGCGGCAATTATACCAATCCGCAAGCTCTTCGGCAAATAGCCGGGAGACCAACACATGTTACTAATTAAGTAATAACAATAAATTCAAAACAAGGAGGGAAACCATTATGTCAGAATTTTTCAAAGGAATCGGCAAGATTCAGTATGAGGGACCCGAATCAAAGAATCCGTTAGCGTTCAAGTACTACAACCCTGACGAGGTCATCGCCGGCAAGACCATGAAGGAGCATCTGCGCTTTGCTGTTGCCTACTGGCATACATACCAGGCCAGGGGCGTGGATATGTTCGGCGGTGGGACAGCAGTAAGACCCTGGGACGATATAACCGATCCCATGGACCTGGCCTATGCCAAGGTTGATGCCAACTTCGAGTTCTGCGAAAAGCTTGGCGTTCCGTTCTTCTGCTTCCATGACAGGGATATTGCCCCTGAGGCCGATAGCCTTGCGGAGACCAACAAGAGGCTTGACAAGGTTGTTGCCAAGATCAAGGATCGTATGAAGGACAGCCCGGTCAAGCTCCTTTGGGGAACCACCAACGCTTTCAGCCATCCCAGGTTTGTACATGGCGCGTCCACATCCTGCAATGCCGGCGTTTTTGCCTATGCCGCATCCCAGGTTAAAAAGGCCATGGAAATCACCAAGGAATTGGGCGGACAGAACTATGTGTTCTGGGGAGGTCGTGAAGGCTACGAGACACTGCTCAATACCGATATGAAGCTGGAACTGGACAACCTGGCCCGCTTCCTGCGTATGGCGGTTGAATATGCCAAGGAGATCGGGTTTGACGGCCAGCTCCTTATAGAGCCCAAGCCGAAGGAACCCACCAAGCATCAGTACGATTTCGACGCAGCCACGGTAATCGGCTTCCTGAAGAACTATGGCCTTGATCCGTACTTCAAGCTCAACATTGAGGCCAACCATGCGACACTCGCCATGCATACCTTCCAGCATGACCTGAGGGTGGCCAGGATCAACAACGCGCTGGGAAGCATCGACGCCAACCAGGGCGACCTGCTGCTGGGCTGGGACACCGACCAGTTCCCGACCAACCTCTATGAGACAACCCTGGCTATGTATGAAGTGCTCATGATGGGCGGCTTCACCAAGGGCGGACTCAACTTCGACGCCAAGGTGCGCAGGGCTTCATTTGAGCCTGTGGATCTGTTCTATGGCCATATCGTCGGCATGGATTCCTTCGCGAAGGGCCTGAAGGTTGCCGCAAAACTCATTGAAGACCGCGTATTGGAGGACTTCATAGCCAAGCGTTACGAAAGCTATACCTACGGAATCGGCAAGGACATCGTGGAGGGCAAGGTTGGATTCAAGGAACTGGAAGCCTACATACTCGAGAATGGAGAGCCGAAGCAGTCGTCAGGACGCCAGGAGCTGCTGGAAGCCATATTCAACCAGTACCTGCTGGAGACCAAGTAATCCGGCGGTGCGAAACAGAGGAGCCGCAGGGTTTTCCCGCGGCTCCTTTATGATTCTTCCTATAAACAGGCAGTTATTTATTTATCCGGATCACAGGTCCCTGTGGGTGAAACGCCGTTTGCCCGAGGCATAATCGGCCACAATGTGGCCGTCGCCTATCAGCTTGTACTTGTAGGTTACCAGGCCGTCAAGCCCGACGGGACCGCGGGCATGGATCTTGTTGGTGCTTATGCCCACCTCGGCGCCGAAGCCGTACCTGAACCCATCGCTGAAACGGGTGGAGCAGTTGGCGAATACATTCGCCGAATCCACATACTCGAGGAAACGGCTGATGTTGCCTTCGTCCTTCGATATTATTGCGTCGGTATGCCCGGAGCCGTAGGTGTTGATATGGTCTATGGCTTCGTCCAACGAGTCCACAACCTTAATGGAAAGTATCAGGTCAAGGTACTCGGTCTTCCAATCATCCTCAGTCGCCGCTTTGCAGGGGATAATCTCTCGCGTTCTCTCACAGCCCCTGATCTCCACTGACTTTGCTTCCAACGCCTCTTTCAGGGAAGGCAAAACCTTCTCTGCCGAATCCTTATGGATGAGCAGGGTTTCCAGGGCGTTGCAGACGGCCACATACTGGGTCTTGGAATCCACGACAATGTCAACTGCCCTGTCCGCGTCCACGTCCCTGTCAATGTAGACATGACAGATACCGTCGGCATGACCCAGGACCGGGATGCGCGAATTGTCCATGATATAGCGAACGAACTGGTTTGAGCCGCGGGGTATGATCAGGTCAACATATTCATCCAGGGCAAGCATTTCGTTAACCTCTTCCCGGCTTTCCAGGAGGTTGATCCAATGATCAGGCATACCGGCTTCCATGGATGCTTCCTCAATAACCTGCACCAGTATACGGTTAGTCAGCGCGGCTTCCCTGCCTCCCTTGAGGAGGACGGCGTTCCCGCTTTTAAGGCATAGCGTGGATATCTGGACCAGCGCGTCGGGCCGTGATTCGAAGATAATGCCGATCACGCCGATGGGGCAACTAACCCTGCAGAGCTTCATACCGTCATCCAGTTCCCGGGCAAGCAGGGTTTTGCCAACGGGATCATCAAGGCCGATAAGGCTGTGGATGCCATCAACCACTTCATTGAGCTTTTTCTCATCGAACTTGAGCCTCTTGAGAAGCGGAGCGGCAAGATTCTCGGCAGCGCTCCTCTCCAAATCCTGCCTGTTGGCCTCAAAGATAGCGTCCTTTTTCGCCAGAAGGGCTTCGGCTATCTTTTCAAGGGCGCTGTTCTTAAGTTCCGTGGAGACTCCCTGCATAAGTATGGAAGCCTTTTTGGCCTGTATCGCCATAGACCTGGTATCCATTTCTATCCCTCACCATGCGACTTTGAATATCCCATAAACAACTAACAAATTAGTATTATAATACCATGAACCAAGGATTATGTGAATAGAAATACCGTCCCGCCAGGCCTGTGATCTTTGAAATGCTTGCTTGACGAGTCCGGGGCTTGTCTATAAAATATGATTTGTATCTTTTCAGAATACTAACTGATGGCTATGGACAAGTAAGGCAGGTATTAAAATATTATGGCTGATTCAGAGCTTATGAACGAGATCTCAAGAAGGCGGACCTTTGCAATCATATCCCATCCGGACGCGGGCAAAACCACCCTGACCGAGAAGCTGCTTCTCTATGGCGGAGCAATCCATATGGCCGGTTCGGTCAAGGCGAGGAAGGCGGCCCGCTATGCCGTGTCCGACTGGATGGAGATAGAGAAACAACGTGGAATTTCTGTGACATCCAGCGTTATGCAGTTCCAGTACCAGGGCTTTTGTATCAATATCCTTGATACGCCGGGCCACCAGGATTTCAGTGAGGACACTTACCGCACCCTGGTTGCAGCCGACAGCGCTGTGATGTTAATCGACGGCGCAAAGGGCGTGGAGGCCCAGACCATAAAGCTGTTCCATGTCTGCAGGATGAGGCAGATTCCCATATTCACGTTTATAAACAAGCTGGACAGGGCAATTAAGGACCCGTTTGCGCTTATGCAGGAACTGGAGGATGTCCTGGGCATCCGTTCCTATCCCATCAACTGGCCCATCGGTACCGACGGCGACTTCAAGGGCGTCTACAACAGGCAGCTCCGCCAGATAGAGCTTTTTACCGGGGACAGGTCCCATGGGCAGGCTATTGTAACCTCGACCAGGGGATCGGCGGACGATCCTGTCTATAAAGAACTGTTGGGGGAGCCCTATTATTCCAGGCTGGTTGAGGAAATAGAGCTTTTGGACATGGCCGGGGACGAATTTGATCTTGGCAGGGTTCTGAAGGGAGAGCTTACGCCCATCTTTTTCGGGAGCGCCATGACCAATTTCGGCGTGGCCCCGTTCCTGGAAGAATTCCTGAAGATGGCTCCGCCTCCGGGACCGCGTACTTTCGGTGACCAGGTAATCAGCCCGGATGATCCGGATTTTACCGCTTTTGTGTTCAAGATTCAGGCTAACATGAACCCAAAGCACAGGGACAGGATTGCGTTCATGCGCATATGCTCCGGCGTATTCCAGCGGGGGATGGAGGTAAGCCACAGCGGGTCGGAAAAACCCATAAGGCTGGCGCAGCCCCAGCAGCTCATGGCCCAGGAGCGGGAGCTTATTGAAAAAGCCTATCCGGGCGATATCGTAGGCCTTTTCGATCCGGGCATCTTCCGGATAAGCGATGTTCTTAGCAACAGGGGAGGTTTGGTGTTCACGGGGATACCGAGCTTTCCGGCAGAGCATTTTGCCCGAATTTCTGCAAAGGACACCATGAAGCGCAAGCAATTCCTCAAAGGCATTACCCAGTTGGCGCAGGAAGGGGCTATCCAGGTATATAAGGAACCTGACATAGGTGTTGAGGAGTTTATCGTTGGGGCAGTGGGCGTGCTGCAGTTCGAGGTTCTCGAATACAGGCTGAAGAATGAATATTCGGTGGATATTAAGCTGCAGATGCTGCCTCACCGTCATGCCCGCTGGATTATTTCCGCTCCGGCTGAACCGGCCAGGCTGAACCTGACTTCTTCCACAAGAATAGTAAAGGACAGCCACGAAAACTATGTTCTGCTGTTTGAAAACGACTGGTCCATCAACTGGGCCAAAGAAAAGAATAAGGGGTTGGAACTCAGCGATATTTCACCGTAAACATTATAAGGGGCCGTTTTTCCGACCCGCCTGATGATGTTAGGGACATAAAAAAGAGGCTGCCGCAACAGCCTCTTCATTATTATATACCTGAAAAAATCAGTCGACCTGGGTTGTGAGGAATATGGGCAGACTCATCTGCTCAAGCTGATCCAGGAGTTCCTCCAGTTCGTCCAAATGGCGGTCTTCATCGTTCAGGATTTGTACGAGAAGATCTTTTGTCGCGTTGTCGCGAACTTCGTCTGCAAGCGCTATTGCGTCATTGTAAGCCTTGATGGCCGACTCCTCGGCGGCGCGGTCAAATTCAAGCTGCTGCGGAACTTCTTTTCCTATGTGGACTTTACTCAGTTTAGTTACGATTGGTGTCCCACCGAGGAAAAGAATTCTCCCGATAAGCTTTTCGGCATGTTTCATCTCCTGGATTGATCGCTTTTCAAAGCTTTCATGCAGTTTGCCATAGCCCCAGTCCTCGCACATTTCCGCATGCACAATGTATTGGTTGATGGCTGCAAGTTCGTCCGCAAGCAGAGCATTAAGGGTTTCAATAAGTTTTGGATTTCCCTGCATAAGTAACGCTCCTTTCTTCAAAATAATGCAAATGATTAACGAATCCAGCGTTTTCCAGCCTCAACGGCTGATTGCTCATTATAGAAACGTCAGTCGGTTTGGGAATATTTCCTTTCACTAATCGTGATACCACTCTTTCATAGGTTTCACTCATGAGTTTTAAATTTATGGCAGAAGCAGTCACGTCTTTTATTCCTTTTGGCAGGCAGGGCAAATATATGATGTTGTGCTTCCGGTTTTGATTGAAAGCGAAGTAATGATCCATTTCCCCTTGTTTCGCACATCCTTAATCCTTGCGCTTGCTACACGTTTCTGATATTCTTCCGGCGATATATTGGCGCATTTTTCCTGCAAGAGAGTAACAGTTTTGATTGTCTTACCGCACAGGGTATCTCTCATTTGGCCTGCGAGTTTGGAGATTTCGGGCAATTCGGCCATATCGTTATCTTCCTTTCTTTATTAATTACTGAACTATGGATGAAGGCGAGGCAATTCTTTCCGCATCTGCTCCTGATCATGTAGTGTAAGCCGTTGGTGCACCGTGATGTACCCAAAACAAGAGAACCGTCTCCTTGGCGCATACAGCTTTACCATAAAATGCCCCGTGGCGTATCCCAGTGGTGTATACAGCTGCACACCGTCTCGAACCAGTGGAACCGTCCCCGTGGTTTGGTCTGGTCTCGAACCAGTGGAACCGTCCCCGTGGTTTGAACCAGCGGAACCGTCCCCGTGGCTAGATACCCTTGACACAAGGAAAGGGGCGGCCGCTTCTCTATGAGAAGCTGTTCCGCCCCTTTGCCGAAGACCTTTACCGGTGGGAATGCCTGTTTTATGTTCTGTAAGCCTCGTCCGGGGGCATGATATTGATCCCGGAGTTCATGAGAATGTCGACAGCCTTCTTCAGATCTTCGACCTTGATGACCACATTGGCCATCCCGGCCCAGGAGCTGCCTGTGAATGCATACATGTACTCAATGCTGATATTATTCATTTCAAGAATGTCAAGTACCCGGGAAAGGCTCCCCGGTGTATCGTCAATGGTGATGCCGATTACTTCTGTAGTTCCTACTGAAAAACCATCTTTTTTGAGTATGGCTGCCGCCCCGTCGGGATCATTGACAATGAGCCTTAAGATCCCGTATTCTGTGGTATCCGCGATGGAAAGTGCGCTGATATTGATTCCTGCGTTACCCAGCACCCTGGTTACTTCCGCCAGCCTGCCGGATTCATTCTCAAGAAAGACGGTCAACTGCTTGATGAGCATGCACATCACTCCCCGATTCGATTATCCGGTATAAATCGCACATCCCTGCGTCTGCCGGATATATAGATTTTACCACATAATGCCGGGTAATAACAGGGTGCATGCTGCTCAGGGGAGTCGGAGAACCTGGCCTTCATGGATGATCCCCTGCGGAATCTGGTTTAGCTGCTGTATCTTGAAAATATTTTCCCTGATGTCGCCTTTGCAGTAAGCGGAAGCTATCTCCCAAAGCGTGTCGCCTTTTTGGACCTTAACCGTTCTGTATTCGCAGGGTTCATCGGAAACGGCGCCAGCGCTGATTATCATGGAAAAAAGGTAAAGCACCATGAATACCGATGCAAGGAACATAAAGAACCTTCTTTTGTTTTTCAGCCTGAAACGCTTACGCATACCATCACCCCAATGGAACGTATGTTCTTTTATTACTATTTTAGCGAACGGGTGTTCGGTTGTCAATATAAAATCGAACATTTGTTTGACAATTATTTTTATATTATATATAATCAAGTTAAACAGGGCATATTGCCTGTATTTACTATGGAAAAAACGGAGGGATGGGGAATGCGTCGTCGTGATCCGGACAAACAGCAGAAGATATTGGATTTTGTCAACCGGCAGGTGGCCGAAAAGGGATATCCGCCATCAGTAAGGGAGATCTGCAAGGCGGTAGGATTCAGGTCCACTTCCACGGTGCATGCCTACATCAAGAAGCTTGAGGAAGAAGGACTTGTAGAGAAGGATGCAACAAAACCCCGGGCCCTGAGAATACTGGATAGCAGCAACAGCAGCCTGGAAGGATATATTTCGGACCGGGAAATAGAAAACGTCCCCATCGTGGGAAAGATCACCGCAGGCCAGCCCATCCTGGCTGTGGAGAATATTGAGGAAACCTTTCCCGTCCCGGTTGAATACCTTCAGAATTCGACGGTATTCATGCTGAAGGTTCGCGGGGATAGCATGATCGAAGCGGGCATACTGGACGGGGATTACATCCTGGTGAAGCAGCAGAATACGGCAAATAACGGCGATATCGTAGCTGCCCTTATTGGAGATGAGGCCACAGTTAAAACTTTCTACAGGGAAAACGGGCATATAAGGCTCCAGCCTGAAAACCCTTCCTATGAGCCAATTATTGTAAAGGATGACCTTACCATACTGGGCAAAGTGATAGGGCTTTTCAGAAAGTATTAGGACAAGCCCGGTACACAGATGCAAATTGGCAATAAAATAACAAATGGGTATTGCTTTAAACAGGACAGGAGAAATATAATAATCTTTAAACCCATTGTCGGTTTTGATGCCGCAGATATTGCCGCATTAAACATATTGCGAGAAGAGGTAGTAATACTTGGTAACAATTTATGATATAGCCAGAAAGTCCGGCTTTTCACCCACAACTGTGTCGAAGGCGTTGAACGATTATCCTGATATCAGTGCCTCAACGAAATCAAAAATACGCGCCGTCGCCCGCGAACTGGGGTATACCCCGAATTCAAGCGCCCGGGCGCTGGCCACAAGCAAATCCTGGCTCATCGGTATTCTGTATAATGAGGATTTAGGCCTCGGTATTCGTCATCCCCATTTTTCGGAAATTATTGAGAAGTTCAAGGAACGGATCGAGAAAGCGGGCTATGAGCTTATCTTCATCGGCAACAGGATAGGGGAAAGGCATAACTCGGTCTATGAACACTGCCGTTACAGGGGTGTGGATGGGGTCTTCATCGCCAATGCCCCTGACATAGAAGGAATTCAGGGCCTTTTAAACAGCCAAATACCCTGTGTGGCAAGCGAGCCTGTTGCCGACAGCATTACCTGTATCCTGTCTGATAACGTGGAAGGGTCAAAAAGGGCTGTCGACTATCTTTTTTCACTGGGGCACAGGAGAGTGGCACATATTGCCGGTCCGGTAAACGCTTTCTCAAGCCAGGAACGGATCAATGGCTACATGATGTCTGTCCGGGCCCACAACACCGACTATCCCGATGGTATAATCGAGGTGGCAGACCAGTTCAATTTCAAGAGCGGCTATTTGGCCATGCAAAGGCTGCTGGACTTGCCCGAGCCTCCCACAGCGCTGTTCTGCGCATCGGACCTCATGGCCTGCGGGGCTATAGCGGCCGCAAGGGAACGAGGACTGTATATACCTGAAGATTTATCGATCATCGGTTTTGATGATATTGAGATTGCGGCATACGTTGTGCCGTCGCTTACGACAGTCAGGCAGAACAGGGCGGCTATCGGCCAGGCCTGTGCCGAAACGCTGCTTAAAATGCTGGACGGAACCAATACCACTCCAGAGAAGGTAAGGATACCTACCCAACTGATAATCCGGAATTCCTGCCGCAGGTATTCCGGCTGATGGATTGATCAGAACAGTTCAAAGCAGGCACCCCGCCTGGTTACCGGCTGAATGGCGCCGAAACCCGGATGGGATGCTTTTTTTTGCTGTATGGCTTCCATAATGCCAAAGTCGTCCCCGAAATGCATGGGGAATATGACCCTGGCTCCCACATGCTCGATAAAGTATTCTGCTCCAAGATGCCAGTATGACTCCTGCCTGGGATCAGTGGCAAGAAAAGCAATATCGATTCCGGCGCCCTTGAGCTGCTCCATCTCCCTCTTGAACCTGGCGGCCATATCATTGTTCCATGCCTTTGATTCCTCTTCCCAGTGCCACCAGTGAAGATCCCCGGCATGATAAATCACCATTCCGTTTACTTCCACCAGGAAAGCAACCCCCTCATCTGTGGATTTCAGGGTACGGATTCTTATGCCTTCTCCGGGGACAGCCTTGTCTCCCGGCCTCATCACAATATTTCCCGGGTGGTACCTTCGGGGGATGTCCCATGAGAGGATGTACTTTATCCGGGGAACCTGATCACTCCAGCTAAAAATGACGGGATTGAAATGGTCCGGATGACGGTGGGAAGAAAAGACAAAGGTTTCGAAGCCCTTGATCTCTTCGGGTTCAATAACCCCGGTGTCCAGGGATCTAACTTTGCCATCTGGTTTATCAAGATAGTAGTCAAAAACAAGAAGTCTGCCATCAAGCTGGACCGCGTAGCCGCTGTGATAAAGATAATGGACCTTCACTCTTCCGCTCAACAGGACCCCTCCCAGATTTGAAGTGTGAAGCGGGAAGACAATCACAAAGGAACAATAAAACGCTTTGCACCTCGAATCACACCCTTGCATAGTTCCCGCAATGACCGTTATATATTTACTTGTTTGTGGCTCCTCCCAGGACCTTCAGCATGGATTTCATGCCATCGGTAGCCTGAATAGAACCGTCCGGGAAAACCCACATCGCCTCAATGCCTTCCATATCGTCAGCCAGTTTGCGGCTTTTTTCATACGGCAGTAAAAACAGGGTCGTGGACATAAAATCAGCCTGCGCCGAATCCATGGCATAAACCGTTACAGAGCGGTAATGAAAAGCCGGCATCAGTGTTTCGGGATCTATCAGGTGGTGGTACCTCCTGCCATCCACCGTGTAATACCTCTGGTAGTCGCCGCTGGTAACCGCCGAACCCTGGTTTATGTATATGGTATCGAGGGTGGAGTTCTCCTCGTCCTGTGCAGCACCGTCCGGATCCAGTATACCGATGCCCCATTTTGACCGGGTGCTGTCCATGGGCCTGCCAACCACCTTGACATTTCCTCCGGCGCTGATGAGAAACGAAGAATACCCCTTTTCCTGGAGTTCCTTTGCCACGATCTCCACGGCAAAGCCTTTTGCGATTGCTCCAACGTCAATGCTCATGTTCCTGTCGGCCAGGAAAACGGTGTTGTCATCAGGGTCCACGATGACCTTGCTGATATCGCAGTACTGCTTTGCTTCAAGAAGTTCCTCCATGGGGGGAAGCCTGGCCCCGTCAGGGTCATCCAGCCCACGCTCCCTGTATTCATGCCATATATTGAGGACCTGACCCAGGGCAATATTGACGGTCCCGCCGGTCTTGTTGTACCATTCCTTTGAAAACTGTATAAGATCTATGATCTCCCGGCTGACTTCCACGGGCTTTATACCAGCGTTGTCATTGATGGTTTTGATATTGTTGATACCTTCATAGTCGTTGTATATATCGAAAAGCCTGTGGAGTTCCATGAACCGTGTTTCTCCCGATTTGGCCATGGTTTCGAATTCTCTCTGGCTTTTGGCATACCCTACAAACCGAATGACCGTGTCGAATGATCCAAGAAACTCGTAAGAATACCTGGTATAGCCGGCCATGGAATCGCCTGAGCATCCTGACAGCATGGCGGCAAGCAACACGAACCATATGAATGCTTTAAGTAACTTTCTGTTTTTACTCACAACCAGTTCTCCCATCCCTGGCGCAGGCAGGATAACCCCCGTCCCGCGTATTCCTACAGCCATTCGGTAATCTCGGCCAAAGCACGGGCAGCGATGCTGTCAGGAAGCAGGGACAGGTATTTTCTGCACCTTTCCACGTACTTCTGCTTCAACGCCTGTGAATCCTTCGGACCGCCCGAGGACGAAACCTGTTTCAGGATCTCACGGACATCCCCTTTTCCATCAAAGAACCCTTCTATTTCACCTTTAAGTTCGGGGTTGTTCCTGACTGCAAATATGACCGGAAGGGTTACGATGCCCTCCTTAAGGTCGTTGATCACTGGCTTTCCCTCGACGCGTTCGCTCGATTCCATGTCAAGAATATCGTCCTTGATCTGAAAAGCGGTTCCAAAGCTCAGGCCGAAGCGTGCGAAAAGCTTAATGCTTGATTCGTCAAGATCGCCGGCCTTTGCCCCGAGGAGGCTCGCTGCTGAAAAGAGTATGCCGGTCTTACGCATAATTCGTTTCAGATACACATGCACGCTGGCGATCTCATATTTTCCAAGGTACTGGTCTATCTCGCCTTCACAGATCATGCTGACTGCCCTCGCCAGCACATCCAGCCTTTCCGGCTTCAGCCCCGTTTCCACAAGGAGTCGCAGGGATTTTGCCAGAAGGTAATCCCCGGTATACACGGCCAGGTTGATGCCGTGTTTCTCGGACACGGTGGGCTGGCCGCGCCTGGTCCTGGCGCAGTCGATGATATCGTCATGTATAAGGGTTGCGGTGTGGAGTATCTCCACCGATGCGGCGGCGGGGAATACCACTTCACGCCTGTAGTTGCCCGACATGGCCGTGATTATTGTGAAAGCCGGCCGCAGCCTTTTCCCGCCCGAAAGCACCGCGCTTCGGCAGGCAGTCTTAAGAAACTCATTCCGTGAGGAGAGCTTTTCGGCCAGGTATTCCTCAAATGCCGCAAGTTCCGCTTTTATCGCAGGGTAATTATCCCACAAGTCGCTATACCTCCAAATTCAAGAAACCGTTAGTCCCAGCGGTCAAGGCCACCTTTGAAAAACAGCCTGAACCTCCTGTTCTTCCAGAAGGATTCCCAGATATTGTTGAGCCAGGGGATCAGGTAATAGTCGAGGCCGAATGCTCTGCCAGCTCCGCCCATGACGGCTATGGCCGCGAAGACCATCCACCATGAATCCCTGTAAAGGCCGGTGGATGTGACGAACATGGCCAGCAGCCCCAGTGACACGGCCGACGCGGCGAAACTGAAGACGCCGCCAAGAAGCATGAGGCCTACAGCTATCTCCATTATCACCACGAGGATCTGGAAGAACATGGCCAAACCGTCGGTCGCCAGCACGACATTCCTGATGAACCAGGGTACAAGGTTAAAATCACCGAAATGGAACAGTTCCACCTTGGCAAAATCGGTGGCCGAGATGGCGGTTCCTTCCACAACCTTGCTTTCAACCCCCAGTATGAAATTGATTATGCCCGTCCTTATACTGAAGGTTTCCTCAACTTTAGCAAGAAAAAGGGCTGAGCCTGTAGCCGCGCTGTTGGAATCGGCAGCCATGCCCAGGAATTCCGCCAGCTTGGGGCTTGTGAACCAGCCTTCCAGGACCTTCTTTATTCCCTCATACAACCACATTCCGCCGAGGAAAAGGCGGAGCGGGGTAACCCACCATGCGCGCATATTGGTGGTATAGTGTTTTTCAACAATGTTTTTGCGCTGCCTGCGTTCCAGGACTTCATGGTAGAGGTATACCGCAGCGCCGCGGAAACCTGCGATCTCCCACAGGTAATGGGCGTTCACAAGGAATTTCATGATAATGGAAAGCCAGCGCCCAAGGCTTCTTCCCATGATCTCGGATACGGCGAAGTAGTTTCCGACACTGACCATGATGCCGTGCAACTTTATTTTGATCTTCTCCGGCTCCTTGCCCCGGATATCGTTCAGTATGTTCCTGGCCGCACCGTTGGCTGATTGCAGGGCAAGTTCAACTATTGCAGGATAGAGGTTGTCGTTCTCATCCTTAAGCCCGGACAGGTCTCCTGCTGCATACACGTTTTTATGCTTTGTCCGGCCATATTCGTCAACTTCGATCCTTCTTTGGTTTTTGACTTTTTCCACGTCGATGGTTTCAACTGCTTCCGAGCTTCTTATCCCCGCTGCCCAGATGACAGTTGCGGATTCGATAAATCCTCCTTCAACCACAAGTCCATTTTCCTTGGCTTCAAGGATTTTAGTGCTGGTCATGATCTCGATGCCGAGCTTTTCTGCCATGTATTTATGTGCCTTGGCCGCATTCTTCTCGTTCAGCGTGTTAAGGATTCGGGGCAGCATATCCACGATTACGAGGCGTACATCCTTTCTCGGGATGTCGTGCTCTTTACACAGGGACTTCACCCATATGGCAAGCTCGCCGATTATCTCGACCCCTGTGAAACCGGCGCCGGCAACGACGAATGTCAGGAGCCTCTTTCTCTTTTCCTCGTCCTTTTCCTGCTCCGCGAGGATAAAAGTTTTCTTTATATGCTCCCGGATCCTTACTGCATCATCGAAGGACCAGAGCGTGAAGGCATGTTCCTTAAGCCCGGGTATCCCGTAGAAATTCGGGGTGCTTCCCATGGCCAGCACCAGGTAATCGTAATGGTATTCGTTGTTTTTGGAACGCAGGGTGTTGTTGTCAAGATCGAACTCGGTGATCTCATCCATCACCAGCTTGACGTCGGTATACTTGAATATGCTCTTTAAAGGTATTCTCACCGCTTCTTCCGAAACACGGTTGCCCGCTACTTCATGGAGATCGGTGAGCAGCGTGTGGTAGGGGTTTTTGTCTATCAGCGTAATATCTATCTTGTCTTTCTTCTTCCTTTTGTTCAGGGTCAGAGCGGCTTCAATACCGGCATAGCCTGCTCCGACGATCAGGACCTTCTTTGACATGGCTGCACTCCTTTCGTTATGTATACAAAGTTTATTATTTTACTAACCCAGGTGTTTTACCACATGAGTTTTATCGACAAGGTAAAAGACGTTCTGAGCAACAACAGCGGTTATAAACCCCATTACAATACCCGCAAGCAGCAGGACGGGCAGATAGGCGAAAATAGCCGTATTCCGCATCATCAGGCTTGCCATGAGTATTTGCCCGGTGTTGTGAGCTGCGGCGCCTCCAATACTGATCCCCAGTATGGAAAACTGCCTGTCGTAGCCGTACTTCAGCGCCTGCATGACGACGAGGGCCAAAAATGCCCCGGCAAGGGAGAAAAGCATGGACGAAAAACCGCCAAAAAGCAAAGCCCCCAGGACACATCTCAGCACTGAGACTGTCAAAGCCGACACAAACCCGAGATAAAACAGTGCGAACATGGTCGCAATATTTGCGAGCCCGAGCTTTATGCCGGGTATTGGTATTATCAGGCTTGTTGGAAACAAGCTTTCCAAATAGGATAATACCAGTGCCAATGAAATCAGTATGCCGTTCAGCGCTATTTTTCTCATGGTCTCTCCAAAAATGCCCAAGGGCATTGCTAATACAGAAGGATATCGGTATCGTCCTCAGCGGAATCAACGCCTGTGATCTTGATGAGGATCCCCTCGGGCAGGCACACGGCGATCTGCCCGTTTTTCGATATCCATCCGGTGCGCACACAGACCTGGTCGGGGCATTCCGCCTCCCTGAACCTGATCCGGCCGTTTTCAGCTTCTATTACACCGGGATACTCGCCGCTGTACTCGTGGATCTCGGTATGGTCCAGCGTATCAAGCCGTATTTTTTTAACAACAACCCCATCATGGATAATCAGTGCGGTTTTCTCACCTGTATCGGCCTGCCGCATCGATATCATCATGATGACGGCGGCTGCCGCAATGAACAGGACAATAAAAAAATCGCCGGGTTTTGGCTTCAATCGCAAGGATCCGAACCTCCGATCAGTCAGCGGGCATATCTGCACGATTGTAATATGTTCAATTCTCGCTGTTTACAGTCATTATAATATATCAATGGACTGTTTGAAAAGGCACATGTGTGTAGGGTTTCAACTCCCCTCGCATTCAGGCTTATCCGGAATGGGGACCTGAAACGGCACTGGCCGCAATAATATGCCCGGGCGGGAAGAGGACGATATGCGCCGGCGCGGTTAACAGGCCTGTATTCGTGTTCATATAATGCTTTGAGAGCACTGAATGAATTAGGAGGTATGGTCTTGGATCAGGCAAAGCCCCACAATATAACGCAAACCGTTTCGGTCACCCAAGAAAATGACGACGTCTGCAGAATCGTGGCCATCAGCGAACCCGGCAGCGATGAGAACTGCCTGACAGGCTTCATATCGGATAAAACCAACGGCAAGCCCATAGAAGGCGCATGCGTCAAACTGACTGATGACGCGCTCAATTCCATAAACCAGGGCTACTCGGACAGTAAGGGCTATTTCAGCATCCCCATGGGAAGAGTTTCGTCGTGCAGGATACTGGCGGCGAAAAAGGGCTATTGCACCTATTCCAGTGATCTTATAGATCTCTCATGTATAGGGAAGAAGGGGGTGGATATCATCTTGTCACCCGCCGAACCCGAAGGCATAGTGCTGTATGGAAGCGTAAGGGACTTTACGGGAAAACCAGCCCAGGGCGTCAGGGTAACTCTGTCAAGGACTGACATGAACATGAACGAAGAAACTGCCCTGACCGATGCGGATGGAGGTTTCCTGTTTGACGGTCTTGAGCCCGTAACCTACAGGATCACCTGCCAGTCGGAAGAGCATGAAAACTATTCACGCACTTTTCAGCCGGCAGGAGATAATCCTGTTTGCATGCTGGAAACCATTTATCTTAAGATGAAAGAGCATAAGGGGACGGTATTCGGGGTCATCACCGACAGCCGTGACATGCCGGCGCCCAACGCGGTGGTGGTGCTGCTGAGCGCCGACAATGTCCCCCTCCAGGTTACCCGGACCAATGAGAAGGGTATTTACCTGTTCTACGACCTGGAGATGGGGCAGTACAAGATAATGGCAAAGTAGGGCCGGGATTTGAAATTTGATAATGATTTTGGAATCGATAAGTGAAAGCCCGTAATTGTTAACCATAAATAATGATAGGTTGACAATTGCGGGCTGCTGCTTTATGATTGATGGTGTTGACGCCACAAAAGATGCGTTTTTTCGCAACGACACTCTGTAATAAGGAGCATATGAATGGCTAAAAAATTAGGCACTCGCGATATTGTACAGATAGCCCTCTTTTCAGCCCTGACAGCAGTCGGCGCCTTCATAAGGGCGCCGCTTCCCTTCATTCCGTTTACGCTGCAGACCTTTTTCGTGGCCCTGTCCGGCGCCCTTCTGGGGTCAAAGCGCGGCATGATGGCGCAGCTTCTGTATGTTGCTGTGGGCTTAACAGGAGTGCCCGTTTTCTCAAAGGGGGGAGGAATAGGATATGTACTCCAGCCAACCTTCGGTTATCTCATAGGGTTCATCTTTTCCGCCTGGCTGACCGGCCTTCTTGTTGAGCGCCTGAAAGAAGCCAGGATCATGAATGTTTTTGCATGCATCCTGGCCGGTCTTGCCGTTACTTATCTATGCGGCGTCACATACCTGTATCTGATGACCAATCTGTACCTAAAGAATGTCATGCCCCTGGGGCAGGCAATATACTACGGGTTCATCGTGACCATAGGGGGAGATCTTTTAACCCTCTACCCGGCGTCGGTCCTGGTTGCAAGGTTAAAGCCCGCATTGAGGAAAGCCGGGCTTGCCGGCGAACCGTAAAGCTTATTCCTCTTCCTTTGCCTTGATCCTGCCCAGCAGCGCCACAAGCACATAAAAGACGATCAGGACGCCGAATACGCCTAAAAGGCCGAGTCCGGTAACTCTTAATCCATTGATGAAATCCGGTGACAATTTATCATCATCCTTTTCCTAATCAATAATCTGGTATTCGGTCTTTATGCCAGACCTATCAAACGTCCTACAAGCACCAGGATCATGCTTCCGGCGACCACCGATCCCAGCTGGCCGGAAACATTGGCCGCAACCGACTGCATCAGGACGAAGTTCATAGGATCCTCTTCCTTGGCCATTTTTTGAATCACACGGGCAGACATGGGAAAGGCCGATATGCCTGCCGCGCCCACCATGGGATTGATCTTTTCCTTCCTGAAGAGATTGATGAACTTGGCAAACAGAACGCCGCCCGCGGTGTCAAATATGAATGCCACCAGGCCCATCAGCATGATCACGAGGGTCTTCCAGTTGAGAAAGGAGGAAGCCGTCATGGTGGTGCCTATGGTAATGCCCAAAAGGAGGGTTACCAGGTTGGCCAGCACATTCTGGGCGGTCTCGGATAACCTGTTCAGTACGCCGCATTCACGGAGAAGGTTTCCGAACATCAGGGCGCCGACCAGGGCAACGCTCTCAGGGGCTACCAGGCCCGCCGCGATCGTAACCAGGATGGGGAAGAGTATCTTTGCCAGCTTGCTGACATTGCGCTGCTGGAAATTCATGTGGATCTTTCTTTCCTCGGATGTGGTCAGAAGCTTTATTACCGGGGGCTGGATGATTGGCACCAACGACATGTATGAATAAGCGGCGACGGTGATGGCCGCGATCAGACCCTTGTCAAGCTTGAAGGCATTGGCGACATAGATGGCGGTGGGTCCGTCCGCTGCGCCGATGACACCGATGGCTCCCGCTTCGGGGAGGCTGAAGTCAAACAGAAGGGCTACCAGCATTGTGGCAAATATGCCAAATTGAGCCGCGGCTCCGAAGAACAGCATGAACGGTGTCTGGAACAGGGGAGTAAAATCGATCATTGCGCCTACGGCGATGAAGATGAGTACGGGGAACAGCTCATTTTCTATCGTGTTCTTGTAGAGAAACCCGAAAACCCCTGTTTCACCGTCCGGTCCGATGAATATGTTGGTCATTGGTATGTTGGTCAGTATGGCTCCAAATCCTATAGGCAGGAGCAGGGCGGGTTCATAGTCCTTCTTGATGGCCAGGTAGATCAGTATGGCCCCGATGGCAAACATTACGATCATACCCAGAAATTCTTTGCCGATAACCGCCGCGGTATCCGTGTTACCGCTTGAAAGGGCTGTTATCAGCTCGCTGATTTTTTCCGCCATTTTTCATATCCTCCCATAAATGATGCAAGATTCCCGGGTCTGTTCCTTTGATGCGAGCCTGATGTATCTATTTGCTTCCTGTCTTAAGCTTCAGGTAATATACCTTTTCGATGGTAGTTTCCTCACACTCTATCTCCACTGACTCGGTTGTGAACTTGTTCCTGTAAAGCTTTTCGGCCAGCTTGCCGTATTCTGCCGTTTCCTGGGCCCGGTCAATGCTGGAGATCACATACTCATCCAGGTCTCCCGCGATGGTGATGATCTTGCCTATATTACCAAGGGTCATGTGCTGATCCAGGAACGCCTTGACAAAGTTGATCTGGTTCTTCTTCCGTTCCAGGTCGCCTATGCCCCTGAACTTCCCTTTTTCATCATAACCCTGCCTGAATCGGACAAACCCTTCGGCCTGTTTGCCGTTAAGGTGCTGGAAGCCCTTCTCAAGATCCACGGAAAAATTCTGCAAAGGATCGCTGTACTTCATGCGGTATGGCACCTCGATATCCACGCCGCCGAAATAGTCCACGATGCGGGCAAAGCTGTCGGGCTTCATATATACAAAATCGTCGATATATACCCCAAAAACCTCTTCGATGATATCGCAGGTAAAATCAAACTCGGGGTTTTGGAAACGGCCGGTATCCTTCTTGTATTCTATCAGCCTGCCTATGGTATGGGTAGCATTTATCTTGAAAATACCCTTTGAGGAGGTATACTTCGGGAATGCCTTCTTAAGTCTTTCCAAAACCTCGTCGCTGTAATCGATGTATATATCCCTTGGGATATTTATCAGCCTGACCAGGTTGTTCTCCTCATCGATGCATGCCAGAAGAAGCGTGTCATAATTTGTTCCGTCCGCGTCGCTGCCTATGATGAGCACATTGATGCTCTCAGGGTCAGCCAGTTGTTTGTAGTATCTCTGGTTCTTCGTAAGCGCAAATGGTTTCTTGGACTCAATACGCCTTTCCTTGATGCTCTTGCTTCCTTCCACCGGGCTCAGGAACCTTCCTATGAACTCAAAAGCGGATGTCTTCTTCAGTACCAGGAAATAAAGCGCGGCCAGCGCTGCCGCAATAAAAACCATGATCTCAACGACCAGGATTATCTTCCATATGCTTTTTTTCTTCTTCCTTTTATCTTCAGATGTCATTGTCTGTCCATTCCTCTCATGTTACATTCACATTCTTGCATAAGTCCGTCCGGACTGTCAATCACTGCTTCCGGCCCTGAACGGATTTATAATATTTGTCAATTATTGAGGCTCCGGCGCGGGAAAAGGCATACAGTTTCCATATTGTTTAATCAATTTTCAGAAAGGTATAATATTCTTTAGAAAGGTTGCACGCAAGTAAAGGCCTGCCGTGGATGCGGGCCTGTTGACTTTTGAATTAGGCAGTGCTAACTTTATTGTAATGCAATGCGCGATGTGATATGCGTTATGCATTGAAACGCTGTATGGAAACGGAGAGATTACCATGGAAAAGCCAGTGATATATTTGGACCATGCGGCCACCACATATGTGAAGCCTGAGGTATTTGAGGCTATGAAGCCCTATTTTATAGAGCAGTACGGCAACGCATCCTCCCTGTATGATGTTGGGAGAGCCAGCAGGAAGGCAGTGGAGGAAGCCAGGGCTGCGATTGCCAGGTGCATTGGGGCTGCCGAGCCGGGAGAAATCTATTTTACCGGTTCAGGCACCGAGGCAGACAACTGGGCAATCAAGGGCGCTGTCTACGCGGCGCGTAAAAAGGGCGGAAAGCATATTATAACATCGGCGATAGAGCATCCGGCCGTAATGGAGACCTGCAAGTTCCTTAAAAAGGAAGGCTTTGATGTGACCTTCCTTCCTGTCGATTCGGAGGGATTTGTAAATCCTGAAGACGTGGAAAAGGCCATCAGGCCTGATACGGTTATAGTCAGCATCATGTATGCCAACAATGAGATCGGCACCATCCAGCCCATCAAGGCCATCGGCGAGATCACCAGGAAGCATGGCGTGCTGTTCCATTGCGACGCTGTCCAGGCTGCCGGCACCATTCCCATAGATGTCAGGGACCTGGGTATGGATCTTCTTTCCATATCCAGCCACAAGTTCTACGGTCCTAAGGGTGTAGGAGCCCTCTATATCAGGAAGGGCGTACGCCTGGAGAACCTTATCCATGGCGGACACCAGGAAAGAGGCAAACGCGCCGGCACCGAGAACGTGGCGGGCATCGTGGGCATGGCAAAAGCCCTGGAACTCGCCATAGCAAATATGGAGCAATACACCGATAAGATCAGCAAACTGAGGGACAAGGCCAGGGATCTTATCCTGAGCAGGATTCCCTATGTAAGGCTCAACGGCCCTGTGGAGAACAGGCTTCCGGGGAATCTCAACCTTTCATTCCAGTTTATCGAGGGTGAATCCCTCCTGCTCCTGCTGGACATGAAAGGCATAAAGGCCTCCAGCGGTTCGGCCTGCTCATCGGGCTCCCTGGATCCATCCCATGTCCTGATGGCTATCGGCCTCACTCACGAGATTGCACACGGTTCCCTGAGGCTGTCCTTCGGTGAGCACAACACGGAAGCAGATGTTGATTACCTGGTGGATGCCCTTGAGGAGATTGTGGCAAGGCTCAGAAGCATGTCGCCACTCTATGAGGACTTCGTAAAGGCTAACAAGCAGACCTGAGAATAATTTATTCGTATATTTTTATGTTATTGGACTGAAAGGACTGATATAAATGTATAGTGAAAAAGTAATGGATCATTTTATGAACCCGCGAAATGTAGGCGAGATTGAGGACGCGGACGGCGTAGGCCAGGTTGGAAACGCAAAATGCGGCGACATCATGAAGATGTACCTTAAGATAGAAGATGGCGTCATAGTGGATGCCAAGTTCAAGACCTTTGGCTGCGGAGCGGCGGTTGCAACAAGCAGCATGGCAACCGAGCTCATCAAGGGAAAGACAATCAAGGAAGCCGAAATGATCACCAACAAGGCGGTCATGGAGGCGCTGGACGGTCTGCCCCCTGCGAAGGTCCACTGCTCGGTCCTCGCCGAGGAGGCTATTGCTGCAGCCCTCCAGGATTACCGTGCCAGGCACGGACTTGACAGCGACAGCACTTACGAGGGCTGTTCCGGGTGCTGCGGCGGATGCGGCCGCCTTGACCAGCATGACGAGAACAATGGGGAATGAACCGGAAACTGCCTTGCGCTGTGCAGGTAAAACAGATATCTGATTTGGCGGATCAGCAAGGTTTGCTGAAACAGAAGCGGGGCCAGGGGAATATGATAATACGAACCTGGCCCTTTGTTTCCCGCCGATGGGTGATCAGGGTATGAGATGCTTTTTTGCGATTGAGTTCGATGAAGAAACCCGGCAGGTTCTGACCGGTATCCAGAACGCTTTGCGCGGCAGCGGAATAAGCGGGAATTACACCCGCCCTCCTAACTTCCACCTCACCCTGAAGTTCCTGGGCGAGATAAGCCCGTCCATGCTTCCGAGGCTGGAACGGGTCATGGGAAAAGTTGCATCAAAGCACGATTCCTTTGTTTTAGAACTTGGGGAACTGGGTAAATTTAGCAAGGGGAAACGGCCTGTAATCTGGTGTGGTCTGAAAACCAGCAAACCCCTGCTGGATCTGCAGAAAGACCTTGTTGAGGAACTGGCGGCAGAATTCAGCCAGTTCTCCGGATATGAAAGGTACGCTCCACATATAACCCTTATAAGAGAGGCAGCTTTTGAGGGTCCTTCCCGGGGCATGAAGGCCGATGGACGCACCGCGGCGGAGGGAGCCCTTTTGGACAATTTGCTGGGTAAAGTACAGAAACCCGACCACAGTATAACGGTAAGGGGCATTTCGCTGATGGAGAGCACACGCGTGGATGGAAGGCTGGTCTATCTTCGGAAGCTGTTCCTTGCTTTAAGAGATCAATAGCCAATATAACCGGTTTTCTGGAGGTTTGGCATGCCGGAAACCCTAAAAAAGACAATATTCTCTTTAATCAAAATACTCCTGGTTGCCCTGGGTGTATTTGTACTATTCAAAATCGGGCGTTACTTTATACCCTTTATCATCGCTTTCGTCTTTTCTTCTCTCATCGAGCCTGTTGTTAAGTTTATTGAAACCAAGCTGCGCATATCGAGAAAGATCGGGTCTGTATTCTCGATACTGGTTGTCCTCGGCGCCATCCTTACCGTACTTGGGCTTTTAATTGCGCGGCTTGTCAAGGAAATCATAAATGTGTACAACAGCCTGAATCTGACGTTTGACGGCATTGCCGCCTTTATTGACAGAATCATAGAGGAGGCAAGCAACTTATTCCTGAAGCTTCCGACGCAGGTCTCCGACGGGATAACCAACGCCATCAACAATATCTCCAGCAATCTGGAGAATTTGCTCAAGCCTGTTGTCGATCTGGCTACCGGAACCGTGAAGTTTGCCTTTTCGCTGCCCCAGGCCCTGATCTTCCTGCTTGTAACTATCCTGGCGACTTATTTCATGTCCAGCGACAAGGAGAGGATAGTCAACTTTCTTGATTCCCAGATTCCCTCCGAATGGCTGCGGAACACCAGGAATGTTCTGAATAATGTATTTGCGGCGCTGTTCGGATGGCTCAGGGCACAGCTCATACTGATGTCGGTTACCTTCAGCGAGGTTTTGATAGGGTTTTTGATCATTGGCATTCAAAACGCCCTCCTGTTGGCGCTTATAATCGCGCTGGTTGATGCCCTGCCTATTCTGGGAACAGGGTCCATATTGGTGCCATGGGCTTTCATCGATCTGGTGTTTCTTGGGAATACCAGGGAGGGACTATCGCTGGCCCTGCTGTGGCTGATAACACTGTTTGTCCGCCAGTTGATCGAGCCCAAGGTAGTAGGGAACCAGATAGGCATCCATCCGTTGTTTACGCTGTTCGGCATGTACCTTGGCCTTCAGTTTATCGGGGTCTTCGGATTGTTTTTGGGCCCCATCTGCGTTGTCATTATAAAGCATACCCTGGAAGGAATCATGAAGACCGGCAGCTTCAAGGGTTGGTTTGAGAAGAACTTCAGGGGCAAGGATCCATCGTCGCAGGAAAAAGAGCATGATGGCGCCACGGAAGAGGATTTGCCCGAACCGCCATAAAAGCCACGGGGACAGTCCCCATGGCTTTAATCGTACCCAAAGCTCACACCGTCAGGGGGTCACCCCAAAAATCCCCCTGGCTTTCCTTGGCCTCCTCCTGGCCTTCTGACCTTCCGGGTTATTTATTCGTATCGGTCTCATCAACGATGTTTATTGGGGCGTTGTTTTTGTTATCTATAATAGTTGGCATGGTATCAGGATTTCTTTCAATGTATACAGGTCCTTCCGCGCTGCTGTCGAATACTTCTGTCACCTTGTTCTGTTCGATCTCCTGGCGCACCGCTTCCTTGCCTTTATCCTTAACGGTTATGATTATCGGAACGGCAATTACCAGGACTATACAGGCAAAAACCAGGAGCACCGCAGGTAAGAAGTCAATTACTTCATATACCGACAGGATAATAAGAATTAATGAAATAAAGAACGCTATAATGACTAATACATTGTAAAACTTACTTGCCTGTTCGGATAATGTAATACGGGAACTGACATGCTTTTTTTTGCCAATGAATTTTTGATACTCGAAAACTGTTTTTTTCATGCAGCACTAAACCTCCAAACCACATGGCTAATCCTGCTGTAAATATTCTACCTATCTTCCACCTTTAGGACAAGAAGAAAAAGCAAAGCCACGGGGACTGTCCCCGCGGCTCACTTTAGGCCTTCGTGGAGCTTGATCAGGGCCTTTTTTTCGATGCGGGACACGTAAGAACGCGAGATGCCGAGGCTTTCCGCCACCTCGCGCTGGGTTTTCCCGCAGCCGCCGCAAAGGCCGTACCGGAGGCGGATTATTATCTGTTCCCGGCCTTCGAGGGCCGAGCGGATAAGCCGGTAGAGCTTCTTGATTCTCTGTTTCAGGTCAACCTTCTCATCCACTCCCTCATCCTCGCAGCCAAGAATATCTATGAGGGAAATCTCGTTGCCCTCCTTGTCGGTGCCAAGTGGTTCATTAAGGGATACTTCGTTCTGGAGTTTCTTGGATGCCCGAAGGTACATCAGGATTTCGTTCTCTATGCAGCGAGCGGCATACGTGGCAAGCCGGATCCCTTTTTCCGGATCATAGCTGGAAACGGCCTTTATAAGTCCTATAGTTCCGATTGAGATTAAATCGTCCGAATCGGCTGAGCTTACCGAATATTTCCTCGCCACATGAGCGACAAGTCTGAGGTTGTGTTCTATAAGGAGGTTCCTGGCGTCTTCATCACCTTTCCTGCAGGCGTTGACAAGGCGCAGTTCATCCTCTGCGGAAAGGGGCTGGGGAAAGGATTGCGGGCCAGTGATGAAGCCGACGAAAAGATGCCGCGACAGCAGTCCGGAGTATAATGTCCGCAAAGGGGCAGGAAGCATCTGATAAACCTCATAACAGTGTCGCAAGTATAATATATGCGTTGGACCGGTGACTTGACACAGATATTTTTCTCCGTTCGGATATCTGCAAGTCCAGTTTTTCCGGGTTGCACGACAGGGATGGTTTGTCCGGTGCTTCCCGGGACGGGCAGAAACTGGCGATATCTTGATTTTTTTGTTCAGAAGCAGTATTCTTTTAGTATAAAGCGAAACTCTTCGAAACAGATTTTACCTATATATGAATATGCGCCTGAAAGTAGATTATTCTCAGGTTGCAATTTTTGTCCGAGGTGGATTATGAACGATCTGATCAACACAATAAAGGAAGGTTATCCATCATTCAGCAAGGGACAGAAGCTCATAGCCTCCTATATTATCGAGCATTACGACAAGGCGGCTTTCATGACAGCGGCAAGACTTGGCAACGAGGTTGGCGTCAGCGAATCCACCGTGGTGCGTTTTGCAACCGAACTGGGTTTCGACGGCTATCCCAGGCTCCAAAAGGCTCTCAGGGAGATCATAAAGAGCAAGCTCACTTCCGCCCAGCGGCTTGAGGTGTCTTCCAGCCATATCGACGTGAACAATGTGATGAAAAGCGTAATACAGTCGGATATAAACAAGCTCAGGGCAACCCTGGAGGAAGTTGACGAAGAGAGCTTCAACGCAGCAGTTGACGCGATACTCCATGCCCACAGGATCTATATCCTGGGGGTAAGAAGTTCTGCCGCCCTTGCCAGCTTTTTGGGTTTTTATCTCAACCTTATTTTTGAAAACGTCAGACTTGTGCATACTACCAGTGTCAGCGAGATGTTCGAGCAGATCGTCAATGCCAGGACTGGCGACGTGGTAATAGGGATCAGCTTCCCGCGCTATTCCAGGAGGACCTCCAAGGCCCTGGAGTTTGTAAGCAAACAGGGCGCCACGGTTGTCGCCATAACCGACAACTACGCCTCGCCGATAGCGAAATATGCCGATTACACCCTATTTGCGAGAAGCGACATGGTTTCCTTTGTTGACTCGCTTGTGGCGCCGTTGAGCCTGATTAACGCCCTGATCGTTGCCATAGGGCTTAAGCGGAAAGAACAGATCCATGCCACGCTGGAGAAGCTGGAAACGATATGGGAAGAATACCAGATCTATGAAAGCGACGATCTCAGCACTGCGTTGAACCGCGATTAACAGCCGGAGGTACATGGTTTGGGCAAAAAGCGTGTAGGCATAATAGGCGCAGGCCCTGCCGGGCTGATGGCCGCCGGACGGGCAGCCGGGCTGGGGCATACTGTAATCGTATTCGAGAAAAACAAGCGAGCCTGCCGAAAACTCATGATAACGGGCAAGGGCAGATGCAACATCACCAATGCCTGCCCGGAAGATGAGCTGATCAAAAACATTCCTGGGAACGGCAGGTTTCTTTATTCCTCGTTAAGCCGCTTTTCCAATCATGACATCATGGCATTTTTCAGCGACCTCGGCGTTAGGCTCAAGACCGAAAGGGGAAACAGGGTTTTCCCCGAATCGGACAAATCTTCCGATATATGCGATGCCCTGATCGATTTTGCGGTTAAGAACCGCGCTGTCATCAGGTACAATTCCCGGGTCAGCGAAATCCTTACCGAAGAGGGCCGGGTTAAAGGCCTTGTCCTGGACAGCGGGGAATCATTCGAACTGGATGCGGTGGTGGTGGCCACGGGCGGCCTGTCCTACCCGGCTACCGGATCTACCGGAGACGGTTACAGGATGGCGCAGGTGTTGGGGCACACTGTCACAGAACTCAGACCCTCCCTGGTACCGCTGGAAACCGTTGAAACCTGGGTGAGCGAGGTCAGCGGACTGACCCTTAAGAATATTGTGCTCACCGTGTACGATCCAAGCGGGAAAAAGGTCTTTGAGGAACTGGGGGAGATGCTGTTCACCCACTTTGGGGTATCAGGCCCCCTGGTCTTAAGCGCAAGCCGGCACATCCTGGATAGCGGTTTTGCCGGGTCCGTCCTGGTTATCGACATGAAGCCCGCCCTGACTGAGGAAGTCCTTTACAGACGCATACAGAGGGATTTCGAGAAGTTTTCAAGGAAGCAGCTTTCCAACGCCCTCCATGAACTCCTTCCAAAAAGCTTCATCCCGGTGTTTATCCAGCTTTTGGAGATACCTCCCGAAAAACCAGTTAACCAGATTACCCGCCAGGAGCGGCAGAGGATGGTCTCCCTGCTTAAAGGGATCCGGCTTACGGTATCAAGGTCAAGACCAATAGCGGAGGCCATCGTGACGACGGGCGGAATCAAAATCGGCGAGATCGATCCTAAAACCATGGAATCAAAACTCGTCAATGGGCTGTATTTTGCCGGGGAGATCATTGATGTGGACGCATATACGGGCGGATTCAACCTGACCATTGCCCTGTCCACGGGCTATGCGGCGGGAAGCAGCGTGTAGCCTTTGTTATACTGCCGGATGCGGCATATAATCTTAGTCAGCACTGCCAGAATCGCATACAGCCCAAACCATACGCCGAAAGCAGCATACAGCTTCAAGTATACCGCCTGAAGCTGCATGTAACCTGGACCATACTGCCAGAATCGGTATACATCCAATAACATACCTCCTAAAGCAGAATACAGCTTCAACCATACTGCCGGAAGAAGCACATAACCTCAACATACTCCGAATCAGCATACAGCTTCAATCCTATCGCCGGAAATAATCCCATAACCTAAAACATACTGCCGAAGCATATACAGCCTGAACCTCCTGCACTCAGCCGGAAATCGAATTAACCAGCCCGGCAATGGAAAGAATATCGATATCCATGGATTCAGGTGGTTATATGGATTTTTTGCTGAAATTCCTGTCGGTTCTCATGATCAGCCTTCTTATCACCGTACAGTTCATGCTCATTCTGCCCTGCGGCACGGAGCTCCGGACCGACGACCTCAATGGTGAGCCAATAAAAAGCCATCAGTCCATCATCGACCGGGGGCACGCGACGCTGAACCTCCTGGGTGAATACACCGCAAACAGCGCCTCACTATATATTAACGGCCGTCATGTCATGGTCATTCACAGGTTCCCCGTAAAGCTGGAACTGGCCGACGGTGACGTTGTGGAGATCCATGCCGCCAAATCGGCTCCGGCATTCCATGTTTACATTTCGGAGAGAAGCAGCGGCCTTCATGATGATATGAGAGATAACGCTGTCAGGATAACCCCTGGCATGAACCGTATCATGAGGGTAAATATCAGGAACTGACCCGTAAAAAGTTTCTTTCATCCCACCCTTGTCCTGCAGTATGTTTTCCAATATAATCAAGGTAATAGACGGAGGTAAGGGTATGAACCATGAGGGTTTCGGCAGCAAGGACATTATCAAGGCTGCCATACGCATGTCCCTGACAGGCTGCAGGGAAGAGGAAAAGGCGCTCCAGAGGGAACTGGCGGATATGGGCATAAGAACATCTGCCGTGGATTATGGCGGGGAGTTCATAAGCTCGGTAACCAAGATCATCGAACGGGCCGTGGTGTCGGCCAAGAGGGAAGGGGTTATCGCGGAATCCCATGCCGAGGAGGGCGCTGTTGCCGGCGCTGCCAGGGAAGCCCTTTCACAGGTCATGCAAAAGGCCATTGGCCTCAATGTAGGCGGCAAAGTCGCAGTGGCGAGATGCGGCGAGCATGTTGGAGTTGCAGTATTCTTCGGCATAGGACTTCTCCACCTCAACGATGTGGCCATCGGCATAGGACACCGCGTGGTTTAGCCCACCGCATCATATAGGCTTTATATACTCAATTAACGCTGCATAATGGAGGATGACCGCTTGAAAGACATAAAAATAGCCATCGACGGCCCTTCAGGCGCGGGGAAGAGCACCCTGGCCAGAAGGATTGCCAGGGAACTTGGGATCATCTATCTGGACACGGGAGCCATGTACCGCGCAGTTGCGCTGAAAGCCATAAGGCTCGGCATTGATACCAGGGATCACGAAGGCGTTGCGAGCATCATGCCTGACATTAATATCGCAGTGGATTACCAGGACGGAGTCCAGAGGATATACCTGGACGGAGAGGACGTTTCTTCGGCCATACGGACAAACGAGGTCTCCATGGGCGCTTCCAATGTTTCGGCTTTTCCCGAGGTCCGGGCCAGGCTTGTAGCCCTCCAGCAGGAAATAGCCAGGCACAACCCTGTGGTTATGGATGGCAGGGACATCGGTACCAAGGTGATTCCTGATGCAGGTCTCAAGATCTTCCTGACCGCGACGGCAGAAGAACGGGCCCGCAGGCGCTATCTTGAACTGCAGGAAAAGGGACTCCTGGACAAGACCTTCGAGGAGCTTGTCGCAGAAATTGAAGAACGCGACCACAATGACAGTACAAGGGAGCATTCGCCCCTTAAAAAGGCAGATGATGCCGTCGAAATCGATTCTACCGGAAAGAGCGTCGGGGAGCTTGTGGCTATTATCATGGACATGGTCAGGAAGAGGTTTTACTGAAAATGCTGTACAGCATAGGCAAGGTACTGTTCACGATATATTTCAGGCTCTTTTACAGGATTAAGGTCAAAGGCAGGGAAAATATACCTTCGGAAGGCCCTGTCCTTCTTTGTGCGAACCATCCCACTGCGCTGGACATGTTCCTCATAGGCGTATTCGTGCCGAAAAGAAAGGTACACTATATGGCGAAGGCCGAGCTTTTCAGGAACAGGTTCTTAGGATGGATCATAAGGTGCCTCGGGGGATTTCCGGTCAGCCGCGGAACCGGGGATGTGGGTTCGGTGAAGACCGTTTTCAGGCTGCTGGAAGAAGGGAAGATAGTAGGCGTTTTCCCGGAAGGAACCCGGACCAGGAAGAGGGACCCGAATAAAAGAAAAGCGGGCATTGCGCTGTTCGCCCTGCATTCGGGCGCACCAATCCTGCCGGTGGCCATAAAGGGCGTTTTCAGGCCCTTCAGGAAGATTGAGCTGATTTTCGGCAAGCCATACCGGATCGCTTCCGATACCGGAAACGGCACAGGGATTAATTACCCCAAGGAGGAACTTTACAGGGTGTCGGGTGAGATCATCGACAGCATATATGCGCTTATGGAATAATAAACTGACGGGACTAAAAGAGGTATAGGAATTGGAAATTGTAGTTGCCAAAAGTTCAGGATTCTGTTTTGGAGTGGACAGGGCGGTAAAAACCGCGTTCGATGTCCAGTGTGAAGGAAGGGTATTTACCCTGGGAGAGCTCATCCACAATTCCCAGGTCATAGAAACCCTTAGAAAAAAAGGTATCGAGCCGATCCACGATCTTGAGGAACTCAGGGAGAACGACTGCGTCATCATCCGCGCCCACGGCATTGGCAAGGATGTCTATGAAAAGCTTAAAGAATGCAAGGTCACTGTTCTTGATGCCACATGTCCATATGTGAAGCGTATCCACGAGATTGTCAATAGAAAGCAGGAAGAAGGCTTTAAAATAGTCATCGTCGGAGATCCGCAGCATCCCGAAGTGAAAGGAATAAACGGATGGTGTGAGGGAAAAGCTTTGATTGTATCCGATGAAAGGGATGCCGAGAACCTGGACTATTCCGATGAACGGATATGCGCGGTAGCTCAGACCACCTTCAGGCAGTCAAGATATGACGCCATCTTTGAAACCCTTAAGAAAAAGTTTGCATTCGCATTAAAATTTGATACAATATGTAATGCGACTGTGGAAAGGCAAACCGAGGCGGCTGAGCTATCCAAGGTTGCTGACGCAATGGTTGTGATTGGAGGATGGAACAGCTCAAATACGCAGAAGCTATATGAAATCTGCCGGCAGAACTGCCCGCAGACTTATCTTATAGAGAATGCTGATGAGCTCCCCTCATTAAATAATATCAAGACAGTTGGGATTACCGCTGGGGCTTCAACACCGGATTGGGTAATCAAGGAGGTTATTTTACACATGGAAGACATGACAAACAGGCAGGAAGGCGAGATCGATTTCAGCAAGGCCTTGGAGGAAAGCTTTACAGAGCTCAGGACCAATGATGTTGTAAAGGGAAAGATTATTGGATACAACAACAATGATGTATTCGTTGATCTTGGATATAAGGCCGATGGAATTATCCCGATGGAAGAGTTTATCGATGACCCGGATTTCGATCCTGAGAGAGACTTAAAGCCTGGCACCGAGATTGAAGCGATTATCACCAAGCTGAACGACGGAGAAGGTAATGTCGCTCTCTCAAAGAAGAAGATGGATTCCATCCGCGGCTTCGAAGAACTCGAGGATGCGTTCAAGAATGAAAAGCCCATTGAAGTGACGGCGAAGGAAGTTGTCAAGGGCGGACTCGTTGCCGAGTACAAGGGCATGAGGATCTTCATTCCCGCATCCCAGGTGAGCGACAGGTTCATCAAGAATCTCAGCCCCTTCGTTGGCAAGAAAATCAGGATCAGGATTACCGAACTGGCCAACAGGCGCAGGATTGTCGGTTCCGCACGGCTTCTCATCGAAGAGGAGAAGAACAGGAAGTCGGAAGCATTCTGGAACGAAGTGGAAGAGGGCAAGGAATATACCGGGACGGTCAAGAGCCTCACAAAGTTCGGCGCCTTTGTCGACCTGGGCGGCGTTGACGGCCTGATCCACGTGTCAGAGCTTTCATGGAAAAAGATAGACGACCCCTCCGAGGTTTTAAAAGTGGGAGATACGGTCACCGTCCGTGTTATCGGGGTTGACAGGGAAAAGAAGAAGGTTTCCCTCGGCTACAGGAAAGCGGAGGACAATCCCTGGTACAATATAGAGGAGAAATACCACGTGGGCGACGTGGTAACCGGCATCATCAAGCGCATGGTTCCATTCGGAGCCTTTGTGGAGCTTGAAGATGGCGTTGAAGGGCTTGTCCATATCTCCCAGATTTCCAATGTCCGTATCAACAAGCCTGACGAGGTTCTCTCACTGGGCCAGAAGGTTGATATGAAGGTCATTGAAGTAAATCCTGAGATCAAGAAGATCAGTCTCAGCATCAAGGAGGTAAGCCCCATAGATCCGGTCAGGGAAGACGAAGAGGCGCCCGAGGCTGCTGAGGAGGATATCCCCACAGAGCATACCGAAGAGATGACCAACACAATTGGCGATCTCATAAACGAAAAGAAGTAAAAGACTTAACAAAAAGATGATGGCAAGACATGTTCAAACGGTCTTGCCTGATATAGGGCAAGACCGGAATATCCGGTCTTGCTGCCATATAAGAGGACTTTTTATTTTACTATGATTTTTGGAATGTGTAGGGGGATCAGATGGCTGGATTTCTCGATTATGAAGAGTTTAAGGCACAATTTTTCAGGCTTTCACAGATCGATTTGAACCTTTACAAAGAAAAACAGATGAAACGCCGCATCACATCATTTGCCGAGAAATACGGTTTTTCCACTTACCTGTCCTTTCTTGATGAAATAAGGGTAAATAATGAATTGAGGGACGTATTCATCGGGTATCTTACAATCAACGTGTCCGAGTTCTACCGTAATCCCGCGCAATGGGAACTCTTTGAGAAAAAGGTCCTGCCCATAGCGTTCAGCCGGAAGAGAAGGAAGGAAGACGTCAGGATCTGGAGCTCGGCATGTTCTACCGGTGAAGAACCCTACACGGTGGTCATGATCCTGAATAAGTTCATGCCCCTTGAAAAGATAAGGGTCCTGGCTTCGGACATCGACCATGACGCCATAGAAAAGGCAAAGAAGGGAGTTTATCCGGAGAGGAACGTGAGGGAACTCCCCCGGGAGTTTTTGGAAAAGTACTTCACAAGACAGGACAAGGATATGTATGTCATATCCGAGAATGTGAGAAGATGCGTGGAATTCCGGTATATAAACCTGCTGCGGGATCCTTTCCCGAAGGACCAGGACATTATCCTTTGCAGGAATGTTCTCATATATTTTACCGAGGAAGCCAAGGAGTTCCTGTTTGAAGAGCTGTCCAAGGCCCTGGCGCCCAATGGCATCCTGTTCATAGGCAGCACCGAGCAGATTATAAACTACCAGAAATACAATTTAAGGCCCCTTGACACCTTTTTCTACCAGAAAGAAGATAAAACCGGGACAAGCGGTCCACCTAATTTTGGGAGGTTATATGGCCATGATAAAACTTGAGGAAATGAGCAGAGAAGAACTGATGGAGGTCATCAGGATGAAGGATGAGCTTATCAGTGAACTTAAGGAAGAACTAGCCGCTTACAGGACCCTCGTGGAGGAACTGCAGGCAAAGCTTGGCGTGAGAGATTACAATTATTCGGGACATGGTGACTGATGATGTTTGCCTATCTTAAGGGTATACTGAAGAAAAAGATGGCCGACTGCATCATCGTTGAGGTAGGGGGAGTGGGATACCAGGTGTATACGGCTCCGACTCCCCTTTATCATCAAAGCGAACTGGGCAAAGAGGTAAAGGTCTTTACCTGCCTCAGCATTCGCGATGAACGCATGTACCTGTACGGTTTTTTCAGCGAAGAAGAGCTCAAGATGTTTGAGCAGCTTCTGACAGTCAGCGGGGTTGGCCCGAAGGCGGCGCTGGCTTTGGTCGGCAGTATTCCGCCGACACAATTCGGCCTTGCGGTTCTGACCGATGATGCGGACCGGTTCGTCAAGGCGCCGGGTATTGGCAGGAAGACTGCCCAGAGAATCATCCTGGAACTGAAGGACAAGCTGAAAAAAGAATACAAGGATATGCCCGGGCTGGATGGAATCCAGGGCATTACCGCCGATGCCGGAGGTGACTCCAGGCTGAGCGAAGCCGTTAGCGCCCTGCTGATGCTGGGATATACATCCTCCGAGGCCAACAGGGCAGTGGCCGCGGTCTACAGTGAGGACAAGACGGTTGAGAACATCGTCCGGGATGCTTTGAAGGCTATGCTGCAGCCATAATTATGCGGCAATATGACCGGGAAGGTGAAAGATTTGCAGGAAGATGAACGCCTGATAGGCCGTGAGTTCAGGAAGGACGATTATGACGAGGCGAGCCTAAGACCTCGTGTAATGGACGAATACATAGGCCAGGAGAAAGTAAAAGAAAACCTCCAGGTCTTTATCCGTGCCGCGAAACAACGCAATGAAGCCCTGGACCATGTCCTCCTCTACGGCCCGCCGGGACTGGGAAAAACCACGCTGGCAGGGATTATAGCCAGCGAGTTGGGGGCCAGCCTGAGGGTTACCTCGGGTCCGGCCATAGAAAGGCCGGGAGACCTGGCCGCCATACTGACCAACCTTGGTGATTACGATGTATTGTTCATCGATGAGATCCACCGCCTGAACAGGACTGTGGAGGAAATACTCTATCCGGCCATGGAAGATTACGCGCTGGATATCGTTATCGGGAAAGGGCCGAGCGCCAGGTCCATACGCATAGACCTTCCCAGGTTTACGCTGGTGGGCGCCACCACCCGGGCGGGACTTCTCACCTCTCCCTTGCGGGAAAGGTTCGGCATCATCAACAGGCTTGAACTGTACTCACCGGATGAACTGAAACGGATCGTGGAACGGTCGGCATCAATCCTGGGCATAGAGATAGATCCTGATGCCGCTACGGAGATCGCCAGAAGGTCCAGGGGCACTCCCCGTATTGCAAACCGCCTGCTGAAGCGCGTAAGGGATTTCGCCCAGATCCATGGCGACGGGCATATCGACCTTAAGGTGACCCGATATGCATTGAAAGCGCTGGATATTGACGAACTGGGACTGGACAGCGTGGACAGGAACGTGCTTCTCTCCATCATCCAGAAATTCGACGGCGGACCGGTGGGGCTGGATACCCTTGCCGCCTCAACCGGCGAAGAGCCAGACACCATAGAGGACGTTTACGAGCCATTCCTGCTGCAACTTGGTTTCCTGCAGAAAACGCCCAGGGGAAGGAAGGCCACCCGGCTTGCCTATGAGCACCTGGGGATACAGTATTTGAGCAGGGATGACGACAGCGACCAGGTATCCATGATGGATGGCTGGTAATCGCCGTATCAACTGCCGATAGCGCAGGGAGGTAGAGTATATGTCTGTAAAGGTTGGGTTTATCGGAACCGGAAACATGGGCGGCGCCCTGCTGCGGGGGATCGCAAGGGGAAACACCGGTAATAAATACGAACTGTTCGCATATGACATAAACCGGGACGCCTTGGACCAGCTTGCCCGCGATACAGGTCTTAAACCCTGCGGGAGCAATGTTGAACTGGTCATTGCGTCCGATTTAGTATTCCTTGCTGTCAAACCCAGGTACGCGAAAGCTGTCCTGGAGGAGATCAGGGACGCGCTGGGCAGTAAAATCCTGGTGTCCATCGTCGTAGGGCTTCCTATATCGTGGTATAAGGGCATACTCGGGGAACAGGCAAGGGTCGTTCGGACCATGCCCAATACCCCTGCCCTTGTGGGCGAGGGGATGACCCTCGTATGCTTTGACGGAACCCAGTCATCCCAGGAAAAGCAAAGCATTATGGAGCTTTTCGGGTATTCCGGAAAGGCCGAGGAACTGGAAGAGGGCCTGATGAGCGAAGTAACTGCGCTGACGGGCAGCAGTCCGGCCTATGTCTTCATGTTCATCGAGGCCATGGCCGATGCGGCGGTACAGTCGGGAATACCCAGGGACAAGGCATACAGGCTCGCAGCCCAGGCGGTTTTGGGGTCAGCGAAAATGGTCCTGGAAACAGGGAAGCATCCGGGAGAGCTCAAGGACATGGTATGCTCGCCTGCGGGAACAACTATCGAGGCCGTTGCGGAATTGGAGAAAGCCGGCTTCAGAAGCGCCATAATAAGGGCCATGGGAGGATGCACCAGAAAAGCAAGGGAAATCGGCAAGCAATGATAAGAGGTATATGAATGAACTACTACGAGAAAACCATCAGGACCGAACCCGTCCATAAAGGGTTCATTTTTGACATAGAGAGGCTGACTGTTGAGCTTCCCAACGGGAAGGCAGCATACAGGGATGTCATAAGGCATTCGGGAGCTTCAGTGATTGTTCCCATAACCGAAGACGGGCATGTAATACTCGTAGAGCAATACCGGAAGCCCGTAGAGGAGGTTTCCCTGGAATTGCCTGCCGGCAGGCTGAACGAAGGCGAGGACCCCGCCCGGTGCGCTGCAAGGGAGCTCAAGGAGGAAACCGGGTACACTGCAAGCAGGTTAGTCAAGATACTGACCCTATATCCGGCAGCGGCCTATTCTGACGAGGTGCTGCATGTGTATGTGGCAACAGGCCTTTCCAAGGGAGAGGCAAGCCCCGATGAAGACGAGGTTATTCAGGCGTTTAAGTATAAAATGGATGACGTCATCAAAATGATAATGGACGGCGCCATTAAGGATTCCAAAACGGTATCGGGCATCCTGTTCACAGTTAGGCTGCTGGAAACCGGTAATTTGAAGCTTTAGCAAACCTCTGGCGGGCTATATGCCGAACACACAGAAAAACCGGGGTTTTGTCTGCCAGGAAAATCAAAGTTGCAGATGCAGGCGAAAAGGCGCTTTACAGGCGCATTTTCAGTAGTACGGAAGGTGTGTTTCGATGAAAAATGATGTGACGATCGGATTGGCCGGTTTAGGGCTTATTGGAGGTTCCATCGCCCTTGCCCTGAAGAGCAGAGACGACAGGTACCGCATTGCAGCATGGGACAGGGACCGGGAAGTCGTGGACAAAGCCCTTTCCGATAGGGTTGTGGACATTGCCGTATCCCCTGACTTTTCTGAGTTTGGGGTTTGCGACATTGTTTTCCTCTGCGTGCCGGTTTATGCCATGAAAGATGTACTGGAAAGGCTGAAGCCCCATATAAGGTCCGACTGCGTTATAACCGATGTGGGCAGCACCAAGGGTGATGTAAGCCTTATCATGGCCGAAGCTGGAGTGTCAAACCAGTTCATTGGAGGCCATCCCCTGGCCGGATCGGAAAAATCGGGCTATTCTGCCGCCAAGGCCAATCTTTTCGAAAATGCTTACTATGTAATTACCCCAGGTAAGAATACACCTGAACATAATAAACAGCTCTTGCTGAGCGTTATCCGGGATCTTCGCGCCATTCCCCTTGAAATGACGCCCGAAGAGCATGACCGTGCAACGGCCGCCATAAGCCATGTTCCCCATGTTGTGGCATCCCTCCTGGTCAATCTTGTGAGGGAGCTGGATGGTCCGGATGGATATATGAAGACCATTGCCGCAGGAGGTTTCAAGGATATCACCAGGATTGCCTCATCGTCCCCGGATCTCTGGGCCGGTATCTGCCTGTCCAACAGGGAAATGATACTGAAGACCCTCTCGGAAATGGAAGGCCAGTTATCCGATTTCTGCGAGATCCTTAAAGACGGAAACCGGGATGAACTCATTCGTTTTTTCACGACCGCCAGGGCTTTCCGCAACTCCATCGCGGACATGCCAAAGAGCATAATCGAAAGGCAGTACGATATTGTCGTGGATGTGGAGGACAGGCCGGGCATCATAGCGACCATTGCTACAGCCCTTGCCCAAAAGGGAATCAACATCAAGAACATCGGCATTGTACACAGCCGCGAAAACGAGGAAGGGGCGCTGGAGATCCGCTTCGAGGACGAGGAGTCCATGAAGGCCGGAATGGAAACCCTGAGCGCCCTGGGATATGGCGTAAAAGCTCGCTAACCAAGGGGACGGTTCCTCTGGTTCAAACCAGGGGGACGGTTCCTCTGGTTCACTCTCTGATTTTAAAGCCACGGGGACCGTCTCCCTGGCTTTCCCCTGGCTTTACCCACTCTCATTTCCCCTTATAGCACTGCGGTAATACAGTGCCGTTGCAAGGATTCCCAAAAGGAGCAGGCCGATGGTGAGAACAAAAGGCAGTACTCTTGAGATATCGCTCAGCATACCGCCTATGTATCCAAAGGGCACGCTCACCAGCATGACCGTGGTTTGCAGCAGGGCCAGGATATTGGAGCGTTCCGCCGGATCAACATGAATCGCCACCAGGGATTCCCTGAGCGTAGCCAGAACAGCGCCGCCCAAGGCTTCAAATATGAGCGAAACCGAAAGGATCAGATATCCCAAAAAATCGGTGCCTCTTACCGAAATAAGCAGCAGGCATCCGATTATGGCGCTCAGAAACCCTCCGTAAAGCGGCCATTTCAGCCTTGCCTGCCGTATATGCGTTATAACGGTAAAGAAAAGTATTATTGAGATAATACTTTTTACCATCGGGAAGATGGGCAGCAGTTCGTCCGGGACACCGATGCGTTTTGACACGATTATCTGCCAGAAGGTGCTTCCAAGCATGGCCGCGATCTCAACCAGTATGCTGATGATGATGGCAAAAATAGTGCCTTTCGAGGTCCTGATCTTTTTTGCCGCGCCCTTGTATCCCGATAAAAGCTCGCCCAGCGACTTGCCGTGTGTCGCTTCGCGCCTGATCCTGCCTACGGCTGTTTCGGTTGAGAATTTAAACAAGATCAGCAGCTTTGCGGTCATTACAACGAAAGCATTGATATATAGGATGCGTATTGCCGGAGCCAGCGTCAGCTTTGCCACGAGGACCGAGGAGATGGGAGCAAATAAAGCCGAGAGATTGCTCGCAAGTATCACCAGCGAATAGATCTGGGTGATCTTATCCTTCGGGGCATCCTCTATGAGAAGGCAGTCCCATGATACGGTAGGTATCTTCATCATCCCGTTAAGAAGCGCAGCCACAACGAAAAACCAGAATCCCTGGCTGAAGGCCCAGATGAGGCAGGGGAGGCTCCAGGACAGGAAATCAAAGATGGCGGTGCTCTTTCTGCGTCCCAGTTTGTCAACTATAGCGCCCGCCAAAAACGCGAAGATCATCTGGGAAAACATATATACCGATGATACTATCCCAACCTGCGTATCACTCATGCCGAAGGTCAGCATATATACCGTGGCGTAAGGCAGGCACAGGTTCATGGATAAGCCCCACATGGGCTCGGTATAAACGCAGGCGCGTGGATTGCCGCGCAGTTCAACAAGGGTGCGAAGCAGCTGATGCTTCATCAGTCTATTCTTCATGCCGTATAGTTCCTTTCAGGGTTATCCTGCTGTCCACAATGAAATCAGCTCATCTCTTATATCGGCATAATGGGGATCTGTCAGTCCAAAATCCATTCCCTTATATGTCCATACGGCACAGTCCCCGTATTCTCTTGCAATGTTCTCCCACAGCCTGATGAACCTCTGTTTTAACTCCGGGCTTTCGAACAAGATGTTTTTTTGCCTGCCAAAAGCATTAATAAAAGCATAGCCATATGCCTTGTGAAGATCCAGCACGACATTCAGGCCGTATTTCTCGCACCATGAAATAACCTGGCTTACATATCCATGCCCTTCGGTATTCCTTTTGCCTTCCTCGGTTTCCAGCACCTCACAGTCAACGGGAAGGCGGATATGATCGAGTCCCCAATCCGCTATCTGCCTTATATCGTCTTCGCTGATGAAACACCTGTAATGATCCCGGGTGTGGGCACATTGCGACAGGTAACCCCCAAGGTTAACTCCTCTGTTCAGTTTCATGATTTTCGATAAACTCCTTTTGCCGTTATTAGATAATCATATTTTATAGTAACATAAGCCGACAGGAAAAAGCACCGGTTAACCGTACCTGCCGTAAGGCCGGCTGGCAACACACCATCATGAACAACCATATAGCAATAACCCCTATCCCCAAATGGCAAGGGGATAGGGGGGTATTCTGTCATTCAGCGGGCTACTCAATGAACTCCACGCGGACATTTCTTATATAAATATCAGCCGTAGAGCCTTTGTTCCCCATGTTAAACTCCAGTCTTCCGTAGTTGTCATCCTTTTCGGTCATCTTAAACTCATAAGTGTAGGTCTGCCATTCTGTTGACAGGGTCAGAAGGGTATCTTTGAAGTATCTGATCCAGTTGACATTGGGAGCCGATACGCACACGATCATATCCCGTACTTCCGATGCGCGCGCTTCAAAGGATATCCGGTATTCTTTGCCCTTGTACATGGGAAGATCGGCCTGTACAAGCTGTACCGAATAATCCACGGTTCCCTGGTTCTGGGTCTTGATAATCATCATTCCATCCTTTATCTCCGCAGTGCCCTGGCCGCCCTGGAAAAGAAGGAACTTCCAGTTGATATCGTCGTTCAGATCCTCTGCCTCGGCAAAATCGCCGTTGTAGATCAGGTTTCCGTCCTCCAGGGGCTCACGGAACTTCTTTTCCGGCTTTTTGACATTGGTGTCATACTCCGGCTTCTGGTATACCCTGACATAATCTATTTCAAACTCGGCCTTGGAAAAGTCTGTGGTTTCATCAGGATTTCCAGGCCAGTCGCCGCCTACCGCCAGGTTCATCTGAACGAAGAAACTCCGGTCAAATGGCGCAGGATAAGGCTTTTCCTCTCCGCCTATCGAGGTGTACCAGTCATTTACTTTATGTATCAGTTCCCCGTCCACATAGAAACGCATTTCACCGGGTTCCCATTCCAGGGAAAACTCATGGAAGTCATCAGCAAAGGTGGTGCCATCGGTCAGGACTTTGAAACCCTGCTGCTGCGCATGAGGTTCACCATAGTGTACGGTGGCATAGGCTATGTGGGCCTGGTTGCCCAGGACCTCCATGATATCTATTTCACCGCACCTAGGCCAGTTTCCGTAATAGCCTTCATTCGTGGGCATCATCCAGATCGCGGGCCATAAACCTTGTCCTTCAGGCACTTTGGCGCTTACAACAACCTTACCATACAGGAAACCCTTTTTTCTCGAGTTTACCTTGCCGGAGGTATAATAGTCCTTTCCATTTTTCTGTGTTTTTATGGCTTTGAGGACAAGCCTTCCGTCCCTTACAAATACGTTGTCGCCTGACATGGTGTACTCCTGCAGTTCGTTGTTGGTCCAGCCCGGTCTGTGCTGCTCAATATTCCATATATCGGTGTTCAGGCTGGTCCCGTTAAACTCATCATGCCACAAAAGGGTGTAGCCTTCATATTGTGGAATTTCGCTTTCATCGACCTGGTTTTTGGGAGGAGAGGTCGGCTGTCCCGTTTCAGGCATAGGTGTTGGCTCAACATCAGGTTTCTCTGTGGGAGTTGGCTCAACAACAGTTTTCTCTGCAGGGGTCGGCGCAGCAGGTTCAACAACAGGCTCAATGGCATTGTCCCCGCATCCGGCCAGGCTGGTGAAAACAAGCAAAAGACAGCAAATCAGCGCTATAAATCTCACATGCCTTTTCATAAACATACCTCCCTGACTATATTTTTGGTCTGTTAACTTAATAATAAAAATGAGACCTGAAACGCCTCTGGTATAATGGAAACTGCAAAACCACCATTACCTCCCAGAAAGGAGCGTTCAAGTCTCATGATTATTATACCATCTAGCGTAGTATGTCCAAGG
>JAAXZX010000094.1 GCA_012719645.1 Clostridiaceae bacterium
AGCATGGCAAGAACAAGTATGCATGACAAAATGGCTGATTTCCTTCTCAGGTTAAACATAACAAACTCCCTTTCCATATTTATAATTGATTTGGTGGAAAAAAATTGTGAATATCGTATTTTTTGGGAAATGCGTAGGTGTTAGACATACGCCAGCCTTCATGCATATTCCCTCAAAAAAAGCATTATTCTACACGCCGCTCCACTGCTCGCCATGCTGATTCCGAGCTGTTTTTCAAGTTGAAGATGATTCGCAGAAGGATTATACATCATCTAATTAATTGCCTCATATTTCCCGTCACGTTACATGGAATAAAGGCGGACCAGGCATTGCCCGGAGCATAGTATTGAACCCCCTCCCAGGCTAAAAGGAATAAAGGGGTTCTATACACAGGAGTGGGAGTATATGAATAACCATAGAAAGCAATTAAGGCAAAGTCAAATTCAGCCCCTTAAGACCACTGACTCCCTCTCTGCCAATACGGTGGGTACAATATAGTGGGTAGGGGCATCCCTGTTTTTCTCCAGGCAGTCAACCAGGAGTTTTGCGGAGAAGTAGCCCAGTTTGTCGGCGTTGACATCCACCGAAGTCAGCCTCGGATTCTGGAAACAGCCGAGGGGCGTATTATTGAACCCGATAATGGAAATGTTTGTGACCCCATGCTCCCCCATTGCCTTCAGCGCGCCAATGGCCTGCATATCATCGCATGTTATAACGGCATCCGGCATGCAGCCGCCCTGGGCTGAAGACCCAAGAATTCTCCTCATGCATTCGCAGCCGTATTCTTCCGAAAAAATGCCCTTGTCATGGATGATATCCTTGATAAGAGGCAAGCCATGGACTGACATGGCCTTTTTAAAACCCTCGTACCTGTCCACCGAAACCCTTAGGGAAGGCGGGCCTCCCATAAAGCCAATAACCGTGTGCCCCCTGTCAATCAGGTAATTTGTCACCTGGTAGGTGGCCTGGAAATTGTCATTGTCAACCCAGAGCACATCCTGCGTATCATCGGGCCGGCCGATTACCGAGAAGGGAAACCTGTTCTTTTTCAGGTATTCTATGCATTTGTCATGAATCCTGGAAGTAAACAGAATAATGCCATCCACGCTCTTTCCCGACACATAGCTTTTAGCAATGGCCAGGTCTTCCTCCTCATTCTTGTTGAAGTCAAACATCACATGATAGCCTTTCTCCCGGGCGTACACGCTGACGCCGGTCAGAGCCTGTATGAAAAAAGAGTTGCGCATAAGGAGATCGGCTTCGGCATTCAGTATGACCCCTATGGTATGCGTCGTGTTCCGCGCCAGGCTCCTGGCTATTGTATTGGGGTGGTAATTCAGTTCTTCAATTGCTTTCCTGACCCTCTGCTTGGTCTTGGAACTTATTTTCGGGTGGTCGGACAGGACACGGGAAACCGTAGATGGCGAAACACCCGCGGCCCTGGCCACATCGTTGATGGTTGCGCCCACTTGTTCACTCCCTCTGCTTTACAAATATTACTGTACTCAAAGGTGATATCCCAAACCTTCCATTCTCCTCTTTCAAACCGTTTGCCTTTTGGCAGAACTCCAGGGTATATCCCGCAAGGTCGATGGATATATCCTGCCATTCCTCGGAAAGATTGTGGAGGATGACGGCCGACTGGGTACCCGATTCCATGGCGTAAGCCACTATGCACTCATTATCCGAAACAAGGGCCCTGAACCTCCCGGCATACAGCGCCTCGTTCTTGTTCCGCACCCTTATCAGCCTTTTATAGTGGTTAAGCAGCGAATCCGGATCCTTATCCTGTTGGGCTGCCGATACAGTCACCTTTTCAAACCTGGATTCCCTCCAGGTTGTCTGGAACCGGTCGCCATCGCCCCAGGGAAACGGGAGCCTGATATCTTCATCCGGTTTTGACCCGAACATGCCAACCTCCTCTCCGTAGTAGATAAAAGGAAGCCCCTCCAGGGTAAGGTATATGCCCGCCGCCACCTTCATGTAATCGTGCCTCCCGTTCAGCAGTCCGATGATCCGGTCCTGGTCGTGGTTGGACAGCATGGGCGCGTCAATATAGTCCGGGTTGGCGGCGGTGTATCGCTTGTAATTGCTTTCTATAAACGCGGCCAGGTAATTGTTCCTGCTCCTTCCCGATCTTATCGCGGCGGCTATCTGTTCGCCCAGCCCGATATGGAAGGTGGAATCCAATGAGTAAAGATACGCCGCCCTCACGGCAGTGTTGGAATCCAAAACCTCCCCGATAACCAGCGAACCGGGCTTTCTTGCATGGCAGAAATCAGTAAATTCCCTCCACCAGCCTGTTGTTTTCTCGATTCCGCTCTCGCCCCAGGGCAGTTCATAGGAATGGTAAATATGCGGTACAGCGTCCAGCCTGAAACCGTCCACGCCCATGTCGAGCCAGAAACCTGCGATGTTCAAAGCCTCTTTTCTTACATCAGGGTTGTCGTAATTGAGATCTGGCATGCCGCTCCAGAAAAGGCCGAAATACCATGCACCGTTAAGCCGGTTCCATACGGTATGCCCCCAGACGCGGACATCAGGGCTGTACCCTTCCGATCCGTCATCCCTCCAGTGATACCAGTTCCTGTAGGGGCTTTCAGGGTCAACGGACCGTACAAACCAATCATGCCTGTCGCTGGTATGGTTCAGGACCAGGTCCATAATTACTGAAATGCCTCTTCTATGCGCCTCCTGCAGGAGCCTGCCGAAATCCTCCAGGGTTCCGTATTCCGGGTTGATATCATAATAGTCGGTCACATCGTACCCATGGTAAGAGGCGGCCTTGTTCACAGGCATAAGCCAGATCCCGGTGATTCCCAGGTCTGTGGTGGTTTCAGGATCTCCGTCGTTCAGGTAATCCAGCTTTGAGATCAGGCCGTTTATGTCACCGATGCCGTCCCCGTCGGAATCGGCAAAGGACCGGACAAATATCTCATAGTATACGCCCTGCCTGTTCCCTGCCGCGTTCTGCGGGACTGATGCCAGGGAGTACACAGGATCAGCATGATGGCCGCAGCCCGCGCAAGGAAGCAGGAAGAACACCATAAGAAAAATACAAATCCACGGCACTGCGCCGTTCCCCCCAGTCAGGCCTGGACGGAACGCTGCGCTCTGCCGGCGCCCGCTTATCCTATGCCTGTTTTCATACGACATGGTTTCCAACGGTACAAACCCCCTCAGCCGGATCATGGGCTTTATTCCTTTACAGCGCCAGCCGCCATGACCTTTACCAGGTACTTTTGATTGATGACAAACAGGATGACAAAGGGGACGGCCACCAGGAGCGCTCCTGCCGCGAACATGGTGAAATTGTCGTTCGACCGGCCAGTGATCATTTCAAACAGGCCTACAGCCAGGGTCTTCTTTGAATCGCTCCTCAGTATGAACCTTGGCAGTATGAAATCCATCCAGGGAGCCATGAAGCTGGTTATGCCGAGAAACGCGATTATCGGCAGGGTGTTGGGGATCACTATCCTGAAAAATACGGTCAGATTGCCCGCCCCATCAACTCTTGCCGCTTCATCCACCGACCTGGGGAAGGTGTCAAAATACCCCTTGATCAGCCAGATATTATATGGAAGCGCGCCGGCGGAATAAACAAGTATAAGCCCCAGGTAGCTGTCCGAAAGGGCAAGCCGGTTTAGGATCACATAGATGGCTATGACTCCCACAACGCTGGGGAACATCTGCAGGATCAGGAAACTCATCAGCATGGGCTTTTTTAGCTTAAACCTGAACCTGGAGAATATATAGGCCGAGATCAGCGTGACCGAAACCACCACCAATGTATTGGCAACGGCAATGGTAAAGGTGTTCCTGTACCAGAGGATATAATTGGTCCTGTTGAACAGGTCGTCAAAATGGTCCAGCGTGGGATTTGCGGGAAAAGGCAGGATGTTCAGGTTGGCCAGCGATTTCCCGGGGCTGAAGGCTCCCCCTATGGCAAAGGCTATGGGATAAAGCACCATGACCGATAAAACAACAAGTATGGTGTACGTCAGCACATGGTTGAGGATGCTCAGGACTTTCCGCATTATAATTCACCCTCCCTGAAGGATTTCGTCCGGGCGAAGTTATAAATGGCAAAGGGCGCTATTACCACGAACATGCAGATCGCTATGACCGAAGCCTTGTTATAAATGCGCGTGTCATAGGCCAGCTTGTACATCCAGGTCATCAGCGTATCGGTTGAGCCCGCGAAGGTCCCCGTCGTAAGGTTATCCGACGGGTTGCCCTGGGTCAGGAAATATACCCCTCCAAAATTATTCATGTTATAGGAAAAACTCAGGATCATCAGCGGGAGAGTCTGGTACAGCAGCAACGGCAGAGTTATGTACCTGAATTTCTGGAACTTGTCTGCGCCGTCTATGGTAGCCGCTTCAAAAATATCTTCCGGCATGGAGGTCATAATACCCGTTATCATCATCATGAAATAGGGAAAACCAAGCCATAGATTGACCAGGAGCAGCATGATTTTGGCCATGGTCGGGTCCGAAAGCCACGGAATTGCGTCACTCTGGAGCACTCCCATGTTTTTTAGCCATTCCACGGCGTCCAGTTCCCTCAATATTTTGGTCAGTGGACCGAACTGCCCGTTAAGGATATTAGCCCAGACAAAGAGCATAACCGCGCCCGGAACGGCATAGGGAAGTATGAATATGGTTCTGAATACCCTGGCGATCCTGATCTTTTTTTCATTCAGGGCCAGTGCTATAAAGAGCCCTCCGAAATATGTGGTCAGGGTACACAGCAAGGCCCACTGGAAAGTCCATATGGAGGTCCGCAGAAACGCGCTGGAAAACTGGCCTCCGAGGCTTGCCATCTCCCGGAAGGTTTCCAGCCCTACCCAGTCCACGGTGTTGTTGGGCGGAAGATGGCTGGGGGCTGAGAAATTGGTAAAGGCCAGAAGCACCGCATATACAAGCGGAATAATGACAAAGAATGATATCATGGCGATGGCAGGAGAAAGGCCTATATAGGCAAAGGCCTTCTCCCCCAGGTTCTTCAGAAACTGCCTGGTGGTCTGGACCTCCCCTGTTTTCTCATGTAGTTTCCCCTGTTTTCTTGCGTCAACAATGTTTATGGCATAGAAGATTATGAAGAAAATCACAACGACAAGCGCCATAAGCCCATCAAGCATCATGAAGGTTGAATTGTCCCTGAGCCTTACAGGAAGATCCGGCCTTGGGTCACCCAGGGTAATCAATCCCCTGACAGCCTTAAACAGGGTACCGGCATTCAGAAGGAAAACTATCTCCAAAACGGCCAGCAATGCTCCCTTGAGATACTGCTTCAAAACGACGATCTGGCCAAGCCCCATAAAAAACGCAGACGCGGCTGGCGTATAAACAGCTGCTTTTTTCCTCATGTCCGGCCTCCTTTCCCACGTTTAATCCTCGCTGCATTTCCATCAGCTTACCGACACAAAGAGCGGTTCCCGCAGGAACCGCCCTCCTTGCCGGAAAAGCCTTACTCTGCTGCTTCAATGGCCGCTGCCGCCGTATCCAGCTCAGTCTTTATATCATTGCCGTTCCATATGTTGGAATAGGCGGACGCCATCGCAGGCCAGTAGAAGTTCATAGCGGGTATGCTGGGCATGGGCTTGGAGTACTCAAATTGCGCAAGAATGCCTGCATGGGCATCATCCGATATATTTACATCATTGCGCGGAGGAATCTGGGCGGTTATTTCGTATCGTTTCAGCAAGGCTTCTTTCGAGGTGAGATAGAGTGCAAACTTCTGTGCTTCTTCGGGATGATTGGTGAACGAGGAAACATACATGGCACGAATGCCGGAGAATGAGGCGGGCGGTTCCGACATCCCCTCGAATTTTGGCAGCGGCGCCACGCCGAAATTAACACCGGCGTCACGATAACCCTGTATGCTCCAGGGTCCTGTAATTACCATGGCAATAGTGCCATTCTGGAAACCGGCATTCATGAAATCACCGGTCAGGTCCGCCTGGGCAACATCCAGGTATTGTTTTCTGAAGTTCTGGAAATACGTAAGCCCCTTCACAGCTTCCGGGCTGTTAACCATGTGCTTGTCTTTGTCTGTCCCGTCCGGGCCGAAAAGGTCCGCGCCGAACGCGCTCAGGAATATGTAGGAATAGTAGGCGTTTCCCACATCCCAGACGATGGCGTATTTTCCTTCCTGGGGTTTGTTGAAGGTTTTGGCGAATTCCTCAACCTCCTTCCATGTTTCGGGCGGATCTGAAACCAGGTCCTTGTTATAGAACAGGGCATAGGTTTCAATAGCCGTAGGATACCCGTACAGCTTGCCATTATAAGTTGTGGCGTTGAGAGAAGCCTGGACAAAGGTGCCTTTGAACTTATCTGCATTGGTGTTTTCCAGGATAAGCCCTCCTACGATCATTTCACCCAGTTTGTCATGGGGCGCAGCAAATACGTCTGCTCCCACGCCCGCGGGCCCGTCCAGCTGCAATCTCTGTGCTGCATCGGTATGGGAAACCGGCTCAACAATAATGGTTACATGCGGGTTTTCAGCCATGTAGGACTTTGCCATTTCTTCGATGAACTGCTTTTCAACACCATCGGATTCCCACACCTTCAGGGTGACAGGTTCCTTTTTAACTGAAGCGGCTTCCTGTCCGCAGCCGCCCAGTGCGGCAGCAGCCATAAGGACTGCCAGTGCCAATGCCAAAATGCCACGCTTTTTCATTTCGATTCCTCCCCAACATCATTCACGATCCCGTATCATCGGGGCAATCGCTTGCATTCCATACATCATATGCATTTCCCCGGAAAAAGATGATGGGAAGAAACGAGGAAGTCGCAATTTCAGCCTGTCAGCGCCTGATTTGCGTGCAATGAGGCAGAATTGCCGCAATGCCTTTATTGCCCGTTATTCATAAATTCATGGCGTCCCGGCATAGACTCTGCATGAGGGAAACCATGAATCTAAGACAAGCGCTTGCATGGCGGGAGGTTAGTATCATGAATAAGCATGCAATATTTCATCTGCCCGATTCGGCCTATGCCTTTGCGCTGTCTGAAAACCGTCTCTGTTTAAGGCTCAGGGCTGCCAGGGGCGATATCAGGGAGTGTTTGATTTTCTACGGGGACCGGGCAAATCACAGGGCGAAGATGGCCGCCGTGACAATGAAGCTTGTCGCGTCAGACAGGTTGTTTGACTATTTTGAGGCCGATTTCACAGTAGATATTTCGCGCATCTGCTACTACTTCTGGCTCAGCGACGGCAACGAGGATGTATACTATTACTCCGGGGAGTTCACCCTATCGCCGGCCGATGACAGGAACAGGTACTTCCAGTTCCCCTATATCCGCCGCGAAGATATCGTGTCGGTCCCTGAATGGGCGAAAAAAACGATTATATACCAGGTATTCCCCGACAGCTTCGCCACCGGGAAAAGATACATCTCAGGAAAGGGCAGTGTAAGGACCGCTCCATGCGGAGCCCCGTGCGAGAGCAGGCTGGGCGGCGCCCTTCGTGGCATAATCGAGAACCTGGACTACATAAATGACCTTGGGGTGAACTGCATATATCTCAACCCCATTTTCACCGCCGGTTCCTATCACAAATATGATACCATCGACTATTTTTCCATTGATCCCTGCTTCGGCACTATGGAGGATTTCAGGGAACTGGTGGCCTCCTGCCATAAGATGGGCATCCGCGTCATCCTGGACGGGGTCTTCAACCATTGCGGCTGGAATTTCTTCGCTTTCAGGGATGTTTGCGAAAAGGGAAAGGCATCAGCCTACAAGGATTGGTTCTACCGCCTGGAGTTTCCCGTGGATACTGAAAACCTGAATTACGCCGCATTTGCATATGTAAGGCAGATGCCCAAACTGAATACCGGAAATCCTGAGGTCGTTGAATACCTGTGCAATGTGGGGCGCTTCTGGATCCGGGAAGCCGGAATTGACGGATGGCGGCTGGATGTGGCCAACGAGGTGAACCATGATTTTTGGAGAGCCTTCAGGCGCGCAGTAAAGGCGGAAAACCCGGAAACCTTCCTCATTGCGGAAGTCTGGGAGGATGCGGAGCAATGGCTTTACGGAGACCAGTTTGACTCGGCCATGAATTACAGGTTCGCTGAAGTTTGCCGGGCTTTCTTCCCGAAAAACGGGATCAGCGTGGACGAGTTCGACAATCGCCTCGGGTATATGCGCATGCGCTATAAAAGTCCAGTCACCAAGGTCCAGATGAATTTGCTTGACTCCCATGATGTGCCGCGCTTCCTTCATTTCTGCGATAGGGATATTAGGCGTCTAAAACTGGCCGCGCTTTTCCAGATGTGCTGGGAGGGTATCCCTTCCATACTGGCAGGAGATGAAAAGGGAATAACCGGATCGACAGAAGAGGAGTACCGGCAGGCCATGGTTTGGGAAGACAGCCCGCAATCGGCGGAACTTACGGCATTTTATAAGAAAATAATCACCATCAGAAAGGATTATATCGATGAGTTTGCAGGAGGCGTAAAAACAGTATTAAAGGATAATGGCAAAGGCATCTATGCTTTTTCGCGGTACAGCAATGAAAGGGAGATCATAGTTGTTCTCAACAACAGTGACAATAAACAGCCGGTATCCATTCCCTGCCGGACTGGCAATCAAGAGGTGACAGATCTCTTAAACGGAACCATCCTCAGTTCCAAGGACGGTATTATTAAGCTTACCCTTGGGCCGGTCAGCGGCGCAGTGCTTGCCGGAATGTGAGCTGGGCGGCCCGGGTTTCTAAGCAGGAAAACAGCATACCACAACGCTGAAAGGTATCAGGTATACCGGATGAGCTTTTGTGCTTCGTCAAAACCGGAGAACATGCCAACTCCGGTCATGGCAAACAAGGCCGCTCCAAACGCCGCCTCTTCCTTATGCAGCGGCACCTTTACAGGCAAACCAAACTTCCCGGACAGAACCGATTTCATGGCAGGATTTTTTCTTACGCCATTTCCAGCCGCCACCAGGTTCCTGAGCCTGAAGGAGCCCCCGGAAAGCACGGGCCTTGCCAAATCGTAAAGTTCCTGGGCCATCCCATCCATAAAACCCCTCATCATGGCCTCGGGCGTAAAATTGTCAAGACCGATGTTTTCAATTCTCCCCCGCTCACGGGGATCCGCCCTCGTGCCGGAAAAACGGGTTGATACGATGAGTGGATCACCGGAAGGAGATGTCCTTGAGAGCAGGGCGTCCATATAGGGATAGGCTGACTCGATCTCAACCCCGGCCATACGGATAACCTTACGGAAGAAGTTCTCAAGAAGCGCATAGGCCCTTCCGCCGCACAGGGGCGCTCCTGTAACCAGGTTCATGTCGTCCAGGTAGGGACGCACTTCCAGGCATTGATGCCCGGAAACCTCATAATCGTCTGAAATGACCGATACCTGGCTTCCCGTGCCTATATTGACCAGCATACTTTCCCTGTCCACCCCCGCCGAACCCAAAAAGCTGGCCTGGTTATCGCCGATGGCAACACAGACGGGTATGCCTTCAGCGGTTTTTCCTGCAACCACTGATCCTAAAGTTACATCAGGCAGAAGATCGGTATTTATGCCGAACCGTCTTACGATATCCCTGTCAAAATCCCTCCGGGACAGATCAAAAAGGCCGAGGCCCGCCGCGTTGGACGCATGCATGACGGGCTGGGTATTTCCTGTCATGCGCATGGCAACATAATCCTGAATGGTGCAGATCTTATATGATTCAGGCGGAACCTTCCCGGTCCGTGTATGATAGAAACAGGTGGTCAGCCCGAACCCGGAAGCCATCCTGTACGGGCTGTTTTCGGACAAATACTCCGCGTAGGACAACTGATCCCTGTATGGCAAATCGCCGCTTTGGTCCTGCCAGGTATATAAAGGGCTTATGGCTTTCCCGGAGCGGCTGGTATAGAGGATGCCGTGCATCTGCCCGGTAATTCCGATACAGTCTACGGGTGAATGCCTTCGGATAAGTCCGCCGCAAAGACTCTTTGAAATCTCAAGGATCCTGTCGGCGTCCTGTATTCTTTCATGGGAGTTCCCGGAAGGCACAAAGGCATTGGCATCTGACAAAACCTCCAGGACTTCTCCCGTATCAGCGTCCACGGCAATGGCGCATATCTTTGTTGTCCCAATATCCAGGGATATTACTGCCATAGTTCTACACTTCCAAATCGTTTTCGGTGCAAACCTCAATCTGGTTATCCTTCAGCAGCCTGGCGGTAATGCCATAGCCTTCTGTCAGTTTTCCGGAGAAGGTGCCGTCATAGACCTGGCCGCAGCCGCAGGAAGGGCTCCTTGATTTAAGTATGGCTTTTTTAATGCCATGAGCCCTGGCGATAGCCAGCGTCTTTTCTGCCCCCGCATAAAACTCACTTGTGCGGTCCTGCCCGTCCCTGCTCATTACCTTAATGCTCCCATCCTCCGACCTTACGATCTCAGAAGGACTCCTGGGGATGGGAAGGCCCCCCAGCTGCTCGGGGCATACCGGGATAGCCTTGCCCTGCCGTACAAGCTCCACGACCGCCTCATTCCTGCAATTTTTCCCGTTATACCTGCAATTCTCTCCTGCCAGGCACGCGCTTACAAGGTAAATAGCCCTCATCTCCCATAAAAGCAGCCTGCTGCATGCATTGGTACCGGCCTGCAGCTTCTTGCCGATTATTTCATAACAAATAATATATTACCCTGTGTCTTTATCGTATGATAATTTCACCCTTAAGATTATCGCGTGAATATTTCACCCCCCACATATATTTGATAGTCTTAAAGGATGGTATACACAATGAATGATGAGGAATTAAAAAAGCTTCATGTTATCAATTGTGC